>DFLI01000044.1 GCA_002373715.1 Bacteroidales bacterium UBA3623
ACTTCGTCATGCAGATGAAGCGGTGATTGAGGATCCACTCCTTGTCTCCGGTGAACATACCGCGCTCGTTGCGGGCGCCATAGCCAAACTGGGCGGCGGTGAGGTTGTACTCCAGGGACACGGTGAACTTACCCAGGTTCCAGGCCACGGTAGGGGTGGCGCGGAAAGCCTGCTGGATGCGCACGTCGGCGGAGGTGTTCATCCACACGTTGTTGTCGCAGAGGTCCTTGGTGGTACCCAGCTGCTTCATATAACCCAGCATAGCCATCACCTGGAACTTCTTGCCGTACTGGAAGCTCACGAAGGAAGCCCAGTCCTGCATGGGAGTGTACTCAATGGTTCCGTCAGAATTAAAGCTGTGCACACCGTAACCGGACAGCAGGTTCATGTGCTCGCCAGCCTGGGCCAGGATGCTCTTGGCACGCAGCTGGAACTTACCGCTGGTGAACTGCAGGAACACGAAGGGAGAGAAGGTGGTGAGCAGGCTCTTCACCTCGATGGTGGGGCCCTGTGCGTCCTGGACTCTCCAGTCGGCGATGGTGCGGTAGGGGCGCATGTTCACTACATCCACACCCACACGGCCCAGGAACTTGCTGCTCTTGAAGCTTACACCCAGATAGGCTTCGGGAAGGCCGTACTTGTAGTAATCCTTGCTCTTACCGGAAGGACCGGTGGGCAGATAGTGGTTCAGATACAGGAGGCTTGCGGTGAGGCTGAAGCCGGCGCCCAGGTTCACATCGGCCGTAATCTGGGGACTGCGGTTGAAGGGATTGAAGGGAGCACCCGTTTCCAGGTTGTTCATGTGGGGCATATCGGCCGCCATGGGATGCCAGGACTGGCCCAGGGTAAGGGCCACGGGGCTGTTGTCCCAGGTAAGCTTCATGAAAGCCTGACGAAGACGCAGGGTGGGAACGGAGCCGCTGAGGTAGTAGAAATCTGCCTCAACCTTACCGGACACGCCCATGCTGCCCCACTTGTAGCCGGATACATCCAGGCCCAGACGGGAAGTGAGGGATACATAGCGCCAGTTGAAGCCGGCGTTCACATCTATACCGTCCTGCATGTCATGGCCCTTGGGCATGTAGAAATACAGGTCTTCGGTGCCGCCGTTTACAGCACGGGAATCGGCGGTGAGATAGTTACGGATAAAGCCGTACAGCTTGAAGTGGGCAGGCTTTTCTTCCTGCGCAAAAGCAGCGCTGCAGGAGAGCAGGGCTGCCAAGACAATAATGATACCTTTTTTCATATTTGAACTTCTTTCATCGAAGAACCTTTGGAGCGAAGCGACCCAGGGGGTTTGGGGGGATAGCCCCCCAATGGGTCGAAGGCCCTTTTATTCCCCTTTGGCGTTAGGCAAAGGGGAATAGCTTGGTAAGCCAGAAGTAACCCAGCACGAAGCCGATGATACCTATTATCAGACCCACCTTGGTCATATCCTTGGTCTCCACCATACCGGTAGAGGAAGCAATGGCATTCGGAGGAGTGGAGATGGGGAACAGCATGGCGATGGAGGCGCAGACGGCGATGAAGATAATCATGGCCGAAGTGCCACCCATGGCCAGGAACTGGGCGTTGTTGGCGGCCTCAGGATCTGCCATACCGTTGGCAACCACAATCAGGATAGGAATGAGCAGGGCAGCCGTAGCGGAGTTGGAGATGAAGTTGGACAGGAAGTAGCACACAAGGCCGGCGATGATAAGCACCACCACCACGCTCATGCTGCCAAACGGAATGGCCTGAATGAGTACCTTGGCCAGACCCGTATCCTGCAGGCAGTAACCCAGGCAGAAGCCACCGGCTACCAGCCACAGCACAGTCCAGTTGATTTCCTTGATTTCATTCTTGCCGAACAGGCCCGTTGCGGTGAACACGCCCAGCGGGATGAGGGCTACGATATTGGAGTTGATATGGGTAATCTGCTCGGTAGCCCACAGCAGGATGGTACCGATGAAGGTGATCCATACCACATAGAGCTTCCAGTCTTTCTTCTGGCTGCTCTCGGGAATCTCCAGCACCAGTTTCTTGGTCTTAAAAGGGAACAACACGCGCAGCACGACCCAGGCAATCACGATCATGATGATCACGTAAGGGATCATATGGGCGCACCACTCACCGAAGCTCACGTCGATACCGGCCTGTTCCAGAGCGCCCTTGGCCGTGGCGTTGGGAGGGGTGCCGATAGGGGTGCCGATACCGCCGAGGTTGGCGGCGACGGGGATGGACAGGGCCAGACCCACCTTGCCCCTGTCATCGGCCGGGAGCTTGGAAAGCACCGGGGTGAGGAGGGCCAGCATCATAGCGGCGGTGGCGGTGTTGGACATAAACATAGAGAAGATGGAGATCATAATGAGGAAGCCCAGCAGCACAATCTCAGGCTTGGTGCCAAAGAGTTTCAGGAGGGCGCGGGCCATGGTTACGTCCAGACCGTACTTCTCTGCCATGATGGCCAGCACGAAGCCGCCCAGGAAGAGCATCACCACAGGGTCTGCCATAGAGCTCATGATACGGGCATAAGGGACCAGCGTACCGTACTGAGGATCACAGAACAGGCCAATACCCTTGTTGGACACCGTCAGGAGGGAAATCACAATCACAAGCAGCGAGGTGGACCAGTTGGGAATGATTTCGAAAATCCACATAAGGGCTGCGAACACAAACAGGGCGATAACGCGCTGCTGAACTACGGTCAGTGCCTCAATGCCGAAGAAGGACACGGGCACGGCCCAGAGGAAGATGGTGATAGCGAGCACTAGCGGCAGGAACACCCAATACTTAAGGTTAAATTTCTTAGCCATTATAGAATGTTATTATTTTTCGTAGGTGAAACGGATATCCACGGGGATCTTTTCCAGTTCGAGGTTCACGATATCGGCCTTGATGGTAGGGCTTACGACAGCGTATTTCTCCATAAACTCATGGGCGGCCTTCTGGTCTCCGGTGGCCTGGATTTCCAGGATGCGGGCACCCAACTGGGCCAGGGTTTCCTCCGTCTTGGCGTAGTCAATGGCATACTTGCCGGAAGCCTTGCGGGTAATAGCGCCGCTCTCCAGCAGGAAATTGTATACGGCCACGTTGGCACGGCCCGTTGCATCCGCCACACCGAAGCGGGTGGAACGGAAGACGTTGACAATGAAGGTACCCAGCACATCCTTGGGCATGATGAGGGCGTCGATGCGGTTTTCCTTCACCTCCTGGAGGCAAAGATAAGTACCCAGCACATTGGATTTGGCCTTCTCGAAGGTGAGGGCCTCACTGCCCAGCGCGGCAGCCACAGGGCCCTTTCCGTTCACGGTTTCCTTTACGCCCAGGCCTTTGGCCACTTCACGGAACACAATGTCCCAGTAGAAGGCGTTGGCGTCCACGTGAGCCTGGTCATCTCCTTCAAGAAGAAGCATGCCCACCGGGAACACCGTGCGGTTATATTTTTCGCGGATAATGTTGTCGAACAGGATGGTACGGGTGCCATGCTCTTCCTGCACTTTCTCGTCGTAAGGGAAGTTGATGGCGATGGTCTTGTAACCGGCGTTGGTGTAACCACCATAATAGATTACATCGCAGGAGAAGATGTTGGACTCCGTTCCGGGGACGAAACCGTGATAGCTGGGGTTTCCGGGGAGGGAGGCCTGGAGCTCCGGCAGATGCGCGGTAACCTTGGCCAGGGAGGCGTTGCGGTCTTCGTTTTTCAGAAGAAC
>DFLI01000062.1 GCA_002373715.1 Bacteroidales bacterium UBA3623
GAGGCTTCGAAAGCCTTTTCGGCCCTCATCAAGGTGGCGTGGGGGGCGCAGTCAAAGGGCTTGCCGCTCTTGTCGTAGAAACCGCAGAGGAAGCACAGGGTGGGAATCTGGTTGAACGGATCCACAAACGCCGTGCGGTAGCGGGGGATTACGTAGAGGTCACTGTTGCCGGCCTCTATGAAAGAGGGGAAGAGGCTGGAGCCGTCTACCCGCTCGCCCTCCGTGAGGATGGTCTCTGCATACTCCAGGCTGTTGACGGTGAAGTTGAGGGTCTTGACCCTCCCGTCTTCGGCCGGATACATAAAATCAATCATTCGGATGCCCTTCTCCTCAATGAAGGAGAGCATGTCTTCCCGGGTGAAGCTTTCCGGGGCTTTTTCCAGAAAAGCCACTACTTCGTTAGGGTTCAGTGCTATTTTTTTATCCATTTTGGATGCTATGTGGTTATAAATACAAATATACAAAAACCAAAGGACAAATAGCTCAAATTCTAGAATTCCATTTCAGTTTCCGGAGCAAACTCCGGGGAGCGCATATAGTCCAGGAGGGCGCTGTAGAACTGGCGTCCTTCGGGCTTGTCCAGCACTTCCTCCAGGTTGGCGCAGCACACCAGCAACTTGCCCTGGCCCACTTTGAACTCGTATACCAGGCCCAGACGGTGGTTGCGCTCCACGTTGTCAATCACTTGTACAATGGGCTTGTAGCCGTCCAGCTTGTCCAGGATGGCGGGCCGAGAAGCCTTGGTTACGGGAAACCACTGCCAGGAGGTGTGCCCGTCCGTGGGGAATTCGCGGAACAGCGGGTGGGACGGGTCCATCAGGAGGCCCAGCGTGCCGGGAGAAACGGGCTTTCCGTTGCTCTCGCAGATGTCTTTGAACATCCGGTAGTTCCAGTAGTCGGTCTCAAAGAGGCCGCCTACGGTATCCGTGGTGTCGGAGGGCATCAGCAGCACGGAAGCGCCGCCCTTGAGGGCCGTCAGGGCCGAAGGGGAGAGCTCCTTCACGATGGTAATGCCGCTCTTGTCGGGCGTGTTACCGGCCGGATAGACCCAGAGGGGCCAGCTGTTCCGGCGGGGACCTTTGGTGGTAAGGGCGGTCACGCTAAGCTCCAGCTGCGCCGGGGCGTCAAAACCGGAAAGGTCTATCTCAATGGCGCCTGCATCCAGCAGGCCTTCGCCGGCCGGGACGTCCATGGTGCCGGCCGCGCCGGAAGAGAGGGACCACTCGATGCCGGTCACCGGCTCCTGGCTGAAGCGGGCCAGGGCCACCTGCGCACGGAAGGTTTCGTCCGTGCTCCAGCAGTATTTGTCAAACTGGGCCAGGGGTACTATGTCGCTGCACCAGCCTCTCCACTCATCTGCCGTTACGGCTCCCTTGCTGTCCATAAAGGCATCCAGGATACCCACGTAGGCCGATCCCTGACCGGGGTAGTCCTGCAGGTCCAGCAGCTGGAAGCCGCCCATACCGGGGGTGCGGAGGCACAGCTCGATATCGGCCTTGTACAACTGGGCCTGCCAGGCGGCCGATGCGCGCTGGAAGTCCTTGGCCTGATCTCCCAGGCCGGCTTCTACCAGCCGGCGGCGGAACTCCACCAGGTTGCGGGGCTCCAGCGGGCCGGTGTATTTCTCTATCTGGGCGTAGTCCGGGTAGCTCTGGAACTGGGCTGTCTCGTGGCTGATGACCGGTACCGGAGAGCTCCGGAGGGCGTCAGCATAATTGAAGCGTGTGTTGGGATAGAAGCGGTTGAGGATGCCGCCGTCCTGGGCGTCGCAGAAGGCAAACGAGCTGCGGACGTGCTTGTGGTATCCGTCATAGGCCTCTCCTCCAGTGCGGCAGGTGGCCTGGAAGTCCATTCCTTCCACGTAGCCCTGATAGCCCAGGAAGGCGTTGGTTCCGTTGGTGTAGAGAATCTGAGGGGCGTGGCTGCGGAAAGTCTCCACCAGATCCTGCATTACGGAGGCTTCTCCCCATACTTCGTTACCCAGCGAGAAGAGGGCGAAGGAGGGATGGTGGCCGTAAGTCTTTACTATGTTAATGCCTTCCTTTTTGAGGAAAGACAGCAGTTCCTCTCCTTCCAGCGTGCCCCAGAAGGGGAGTTCGGGCTGGAGGTAGATACCCAGCTCATCGGCTGCCTCAAAAGCGGCCTCCGGCGGGCACCAGGAGTGGAAACGCACGTGGTTGATGCCGTATTCTGCGCACTGTCCGAAATACTGCTGCCAGGTTTCTTTGTCCATGGGCGTGTGACCCGTGAGGGGGAACACGCAGGCGTCGTGCTTGCCGCGAAGGAAGACCGGATGCCCATCGGCCTGAAACTGTCCGTCCTTTATTTCAAGGCGGGGCATATGGGTCTTGGCGGCCTTCTCCCGATTCTGGACCGGACCCAGCTCAATGCGGCCGATAATGCCGTTCCAGTTGGTCTGCGTGTCTTCCGAGTACAGGTGCGAGCTGCGGATGACGCCTTCCGGTACGCCGCCGGCGTTGTCTACGCAGAGGACCAGGGTGTGAACGCCCGGTTTAATGGACCCCAAAAGATAGCCCTGCGGGGTGGAGACGTCGTTGCAGATGCCCACCTGGACGCCGTCCAGATAGAGCGTGGTGGCCTTGGTGCGCTCCAGAAAGAGGCACAGGTCCTTGTCTTTCCAGGCCTGCGGGACGGTGACCGTCTTCCGGTACCAGGCCTTGCCTACATAGGAATGGCGGCGGGTGAGCCGCATCGTTTTCACATCGGCCCCTGGCTCCTGGCCTTTCCCGGCCAGGTCTGTGGTGCCGGGCAGCACTATGGTGTCTTCGAAGGGATCATCGGCCTTGAGGGTCTGGTTGGGGTCCAGCGAGAACTCCCAGGTTCCGGAAAGGTCCTGCACGGACGAGCAGGCCGACAGGGCGCCGATTAGCAGGAAGAGGGCAAGGATTCTTTTCATACTATGCATTTTTCTTTTCTCCAAACACGCACCAGCGGATGAACGGAATGCGGTGAAGAACCTCATACAGGGCGGGGGAGAGGGTGAATACAGCTATGGTGAGGATAACGTACATGGCTACCGGCGGCAGCTCAGTGTACATTTTCATCATGTAACCAAGGCTGGCTATTACCAGGTAGTGGACTATGTAGAGGCCAAAACTGGTGCGAGTCATATAGCCGGCAAACTTGTTGGTGCAGTCAAATTTGGCCTGAAACCAGCCCATCATGGCCAGGCAGGCCAGCCAGCCGTAAAGGCAGTTGAGGGGACTGCTCATATAGGTGGCCGTGGTATTGTCCTGGCCGAAGGTGGTGACAATGAGTACCGTTCCGGCTACTATGGCACAGCTGAGCAGCGGAATCCAGGCCTGCTTAATCTTCTGCTGAACCTCTTCGTGGGAAAACACAAAGTAACCCAGCAGAAAGGAGACCAGGTAGAAGAAGGGTTTGTAAAGGTTCAGAAGGCCGTCGGCGCTTTCGGGGCGGGGATTCCTGATGAGCGTCTGCGCACTGGCCCAGAACAACACGCCCAGCATAATGATCCACACTATGTTCAGCTTTCCACAAGCGTTCCAGAACATGTCGTTCTTATCCATAGCGCGCACAGCCAGCAGCACCAGGCTCAGCAGCCATAGAAGCTGCACAAACCAGAGCGGACCTATGCCGCTCACGGCCATGATAGCCCATTTTGCCACACCGGGCAGGCCGTCAAAGATGCCGGTTCCCCGGGCTACGGCCGTATTGAAATACCCCGTCATCCACTGGAATACAAACAGGCCGATGGTTCCCGGCACCAGCAGCTTACGCGTGCGGGCTTTGAACCACTCTTTGGCGCTTTTCTTCTCCAGGGCGTAGCTGGAGCTGATGCCGGCCAGGATAAACAGCAGCGGCATGAACCAGGGGTATAGGATGTACATCACAACGTCCTGGTACTGCGGCGTTTCCGGATAGGGACCGAAGCCGCCTATACCGCCAAAGACGCCTTTGTTATTATAAAAGTAGATGACGTGGTAGAAGAGCACCAGGAGCACGGTGACCCAGCGCAGGTTGTCCATCCAGTGCTTTCTCATTTTGTGAGCCCCTCCATGGCCTGGTCTACTATGGCTTGGAAAATATCGGTCTTTAACAGGGCCATTCCCTTCTGGTCTCCCAGCAGCATCAGGGTGTCGCCGGGTTTTACGTCATAAACCTTGCGGGCTTCCTTGGGAATTACAATCTGTCCTTTGTCTCCCACCTTTACCACTCCGAAGAGGTATTTGCCTTCTTTTTCTTCCATTTTGTAAGAAAAGTTAGAAATCTCCCACAAATATAACAAAATTTCGAAAAACCTACACTATATTTGTAGTATATAATTGAACTTATTGCAAAATGAAAAAGCTTGTTTCTGTCTCTGCTCTGGCGGCCCTTCTGGTGATTACCGCCTGCAGCCCCAGGTTGTACTCGGCCCAAAACACAGTGGCCGATGAAAAGCCCGACGGTGGCGCCTATACCGAAAGGGTCTTCCCCGTAGTGACCAAGGTGGCCCCGGATTCAAAGGTGACGCTTCGCTTCTATGAAGATATGCCGGATGTGGCCTATATTTCGGCCGCCGATTTCCAGTCCATCGTGCTGCCGGGTTCCGTGATGAAGGTGGCCCATACCGGCCAGGGAGAATATACCCTCACCAATGCCGATGCAACGGCCGTTGTGAACGTGGGCACCGATGTATTTGTGTCAGATCGGTTTGAGGCATTCACCAACCAGATGGGCCTGTTGCAGCCCGGTATGGCCAATGTCTATTATGACGGCTTGCCTTTTGTGCGCTACAAAGGCCTGTATTCCTCCCCGGAGAAGGCAACCACCACCCTGGATTTCGGGGCCTACGGAATTGATATCCGGGCCGATGGAAAGGGTAAGGTGTTTTTCCCCTTTGCCACTTTGGCCGATATGTACAGCGACCTCTTCTACCACCATGCCGGATTCAACGGAGAAAAGGTGGTGGCCAACACCTCGGTTAACGAAGTGGACCTGTCGGAGATTGATTCCACCTATAACAAGCCCCTGGTGGCACGTACCATCCGTCCGGCCAACCTGGCGGAGTTCAATTATAAGGAACTGTGCTTTGCGATGGATCACTTCTATGGCTACCCGGGCCGCGTCAAGTATAATGAGAGCCTCCAGACCAAGGGCTTGGACAAAACGCTGGAAGAGGATGTAGAATGCGGATCAACCATTAAGAAACTCCTGCTGTCAGAGAACCTGGCCGACTATCTTGTAGGTATGCTGGGCCTCACGGGCATCTATTACGACGGCCATACCGCCATGGACATTACCTCGGCCATGGAAAAGGACGATGAAGAGCTGAAGGCTGCCTATCAGGCCGTTTTGGCAGAGAAACAGGATGTAGTGATGGAAGTGATGACGGCCGTTGGCTCCATGATGGAGATGATGACAGATCAGATGGCTATCACCAACCTTCGGCCCCAATCCTTCGGAGAGGGTGTAACCTATTATAAGAAGGGAGATACGGCTGTTTGCGTATTTGATTCCTTCAACGATACCGACAACGAGGCCTGGAATAAGTATTACGCCGGACAGGGTCCCATGCCCACCGTGGAAAATACCAAGGAAGACGACATGGTCATCTTCCTGGACGCCCTCCAGAAAGCTGCGGCCGACCCTGAGGTAAAGAACCTTATCATTGATATTACGGCCAATGGAGGCGGCTCGGCAGACCTCGTAATGGCCATGACCTCCCTCATCCTGAATGAGAGCTATATCAGCATGGACAACCCCCTCACCGGCCAGAAGTCCTTTGTGGCCTATGAAGTGGACCGCAATTTCAACGGCGTCTTTGATGAGGCCGATAAGGATGTCCACTACGACCTTAACTTCGCC
Source organism: Bacteroidales bacterium UBA3623 (assembly GCA_002373715.1). Classification (GTDB taxonomy): domain Bacteria; phylum Bacteroidota; class Bacteroidia; order Bacteroidales; family UBA932; genus Cryptobacteroides. Next base: position 5,833 of record DFLI01000062.1, read on the forward strand.
GTGCTCACCTCCGGCATGTCCTTCTCCTGCGGCAACCTGTTCCCGTCCATCCTCAAGGATGCCGGTGTCCCCGTGATGGGGGCCACTTCCGGCGGTGGCGCTTGCGCCATCCAGGCCATGTGTACGGCCGACGGTTTCTGCTTCCAGATTTCGTCCTTCCGCGCCCGGCTTAACACCTTGGACGGAGAAAATATAGATCCCGGCGTTACCCCGGATCTGCCCATCTCTACGGACGAGAAGATTGACATCACCCTCAAACTCCCGAACGGGACAGAGCAGACAGTTCCCATGAAGGACTTTACCAAGTTCTTTGATGTGGACTATCTGAGATCTTTGCTGGAAAAGTAAAACAAAAAGCCAGGCTGACGACCTGGCTTTTTTTATGAGCGAGATACGAGTCTCGAACTCGCGACCTTCGGCTTGGGAAGCCAACGCTCTACCAACTGAGCTAATCTCGCATCGGGAAGGCAAATATAAGACAATTTTTCTTAACTTTGCCAAAATTTCAAAAAATGGCTATTCAAAAACCCTCTATACCCAAGGGAACCCGCGACTTCGGCCAAATTGAGATGGCCCGCCGCAATTATATATTCGACACCATCCGCAGCGTTTTCCGCACCTACGGTTATCAGGAAATCCAAACCCCGGCCATGGAGAACCTCTCCACGCTGTTGGGTAAGTACGGTGAGGAAGGGGATAAGCTCCTGTTCCGCATCCTCAATTCCGGAGATGCCTTCGCCGATGTAGATTTCAACAAGCCGCTGGTGTCTCAGGTGTGCGAGAAAGGCCTCAGATACGATCTTACGGTGCCCTTTGCCCGTTACGTGGTACAGCACCAGAACGAGATTTCCTTCCCCTTCAAGCGCTTCCAAATCCAGCCCGTCTGGAGGGCAGATCGTCCCCAGAAAGGCCGCTACCGTGAGTTCTACCAGTGCGACGTGGATGTCATCGGCACCCGCAGCCAGGTGAACGAACTGGAACTGGTGCAGATGGTAGACCGCGTGTTCACCCTCCTGGGCGTGCGTGTGGGCATCCACATCAATAACAGAAAGGTCCTCACCGGTTTTGCAGAAATTGCCGGCGCTCCGGATAAGGTGGTAGACATCACCGTAGCCATTGACAAACTGGACAAAATAGGTATAGAGAAGGTAAAGGAGGAAATGGCCGATAAGGGCCTCTCCGAAGGCGGCATCTCCGTCATTGAGCAAATCCTCTCGCTCTCCGGCAGCTTCAGCGAGAAGCTGGCCGCCATGCGTGGCTTGTTCCAGGGCGGCAGCGCTTCCGGCGTTGTGTCCGAGACCGGTCTGAAGGGCCTGGAAGAGCTGGAGGAGCTCTTTGGCTTCATTGCTGCCGCGGGTGTATCGGCCCCGGTGGAAATGGATCTTTCCCTGGCCCGTGGCCTTAACTATTATACCGGCGCCATCTTCGAGGTGAAAGCCCTGGATTGGGAGATTGGTTCCATCTGCGGCGGCGGCCGTTACGACAACCTCACCGGTATCTTCGGCCTTCCGGACCTCTCCGGCGTGGGCATCTCCTTCGGCGCAGACCGCATCTACGACGTTCTCACCGGCCTGAACCTCTTCCCGGAATCCCTGGGCTCCACCACTACGCTGCTCTTCGCCGTGATGGGGGCCGATGAACTCCGCTACGTTCTTCCCATTGCCAAGGCCCTCCGCGAGGACGGCGTTTCGGTGGAAGTGTATCCGGAAGCTACCAAGCTGAAGAAGCAGTTCGACTACGCCGACAAAAAGGCCATCCCGTTTATCTCCATCAACGGCTCCAACGAAATGGAAGCCGGCACGGTGAACATCAAGAACCTTTCCACCGGCGCCCAGCAGGCATTCCCCGCTTCCGAGCTCCCCGCCATCCTGGAGTTCTTGGGGTAATTACTGCTCCTGGTAATCAAAACCCTTGAAGGAAGCCTTTCCGCTGCGGCAGTAGGGGCCTATGGTGACGCCTGTAAAGCCGCCGGCCATTTCCGTGCTAAGCAATTTAGAATCAATGGTGCCGAACGGCTGTCCGTTCAGGAGGAACTCGTAGTGATCTCCAAAGGCCAGTACATCCAGTCGGGCCGATGGGGAAGGGATCGTTGCAACAGCCTGTTCATGGAGAATGCTGTGGAGCCGGATACGGAGAACGGCCTGGCAGCGCTGCCCTTCGCGACGGACAAAGTACTCCATGTGGCCGTTATGGGTCTGATAGACGGCCAGGCCAGCCTCACCGTTTTCCAGCAGAGTGACTTCGGTGCCAAATTGGCATTCTGCCGCCTTCTGCCGGCGCAGTAGTGCGGAGGGATGCCATCCTCCCCAGTCAAATCCATCCCCGTTGCCCGTGAGGGTGAGGACTCCATCCTTGGCGGCATAGTTCTCCTCCACGGGATGCTGGATGTGCATCCACTCCGGGCCGATGGCAGAGAAATCATAATGGATGCTTTCGGGCTGGGGAGCCTCCGGCACAGCGCTCATGCGAACCTTCATGGTTTCGGCCACCGGCTGCCCGCCGTTCACCACCGGCCAGCCCTTCTCCCAGGAGACGGGTGCCAAGAAAGTCTCCCGGCCCAGGTGATGGAAGTCGCCGCCATATCTGCGATAAGCCAGAAATACAATCCACCAGGAGCCATCGGCCGCCTGGAATAAATCCCCGTGGCCTGTGCCCTGGATATTACTTTCCTGGGCAGCCAGCGAGCAATGCGTAAAGATGGGATTGGCGGGGTTGGCCTCATAGGGGCCATAGATGTTACGGCTTCGGGCTACCGTGAGCTTATGCGCCAGTTCCGTGCCGCCTTCAGAGATGAGCAGATAGTACCAGCCGTCGTGCTTGTAGATATGCGGGCCCTCCGGGAATCGGCCTCCTGTGCCCCTCCAGAGGGCTTTCCCGGGGCTAAGCGTGGCGCCGGTAACAGGGTCTATCTCGCACAGGGTAATGGTGGCGTCCGGGTTGGAAACCATGTAGCACTTTCCGTCCTCAAAATAGAGCGAAGGGTCAATTCCCTGTTGCTCCAGCCAGATAGGTTCACTCCATGGGCCAGCCGGATTGGTGGCCGACACCATAAAGTTACCACCGTTTCCCACATTGGTGGTAATCATGTAGAAAGTGCCCTCGTTATAGCGGATGGTGGGCGCATAAATGCCCAGCGAGGCGTTGGATTCTACCAGAGGAAGCTGGGAAGGACGGTCCAGTACATTGCCTATCTGTTCCCAATTCTGCAAATCCCGGCTGTGATACACCGGAACGCCCGGGAAATAGTGGAACGTAGAGTTTACAATGTAGTAATCACCCTCTACTGCCACCACGGAAGGATCTGGGCTGAAGCCGGAAATGATGGGGTTATGGAGGGTTACTTCAACACTGCCGCCAGTCGTTTTCTGAGCAGGATTTGTTCCGCAAGAGACCAGTGCGACCAGTGCCGCAAGTAATATGACAGTCTTTTTCATAAGCCGAGATTTTCCGAAAGATACAAACTATCAATCGAAATTAAAAATTTGGAGTTTTCAGAAAAACTCCTTACCTTTGCATTCCCAAACCGCGGAGTAGAGCAGTCGGTAGCTCGTCGGG
>DFLI01000081.1:0-20664 GCA_002373715.1 Bacteroidales bacterium UBA3623
GTTCGATTCCCGCCCGAGGCACAAAAAGAGCTGCGACATCGCAGCTCTTTTTGCGCCTAATATCTTCGATAGACTGGGGGCCTAATCCCCCAGACCCCCTGGGTCGGCCTTCGGCCTCCGAAATTCATTTTCAAGCACTTACAAAGTCTTTTATTTTTCTATTCACCAAATTTGGTCACTTTTGGCCACCCGTCATCATATACAGTACTCTCTATGGAACCAATAAGCGAACACAGGATCGGCAAAGTATACGCCATCAGGCCTTTTATCGATCAGCTCCTTGCCTAAAAGAACATTCTCTATCCTTGCGATATTCGATTTGCTACCCAGGCGGTATTCCTCCAGTATGTCTGACGATTGGAAACCAGTATGCATACCTGCGTCCAGGGCCTTTAAATAGTTCATCTGGTATACCGTCAGATTGGCCAGTTGACGCATAAACAGCGCCGATGTCTGCCTTATCAGAAGTTCATACCCACTCTCCAGATTCTGCTCAGTTACTTCTCCTTCAGTCTCTATCATTACATTCCAGGCAAGTTGCTGAACATATGATGAATACAACTGGACTTTATCGCACAGTCGCCCTGCCATTTCTTCTGAAATAATCATATTCCTAGTAGCAAAGCGTTGGACAATGTAATTGACCCATTCTTTCTTTGGTATCGCCTCCAGGAAAAACATATCTCCGAAATGATAGAATGGCATGGACTTATCCTGAAATAGCTTATCCATCATATGTTTCTTGCTCCCGAACAGGCAATATGATACGTTCTTTTGCAACTGCCACACGCCCCTCGCCTTCTTTTGGAAACCGACAGAATCCGGGAATTCTCCAACTTGCTGAAACTCGTCAATGCAAACCACGATGTTCAGATTTCTCTTTTGAGCTATTTTTTCAGGAAGGTCCAGGATCTCCTCCGGCTTTTCTGTCTTTGGGCCGATACCAAAGGAAACTGAAAACTCCTGCGACGGATCCGGCGAGATGGATATCTTGGGAGAAAGGCGGGAGAGAAAGCTTTTGGCCAGAGTCATAGCCTGTTCCGCCTTGGTTGCAAGGCTTTTCAGAATGGCTGATGCAAAACGTTCATAGAACTCATATTCGTCACGGCAATCATAGATGTCCATCATCACTATCTTGACAGATGGATCCGTTATTTGTTCAACAGCCCTATATACCAGAGAGGTCTTCCCTGTCCTGCGGGGAGAAATCAAGATGGTATTCACACCTGCCTCAAAGTTCATTTTGAGGTGTTTGGTCTCGGCTTTCCTATCGGTAAAGTTCTCTCCAAAGACGGCAGTCCCGTATACAAATGGTTTGCCCATAATTCTTTATTTTTTGCAAATATAGCGCATTATTTTTAGTCCACAAAATTGTGGACCACAAAATTGTGGACCGGATCGCATTGATAGTTTTTTGGTCACTTTTGGTCACCTTTTTCGTGGGTTATTTGAATACACAGAGGGCCGTATCACTCTCTTGATAGACAAATCATTCGATAGCCACCAAGAATACACGATAGCCACAAGTTATTTAGCTCCCGCCCGAGGCACAAAAAAAGACCGCTGATTGGCGGTCTTTTTTCATGCCTAATATCTTCGATAGACTGGGGGCCTAATCCCCCAGACCCCCTGGGTCGGCCTTAGGCCTCCATAATCACAGTGTCACCATCCGGAAATAACTCACTTTTCCCGGATGCGGGAGCAAAAACAGTGTTCGTGTCCGGGAATTATTCGGATAATCCGGATGCGGCCCGAGAGGTCTCCTCGTGAATAATCACGCTGAGATTAGACAGTGGGTGCGTTTACCTGTTTATAGTACTCGCTTCGTTCTAATATAATGCCCTTCCTGCACGGCGGCGAACGTGGCTATAGCAGCAACGATGGAAATCGGAATCATTGACCAGAACATTGTCGGCACCGTCAGGAATAGCAGAAAACCGGTCAGTTTGTTGGCCCATGTATGAGGAAAGCAGAATCGTTTATAAACGACCAAGGCTGATATCTGGTTCACAATCTTAATGAAGACGATAACCCCGGCCCAGATCCAGAGCCAAAAGGGAATCTCCAGTACCGGCAACAAGCGAATGGCGCAACATGCCACGAATACGATGTCGGCTACACTATCCAAGACGGCTCCCGTTTTGCTTTCTGCTTGGAGTTTCCTGGCCAGAGGGCCGTCAACCATATCACTGATGCCACACAGCGCATAGAGCGCCCAGAACAGCCATCCGGCCACATCGCAAAACAGCAGGCAGAAAGAGCCTGCTATCCTGAGCGCCGATATGACATTCGGCAAATGCGTTTCGTCACTCACTCTATCACAAAACTGCGGGGATAGAAATCGCTGTAGAAGCGACCGTCGATGGCGGTGAATTTGAGGACGCAGTAGTTGGGGTCGGTTACGCCGCCGGGATAGTACTGCGTATCGCCTTTGCGCCAAATCATCTCTTTGCTCTCGGCATCGGTGAGCACCTCCATGGTGCCACGAAGCATCATTCCCTTAAATCCCTTGGCATCGCAGAAATAGATGCTGGCTTTGGGATTAGCCTTGTAGTGGGCTACCCGCAGTGAGAAGGTGTTGGTGGTAAAATAGAACACCTTGATGCCCTCACGCTTGCGCGGAGCCAGCATGGCCTTGGTGCAGGGATAACCCTCATTATCTACTGATGAGATGTAAGCAATGGGCAGCGTGTCGGACATCCGGGCGATGAGGTCCTTGACGCCAGCCAGGGCCGGATTTTCAGGTGTGTCCCCGCCGATGGCTAACGACTTTTGCCAACGCTTCAGGTGCGGGAAATACATCTTCATCTGGCCGATGTATTCTTCCTTCGTAATGGGCTGGGGAAGGCCCTTGTTTACCTCATCGACAAACTGAGCGCAGTGCTCTATCATTTCTTCCATGGTGCATTCCTGCAGGAATTTGCCATCTTTGTAGCAGTACATGCAGTAGTCTTCGTTCTTGCTGCCGTCGGCATTGGTGCCCAGCACCTGGTCGTTCAGCGGCATGCCGCAGCTCTGGCAAAATTTCATTTCCATAATTATTGTACATAAGGTTTATCGTTCAGCGGACGGGTACACCCCCAGCCTTTTGCAAAGTTATCAAATTCTTCGTTCACTTTCTTCAAAAACAGCAGGCTTACCAGCTTGCGAAGGATCCATGGGTATTGCTCCAGGCCGATAAAGCGTTCGGTCTCCGGAGTAAGGAAAGTACCTTTTTGGGCAAACAACTTGCCCATGGGGGGCCACGGGGCTACCATCTTGGCCCGCTCTTCGTCCGTAGTGGTGCGGATACGGAAGCTGCCGCCCTTGATAAGCGTCCCTCCGTAGCTACAGCCCAGCTGGGCGGGAAGCTTCTGGAGGAAGCGCTCCGCCAGGCGGAACTCGTTGCCTTCGTCCATGCCGCCATGCAGCAGGAAGGAAAGCTGGCCGGGCACTTTACGCTCTGCAGGCAGGGTGGACAGGAATTCCAGCATCAGGCTGGGGACACATTCTACATAGAGCGGAAAGGCTATAAGGATATGTTCGTGGGTAAGAAAGGCTTCACGAGCAGCATCCCATTCCTTACGATTGGAGAGATTGTGGAGTTCCCAGGTGATGCCAGTTTCTTCCAGCCCTTTGACGAATGAATGGATTATTTTGTCCGTGTTGCTGAACTTCGCCACACGTGGGCTGCCATTGATGATAACGAGATGCTTGATCGGGCCGGGCATAACGGGAGATTCCCTGGCTTCGCTCGAAATGGCAGATTGGGGATCCAGGGCTATCGCGCCCAACGATTGTCCGCCAATATTCGCAGCCGTACGCTTGCACCAGTCCTCCATCATTGCCTGGTCGGCAGCACCTTTGTACAGCAATCCGATATTCAATGCGTGGTAACGTAGCTTATGGCGCATCCAGCCGTCCCGAAAACCGATAGTCATATTAAGCATGGGCATAATGCGATCCATCACCCGTTTGCCTTTGTAGTCCAAGAAACCAAAACGTGTATCGGAGACGATCCAAAGGTTTTCTGTCTCTACCAGTTTTTTTATGATTTTTTCATAATCGTCTTTGATGGCGCAAATGCCCGGAGTCTTCAGCCAGCACTGGTTACAACCCATGCAATGTGCGATCTTCATGTCTGAAGTATCGACAACCTCCACTTCTTTGTCTTTAATCAGAGCATTTACCTGATCAAGGGCTTCTTTACCTAATGTATTTAAAACCAATGTCTTCATAATAAAAGTACATTACATTCTGGCCTTGCTATCGGCGCCAGCTCCGCTGCCGCGGTACTTGCTCTGGACGGTGTTGAAGCTGTAGCGGATAGAGAGTTTAACTTTCTGCGTATCCAGCAGGTTGGTCTGCATGATGGTATGGCTGCCGAAGTCGGAATAGGGACTGAAAAATGCGTTGCGCGTAAGGTCCTCTCCTTCAAGGCGCACAACAAGCGAACCGTCACGGAGCAGCGTTTTCTGCACGGCGGCCGTGAGGTTAACGAACCAGTTGGTCATATACAGGTTCCGGGAATAGCCGGGACTCATAAACACGCCTCCCAGTTCAAACTGCCATCCGCCCTTCACGGTGAAGGTATTGAAAAGCTGGGCAAAGAAGATGGGCTTATTGTTGAACGTAGTTACGCGAATGCCGGATGCTTCACGGGGGTCCGGAGCATTTATCGTGAACCACTGAGGCAGGACTCCAATTGTATAATTCATATTCCAGGGTCCTACGGTAGGAGTCAGATTGACATAGGCTGACATCATGCGGAAAGGCGTTTCAATGTTACGGGGCTTCACCAGCACTACGCCATCGGCACCGTAAGGAGCCGACCAGGTGACGATAGCATCGTTAATCCTGGAATAGTTTACCATTACCGTGACGAACTTCCACACTGCAGTAAGGCCGATATTATGGGACATCTCCGGCTGTAACTGGGAATTGCCGCTCTGCCAGATATATCGGCTGTTATAGCGTATTGCGCTGGACAGATTCCCATAATGAGGCCGGCTGGTTTTGGTGCTGTAATTCAGCATCACTTGGACAGGGTTCCGGGTTTTCTCTCCGATCACCCCCGCATAGGAAACGTTGGGGAACCAGTTCCCGTAGTCCCTTGTGATGTTGTTTGCGGGCGTGATGGCATCCTCATAGGCGTAGTGGACGTATTCGTAACGCACTCCGGCGCTCATCTGACCCACACGGGGGATATAGCAGCCGTAAGAAGCAAAAGCGGCAATATTATCCTCTTTAATGGACGCTTCCGAAGCTGGGATATCGATACCTCCCACCTTATAATTATCCGTGCGACGGGAAAAAGTATCCTCCGTTCCGGCCTGCAACTGTCCTTTCCAGATGGGATAGGAAAGCACCGCCTTGGCAGCGTACATCCGTCCCGCGTTGTTACTGGCGCTGTAGATGGCGGCGTCGTGAGTCATTTCACTGGCTTCTTTCGATACAGACTTGGAACTGTCGTCGGTGCCATAGTAGTCCAGGTTGACATCGATACCCAGCTTTCCTGCGACGAGGCCGTTGTAATAGAGGTTGGCGCCAAGGTTATAGGGCGTCCGGTCCCCAATGGAGTCGTCAGAAAAGGTTCTCAGCTTGTCTATGAGCGTTCCATTTTCAAAAACGTTGTCATAGACCTCCGTATGCACGCTGTAAGTCAGATGCCTGCCCCACTCCACCTTGCCGCCCAGAAAATGATTGTCGGCCATCTGCCAGTTCACGCCGGCGTTTCCATAGAGGGTGCTGCCGATATATTCGTTCAGGAGCGTTCCCTTGTTCTCGAAGAGCCAGTCTTCTCCGGCGGGGGTTATTCCGAAGGTCTTCTTCTCCAGCTCGCTTTCCTGCCTGGATGTATTGCGGGCATAGTTGACCCCACCGAAGAAGTCCCATCCTCCCATGCGGTAGTTAACATTGACGGCGCCGAAGGGATCATTCCCCCTGGCCCACCTCAAGGACTGGGCGTCGGAAGCATTCAGATTGAAGCCGAATCCGTCTCCCTGCCGCTTGATGGTCTTGATTCGCACTACAGCCCGCACCGTTGCATCGTATTGTGCTCCCGGATTGGTTATTACCTCGACACTCTGGATTTCATTGCTTTGCAAGCGGTCCAGCTCCGTGCTGTCAGAGACTCTCCTTCCATTAATATACACCAGTGGCGCGCCTTTGCCTATCACCTCCAGACCGTTCTGCCCCTTGATAAGTCCCGGCGTTTTGGAAAGCACGTCCTTGGCGCTACCCGCATTCTCCAGCACGGAGCCACGCACATTCGTCTGCAATCCTTCACTCGTGAGTTTGGTCTTGGGCATAACGGCACTCGCTACAGCCCCTTCCAGCATTTGCGCGTCATCGGAGAGGGTAATCACCGCGCCGTCAACGGGAGCGAGATACACTGTCCTGTAACCCAGCATGGCCACCATCATGATGCCGTCCGTCTCGCTGGTTACAATATTGAAGGTGCCGTCCTCCTGGGTGACGACACCGCACACGACCGTAGAATCGGCCGGAGAGAGGATTGCCACGTTGGCGTATGCTACAGGCTCGCCTTTTTCATCAATTACTTTCCCTTTCCAATCGTCCTTTGCCAGACAAGGAAGCGATAGGGTTGCAATCGTTAACAGCACAATCAGTCGTTTCATCGTTTGTCCATATTTTTTCACTTGCAAAGTTAGTGTATCCGGTGTTCCGAAATAAAAAACGATATGGACAAATATGTGGACAATCCAGCCTTTTACATCTGGCAATCCTTGGACAATACTACTGTGTTTTCTATCTTTGCACCGAACTGTTTCGGAACACAATTATGGCAAGACCGGTTACTGTAACAAAAGAAAGAATCCTTTCCGCAGCCCTTGATTTGGTGCGCTCCGGAGGGCCCTCGCTCCTGACGGCCAGAAACCTCTGCGCCCGCCTTGGCTGCGGCGCCAGTGCCATCTTCTCTTCTTTCGGATCCATCCAGGGTGTCCGTGATGCCGTCCGGGAGGAAGCGAGGGAACTGTACAGGAAGCGCGTAGGAGAAGGCTTTGCCCTCAACCCTCCGTTCAAGGGCTTCGGGATAGCCCTTATCTGGTTCGCCATGGACGAGCCGCAGCTGTTCTCCATGATTATGGAATCGAAGATGCCGCCCACTTCTTATAAAGAGTACATCGATGCCTATGTCGGCTTTAAGACGGAGAGCCTTTCGGCCATCGCAGAGACCTTCGGCCTGCAAGTGGACGAGGCTGAAATGATTTATTATCAACTCGTTCTGGTGGCACTGGGGCTTGCCTCAACCTGCACCTGCGGCGGGAGCCAGTTAACCATCCCGCAGGTGAGTGAAATCCTGGGTAAGAATGTCAGGGCCTTCCTGATGGTCATCCACGCCGGAAACGATGCGCGGGAAGGATTCGTCCCTAACGCCGGAGAGGGGCCTGCCGGTGAACTGGATTCCTATGTGATAATGCAGGCGCTCGTGGGGCAGAATCATCTGCTCCAGGGGCTTCGTGCCAAGCCCCGCTACATTCAGGATGAAGAATGGGCCGAATTGGAACGGATGCTCCGAAATTCATCAGACTTCAGGCCCGAATCTCTCCGGGAAACGCATAACGATCTGACAAAGGGCGATATCCGCACCTATATTCTCTCGCACCTGCAGTTCTCCGTATCGGAGCAGGCCATCCTGCTGGGAATTTCCCCTGCCTCCGTTACCAAAGCACGCCAGCGGCTCAAGGCAAAACTGGCTACCGCTTATCGGCCATGATCCGCTCGAATTCGGCTTGGGCCAGGGCCATGTCTATCAGGAACTCTTGGGAGGTTTGTAACTTGGAGTAGCCGATGCTGGCCACTGGGCGGCTGGCGTCTACATCGCTCTGCCAGTGGCAGCCGGAGATGACGCGGCTAACGCCGGACTCCCAAGCCCGGGCGAAAACGGCCTCGGCTGCAGCGGGATTGATTTGGGCCATTACCATGGCGCAGGCCCAGGCACGGATAGTATGGCCGGAAGGGTAGGAGCCCTCCTTGGCCAGCCAATCGTCGTCCTGAGGGAAGATGGACGGTTCCTGGAAATAGGCAAAGGGCCTGATGCGGAAGTAGTGGGCCTTGGGCTTCACCCGGATGCCCTCGATAGTGGTGACCCCACGGGAGAGCACATTATAGATGGCGGGCGTATCGGCCTTTGAAATCTTAAGGCCGAAAGGCTCTGAGAGAATGACAATGGTGGTGTCCAGATTCCAGACAGCATCCCTCACGGCCATGGCCAGGCGAAGGGAATCCTTCCGCTGCTGCTTGCCCCACATATAGCGGAGAATATCATAATCAAAGTCCGCGCTGGGATCCTGAGGCGGTGCGGGCAAAATCTGTACTACGTCGGGCAACTTATCCTGAGGGATATAGGGAACTGTGTCTTCCTGTGCAAAAGCGGCAGACCAGCACAGAAGGGCCGGCAGAATGAAAGTCAAAATCTTCTTCATGGTTTCCAATTATTATAGGTAAGGCTGTAAAAATTCAGTAATGCGTTCTAAGTAGGTGTAACTGCCGGTGCCCGGGGCGGCTCCCAGCATAAAGCAGTGCGGGCGCAGGGCCAAGGTATGCAGTTCGGCCGATATGCCCATGGCGCGCAGTTTCTCCCACACTTTCACAGAGTTCATAGCGGCCCAGCCGTCGGCATCACCGTGAACCATGAGCATGGGGGCGGTGTCCAGGTCAAAGCTGAACTCGGGCGCTAATACGGCAGAATCTTCATTACCACCGCCCGTGTTCTCCTCTTCCAGGCCGTCGGTGAGGGCATAGGCGGGATAGATGCCAATACCCCACTGAACGGTACACGGCAGTTTGTCAATGCTGTCAATGGGCCAGTAGGAGCGGTGTCGGGAGGAGGTTACGCCCATAAGAGTCAGATGTCCACCAGCCGATGAACCCATAATACCAATGCGGCCCGGGTCCAGACCATATTCGACCGCCTTGCTGCGAACAACGCGCACGGCCCGCTGCAAATCCTGCCAGGCCGATGTATGTTTGGCCAGTTTCTCGGGACGGGGCGTACGGTAACGCATGGTAACTACCGTGATGCCCTTCGAATTGAGGTAGCGGCGGGCGGGGGTCACTTCAAAACTTTCAGGGCCGTTTCCTTCATAGGAGCCACCGGAGTAAATGATCTGAATGGCTCCGGTCTTGCGCTCCTTGGGGAAGTGCCACTCAATGTAAGGTGTGCCCTGGTTTTCCTGCACATCCGGCATCTTGCCTTCGGGCCAGATGTCTTCCTTGATATACTCGCTGCGGTCCTTGTCCTCCATGTACCGGTCACTAATGTTCACGCCCGGCTGCAGGGGGCCCAGGAAGCCCATTTGCGTCATGAATTCCACTCCCCGCTCGAAGCCAAAGGCGCCGTGGCCCTTATCCGGGTACAGGTGAAGCTCGGCCGGAATACCCATGCGGCGCAACTGGCGGTATACCAGCGTGGAGCCGGTGGGAGTATAGGGATCCCGCTCTCCATGATGCAGGCTCATGGGGCAGGTCTTTTCGTCAAAACGGAACACTTTACTAAGCTGAACGTCCGGTCCGTATCCTTCCCGGGTGGCCTGGGTGCCGGATTCTCCATCTGTAGTGGCATAAGCCGGCGCATTCACTACAGCCCAGTTGATGTGGCAGGGAATATCGTCCACCTGGTCAATGGGAGCATAAGCAGGCGTTTGGGAACTGGTGGCCAGCAGAAGTGCCAGGTGGGAGCCGGCCGACATGGAAATCACTCCAATTTTCTCCGGGTCAAAGCCCCGCTTGGCCGCCTCCCGGCGAACCATTCTTACGGCCCGTTGGCCATCTTCCCAGGCCGTCTGGTAGATGGGAAGACCCACGGGACGGGGAGTGCGGTAAACAAAGTTGACGCACTGGACGCCCAGCTTGGTAAGCTCTTTGTGCCACATCTCAATGAGCCCCACGTCGCAGCAAACCTCGTAGCTGCCACCGGAGATGAGAATCATGCAGGCTCCGTTGGGGTTTTCCGGCTTTTCAAACCATTCCAAATAGGGAATCCGGTGTTTGTCGGGCTTGAACCCCTGGACCTCGGACTCATTGGTCATGGCTGCAATCTGATGAGACTGCGTGTCCGGCATTTTGCCCTTCGGCCACAGCGGGACGCGTTCCTGCGCGCCCAGCAGGGTGCTTACCAAAAGGACAGTGGTTAGTAAAGAAATGAAGCGTTTCATATCTCAAAGATAGAAAATGTTTGGCAAAAAATGTATATTTGTGCATGATTAATCCCGTATACTCCCCTGTATCAGACCGTTACACCAACGGTATCCGCTACCGCAGATGCGGCCGCAGCGGCATTCAGATTCCTGAAATCGCCCTGGGCCTGTGGCACAACTTCGGAGACGTGAACCCTCTTACCAACTCCTTCGAGATGGCTCACTACGCCTTCGACCATGGCATTGTGCACTTTGACCTGGCCAACAATTACGGTCCCAGTTACGGATCGGCCGAAGAGACCTTTGGCCAAATCATGAAGAAGTCTTTCGCGCCCTATAGGGACGAACTGTTCATCTCTTCCAAGGCTGGTTACGACATGTGGCCCGGCCCCTATGGCGAATGGGGGTCCCGCAAGTATCTGATCTCCAGTCTCAATCAGAGCCTTAAACGGATGAATCTGGAGTATGTGGACCTGTTCTATTCCCACCGCTTCGACCCCAACACCCCGCTGGAAGAAACCATGCAGGCGCTGGTAGATATCGTACGTATGGGAAAGGCTCTCTACGTGGGCATCTCCAACTACCCTGCAAAAGCGGCCGCCTTTGCCTACAAATACCTCCGGGACCGGGACGTTCCCTGTCTCCTGCATCAGTGCCGTTACAATATCCTTAACCGGGAGCCGGAGACCGAAGGCTTGCTGGACCAGGCGCAGGAAAACGGGGTGGGCTTCATTGCCTTCTCCCCTCTGGCGCAAGGCCTCCTGACAGGCCGATACCTGGACGGCATTCCGGCCGATTCCCGCATGGCCCAGGAGCGCTTCCTCAAATCATCGGCCCTTACGCCCCAACTTCATGCCTCCCTTCTGAAACTGAACGAAATTGCTGCCCGCCGCGGGCAAACCCTGGCCGAAATGGCCCTGGCCTGGTGCCTCAAAGACAGCAAGGTAACCAGCGTCATTATAGGAGCCAGCAAGGTGAGTCAGATTGAGGACGATTTCAAAGCCTTGGAAAACATATCCTTCTCCCCAGAAGAACTGGCAGAAATAGATGCACTTGTGGTCTAAGCCGAATTTGAGCGGATCATGGCCGATAAGCGGTAGCCCATCCACAAAAAAAGAGACCCGTGAAGGTCTCTTTTTTTGTGCCTCGGGCGGGAATCGAACCCGCACGAGGTTATTCGTTGAAGCTGATGACCTGGCCGGAGCCTTCGTAGAGGGTGCAAGGGGTCTCCAGTTCTACGGCCAGAACCGTCATGCGGGGGTCCAGCACATTAGCCGGAACGTGAATGTAATACACACCCGGCGTCTGGCTCCAGTCAATATCGTTGTACTGTTTCCAAGTCAGCGTTTCGCCACTGCCCACCACCCGCACATTCTTCACGCGGGATTTGAGGCCCTTGATTTCCAAGGACTCATTGGGGGCATACGGGAAGTACAGATAAAGGATATCACCCGCCTGGTTCAGCGTGGTATAGGCCTGCACGTGCCCGGCGGGAATGCCGGCTCGGGTGGGATAGACGGCCTCGGCATGCTTTGTTGTCCATCGGCCCAATTCCTTTAAGATATCCACCTCTTCCTGGGGGATGGTGCCGTCGGCGCGGGGGCCGATATCCAGCAGCAGATTGCCGCCCAGCGACATGCAGTCCACCAGCATGCGAAGGATGGTATCGGGGCTCTTGAAGTCTGTGTCCTTCTTGCGGAAGCCCCAGGAGTCGTTGATGGTCATGCAGGTTTCCCACCAGCGGGATTCGGGCTTTACAACGGGAACGCCCAGTTCGGGGGTGTCGTAGTCTCCGCTACCGGCTATACGGGAATTGATGATGATGTCCGGATTGCAGTCCCGCAACTGGCGCACGATGCCGGGGGCATCCCACTCCTCGGAAGAGAACTCCCAGTCTCCGTCAAACCACAGCAGGTCCGGATGATAGGCCTGGCACAATTCTCCCAGCTGGGCGCTGTTAAAGGCTAAGAAATGCTTCCAGCGTTCCGGCTCTTTGTGAATGTCATAACGGGCGGGGCCGGCCCGGAACACGTTGGGATAATCTTCGCGGGGCCAGTCTATGAGGGAATAGTAAAGGCCCAGTTTAAGGCCTCCTTGCTTACGCACTTCCTCCACGAAAGGAGTAAGGACATCCCTTCCGGCGGCCGATGTTTTGACAGCACTCACCTCTCCGGCCTTGGTGTCCCAGAGGGCAAAGCCGTCGTGATGTTTGGAGGTGATAACGGTGTATTTGGCACCGCTCTCGCGGATAAGTTGCACCCAATCGGCGGGGTTATAGGCCGATGCCGTAAAATCCGCCTCCTGGGCAAAATAGTCTTCCATGCTCACCGCCCCGTTATGGAAAGCCCAGCTTTCCGACCAGTCTCCCCTGGAATAGATACCCCAGTGGATAAAGATGCCCAGCTTGGCCTGGGAGAACCATTCCATACGAGCCTCCTTGGCCTCGTCTACAGGATTGGGGCCACAGGGGCCCTGTACGCGGGAGCCGCAGGAACAGGCTGCCAGGGCACCCAGGAGCAGGAAGAGGTGTTTTACTTGCATAACATAATGTCCAGAATCATCCGGTCTGTGGTTTTCATGCCGGCGCTTCCAATGGCGCCGATGTTGCGGATGGTCTTCTCTACGTCGTCTTCGATGATACCGTCCGTGGAAGGGATGCAGGTGCCTCTGAGGGCCAGCACGGCACTTTGTACGGCGCAGGAAACGCCGCTGGCCACCTTCATGGCGCAGCCCACCTTGGCGCCGTCGCACACCATGCCGGTAATATTGCCGGCCATGTTCTTGATGGCGGCACAAACTTGTTCATAGCCTCCGCCCTGCAGGTACACAATACCGCAGGCAGAGCCCGTAGAGGCTACTACGCAGCCGCACAGAGCACTTAACTTGCCCAGATAGTGTTTGATATGGATGGCCACCAGGTTGCTCAGGATAAGGGCCCGGGCCAGGCGTTCATCATCCACCTTATACTTAAGGGCATAGGCAATGACAGGCATACTCACGGTAATGCCCTGGTTGCCACTGCCGCTGTTACTCATGGCGGGGAGGGTACAGCCGGCCATGCGGGCATCCGACGCGGCGGCTGTAAGCCCCATGGCATAACTCATAAAGTCGTCTCCGAACACCTCTTTCTGGTTTTCCCGGATGGTCTTTCCCACCTGCAGGCCATACTCCCCTTCCAAGCCTTCCATGGCCAGGGCATAGTTGTACTTGCGGTCTTCCAGGATAAAGGCAATGTCTTCATAGCGCGCCTCACGGACGAAATCTACGATCTCCCGCACAGTGAGGGCGTAAGCCTCCGTGGAACGCTCTTTGGCGGCTGCACCCGACTCAGAACTTACCAGAATCTTATCGGCAAAACTGGTTTCTACAATGCGGTCGTGGTCGTCCTCAATGATTGCGTAGGCGTGAGGGTCTACCTCGGCGCTGGCTATGCCACCGCCTTCCACTGCCACCGTGGCTTTCACATAGAGGAGACGGTCTGTATCGGCCACGCTCACCTTCACTTTCTTACCGGCCACCAGCTCTTTGGCGCGGGCCACCGCTTCCGGGGTAAGGGCCGATAAAGCCTCCAACCCACGGGAAGAGTCCCCGCAAACGGCACCCAGGGCCGCCGCCACAGGAAGGCCCACCATACCGGTGCCGGGGATTCCCACACCCATGCCATTTTTAAGGATGTTGGCGCTCACGGAGATTTCCAGGTGGAAATGGGCCTTCAGGCGCCAGCCCTTGGGGCAGGAGCAGTTTTCGCTGATAATCTCCGTGGCTTTGGCCACCGCCAACGCTACGGCGATGGGCTCGGTACAGCCCAGGGCGGGTTTTACTTCCCGCTTGATGAGGGCTATGATTTCTTCATCCGTCATAAGTCCAGGAATTTGACGAAGGCGTCTACATCCAGGCTGTAGCCACGGGGGCCGGCCAGGATTTTACCCTCATCGTCCAAAAGGAAGTAATTGGGTTGGGAATTGACGCCGAAGCGCTCCAATACCAGGTTGGAATTGACCCGGCCCACGTCTTTGAGTACTTTACCGGAAGCCGTGGTAACCCACTTGTCTTCAGGCAGTTTGGTTTTGTCATCTACGTACAGGGAAACAATGACGTAGTTATCTCTGAGGCGTTGGAGCACCTTAGGGTCACTCCACACGCGGGCTTCCATTTCGCGGCAGTTCACGCAGCCGTGGCCGGTGATGTCCACAAACACCTTCTTGCCCTGCTCTGCGGCGGCGGCAATGCCGTCCTCCAGGTTGCTGTAGCCGGAGAGGCCGTGCGGGAGCTTCACCTCGGAGCCGTAAACACTCACCGTGGAAGGAATGGCTGCCGGGGCCACGGCTCCGGGCATGAGCACGAAGTCCTGCGTCTCCAGGGGCGGCATGTATCCGCTGAGGGCCTTCAGGGGGGCGCCCCACATGCCGGGGATGAGGTATACCACGAAAGCGAAATCTGCTATCACCAACGCCAATCGGCCCACAGAAATGTATTCCACCGGGCTGTCGTGCTTGAAGCGGATCTTACCCAGCAGGTACAGGCCCAGGAGGCTGAAGCACACAATCCAGATGGCCAGGTAAACCTCGCGGTCCAGGATGTGCCAGTGGTAGGTTTGGTCGGCCGTACTCAGGAACTTGAGGCCCAGGGCAATTTCAATGAAGCCCAGCACTACCTTCACGCTGTTGAGCCAGCCGCCGCTCTTGGGCAGTTTCTTCAGGATGGACGGGAAGAAGGCCAGGAGGGTAAACGGTAGGGCAAAGGCAATGCTGAAAGCCAGCATGGTAACCATGGGTGTCCAGAACTCTCCCTGGGTGCTCTTGATGAGCACGGTACCCACGATGGGGCCGGTGCAGCTGAAGCTTACCAGCACCAGCGTTAAGGCCAGGAAGAACACGCCCAACAGGCCGCCCTTGGAGCTTTGGGCATCGGCCTTGGTGGTCCAGCTGGCGGGAAGGGTTATTTCAAAGGCGCCGAAAAAGGAGGCGGCGAACACCATGAAAATCACAAAGAAGAGAATGTTCGGGAGCCAGTGGGTGCTGAGCCAGTTGAAGATATCGGCCGTAACGGCAGAACCGCCGGCGGCCCAGGTTAGGCCGATGATGACGCAAATGGGCACCGTATACAGCAGCACGATGAACAGGCCGTACATGAAGGCGTTGAAGCGGCCCTTGGCGGGGGTATCACTCTGTTTGAGGAAGAAGGATACCGTCATGGGCACCATGGGGAACACACAGGGCGTAAGGAGCATGAGGAAACCCCAGAGGATGGCCTCCAGGATAAGACCCCAAAGCACTCCGGCGTTCTTGCCGGATTTGGTGCCGTCGGAGGCCGCACCGGAAAGTTTCACCGGTACGGAGAACTCATAGTCTTCCGGCATGCCGCAGAAATCTCCGCTGCAGGCGCTCCAGGTTATGGTTCCTTTCACCGTCACCTGACCGGAGCCGGTGAGCTCCAGATTCTGACGGAGCACATACGTTCCCATCACCACGGTTTCTCCCTTGTAATCCGAAGGAGTGAACTCTTCCACCGGGGACCCGCTGGTGGCAATTCCCTCCCCTGTCTCTACCTGGAGTTCCGTGCCCACGTATTCATCGGCCATGGGATGTACGTAGTAGTCCTTGGCCACCTGGCCCGTGACCACCAACTGGTACTGATTGCCTTCTGAATGGTTGACAACGGCTTTCCAGGCCACGGAGGGGTTTGCCTGGAGCATAAATACAGACAGCAGCGCTGCCAGAATATAACTGAACATTTCTTTACAAATTATAGTTTTGCAAGATACGATTTTCCCCGCACTTTAACAAAAAAGACAGCCTTGCAGCTGTCTTTTTTATTGGATATGAGGGTTTCCTTAGGCCTCGGGAGCGGGAGCATTCGGAGTCTTGGAAGTCATCTCCTTGAGCTTGTCCTTGCCCTTGAAGGCAAATACCCAGATGAGGAAAGCGGCCACGGTCAGCAGGCCGATGCCCAGCACGGGCCTGTAGAAGATCCAGGCAAGGGCGATGATGATGAGGGACCACACAATACCGGCCACCCAACATACCACACTTACGCCCCAGCCCAGGATATTGGCCAGGAAAGGAACCACCTTGAGGAGGGTTTCCAGGAAGCCGAAGATACCCTTGAGGCCCGCAATTACCAGGATAACTCCCAGGATACGGAGCACCCACAGGAGCACCTTGTTGGAGCTGTGCTCGCTCTCGAAGATTTCGGAAGCGTCCTTCTTGCCCATCACCAGGGTCTGGAAGGTTTTACCGTTCTTGGCGGTGTAGGGCTTGAAGGTGTCGCCGTCTACCTGAGAAATGATGGAAACCTTGGCGGGAACCACCTTGGTCCAGGTTACGCGCACATCACCCACCTCGGGAGAGGAGGGCACCCGACCCACATAAAGCACATTGGCAAACTGGTGCACATAACTCAGGGAATCCTTCTTCTGGATGCGGGAAATACCGTCATTGAGGTCCTTGAGGATGCTCTCGTCAATGGCCAGTTCAACGGGCTCGGTAGAAGAGATGCTGTGAGTGAGGCTCTCGTTCAACTTGTAAGCACCGAAGGTAACGTTCTTGGCCCACTGGTGCTCAGACTCCACCACGGTAAGCACCATGTTCTTGTTCTGGTACTCGGGATCCTTGAATTGAGAGGACTGAACCGGGGAAGAAACCCACTCCTTGGTGTAAGTGTAGGTGGTGGTGGTTACTTCCTTGCCGCCCAGCTTGTCATCCGACTGGGACTCTTCATGCTCTACCCACTGGTAGTACTCTACGTCACGATTCAGGGCAATGGCCGTAGCACCAAAACCGAAGCGGGCGTCCACCAGGGAATCCTGTGTAGTGGCCACAGCCGTGGCGTGTACCAGTTCTCCGTCCAGGGCGGGGTCAATCTTGGAGGGGTTCTCCATCTCTACGTAGGCACCCTGGGCCTCGTTGAGCATCTTGGTGGTCTTGACGGCACGTCCTTCGTTCCACCAAAGGAGAGCCGTGGCGGCAATGAACAGGACCAGACCGCCGCCAATTCCCATAAAAGAATTGCCTACGCGTTTGCCGTAGCTTGTGGTTGTTACTTCTTGGAAAGCCATAATTATTTAGAATTTAAAGAAATCACAGTAAACGAGGATAGCGGTCCAGGTGGGATTCTTGCAGTTGCACTCTCCCAGACGGGTCTTGTCCTTGTCAATTTCCACGGCGCCGTATACGCCAATGCTGGCATAGGGAACATACTGCTGGGAACCGTCGCAGATGGTACCGCTGGATTTTACCACGCACAGGAGCTTGCCGCTGCGGTCCTTGATGTCTTCTCCGCCAAAGGACACGGTGCCGATGGTATTACCATACTTATCCTTGATGTCTCCGTTTCCTTTGGGCAGTTCTCCTATCTTGGTCTTGGACCAGTCGTAAACCACGCCGTTGGAGTCTACATAACCGCGGCCGCTGCCTTTGCGAACCTCGTAGAAGGTAGGATGCTCACGCTCGTACTGGGCGCGTTCTTCGGCCACCCGGCGG
Organism: Bacteroidales bacterium UBA3623; assembly: GCA_002373715.1. Taxonomy (GTDB): domain Bacteria; phylum Bacteroidota; class Bacteroidia; order Bacteroidales; family UBA932; genus Cryptobacteroides. The sequence goes on from DFLI01000081.1 coordinate 17,624, forward strand.
GCCTCCGCGGCCTGCGCAGCTTCCTCGGCCTTTCTTTGAACCTGCTCTTCCCTCCACTGGTTTATCTGGTTCTCGCTGGTGAGCAGACCAAAATAAGTAACCGCAATCACCTGACGATGGGTGTGCTTCTCAAAGAAACCGAGCTTATGGTCAAAACACCAGCCGGTGGCCGGGGAAATGGAGCCTATTTTCTCCTCGCCCCTCCAGACCTCGAAGTCTTTACCCTCTAGGCGCAGGGTGCCCAGGTTGGGAGATTCGAAGGTGCCGTCGGCATATATCTTTCCCTTGGGGGTGCCGTCGTTGCGGACGATGTCACCCGTCTGGGCGTCAATCTTGTAAATCACATACTTTCCGGCCAGCTCCCCTTCGTCCCACTTCTGGTTGAAGATGATTTCCAGCGTCTTGGGATTATACCAGCCGATGGGGGTGTCTCCCCAGGTGAAAATAACCTTCTGATCTTTCTTCTGGGGCTTGGGGATGCCAATCTGGGGACCTTCGGCGGCCTCTTTCACGGCCTTGCCAAGGGAATTGAGAACACCAAACTGGGCCGATGCGGAAGTCTCGGTACCCAGAATAACTGCGGCTACCAGGGCCACCGTCCAAAGAATCTTTTTCATAGTCTTTCCGAATAATCGGGCACGAATATACTGTTTTTAAACGGAAAAGCCAAGTCCCTCCCCCGAGGGGAGGGGTTTATGGAGGGGGTAACGTGAACGAAGTGGGTTCAAACCCCAATGGAACACAAAAAGCCGGTGATATATGATTATGGAGGCCGAAGGCCGACACAGGGGGTTTGGGGGATTAGGCCCCCAATGGGTCGAAGGCCCTATGGACGCAAAAAAGACAGCGTCTAGCTGTCTTTTTTGTGGCCCCACGGGGATTTGAACCCAGGACCAACGGATTATGAGTCCGCTGCTCTAACCGCTGAGCTATGGGGCCAAGAAAGCAGTCTGGGTTCAGACTGCTTTACTTAAGGTGTGAGACGGAACTCACACTTTGATCTCAACCTCAACGCCGGAGGGAAGCTCGAGCTTCATGAGGGCGTCTACGGTCTTGGCGTTGGACTCGTCGATGTCAATCAGACGAACGTAGGAGTCCAGCTCGAACTGCTCGCGGCTCTTCTTGTTCACGAAGGTGGAGCGGTTCACAGTGAAGATCTTCTTGTTGGTGGGAAGAGGAATGGGACCTACGACCTTTGCACCCGTTGCCTTCACTGTATCAACGATCTTAGCGGCAGACTTGTCCACCAGCATGTGATCGAAAGATTTCAGCTTGATTCTGATTTTCTGGCTCATATCAATAACTTTTTTACTTTTGCTAAATGTTACTCGTCATCGCTTACACGGTAACCGCTCTTCTCCACGATGTCCTTGGCCAGGTTGGCAGGAACCTCTGCGTAGTGGTCGAAGGTCATGGTGCTGGTGGCGCGTCCGGAGGACAGCGTACGCAGCACGGTTACGTAACCAAACTGCTCGGAGAGGGGAACGAAAGCTTTGACGATGCGTGCTCCATTTGCGGTGGAGTCCATGGCAACAATTTGGCCGCGACGGCGGTTCAGGTCTCCCACGATGTCACCCATGTAGTCTTCGGGGGTAACCACCTCCAGGGACATGATGGGCTCCAGCAGAACCGGATGACACTTGGGGCAGGCGTGGCGGAAAGCCATGCGGGCAGCCAATTCGAAGGAGAGCTGGTCGGAGTCTACCGGGTGGTAGCTGCCGTCTATAACCTCCACCTTGAGGGAAGGCACCTCGTAGCCGGCGAGAACGCCATTGGCCATTGCAGAGGTAAAGCCCTTCTCAATGCAAGGGATGAATTCCTTGGGGATGTTACCGCCCTTCACCGAATTGATGAACTGAAGACCGGTTACGCCTTCATCGGCCGGAGAGACATTAACGATGATGTCTGCGAACTTACCGCGACCGCCAGTCTGCTTCTTGAAGACCTCACGCAGCTGGAAGCTGGAGGTGATGGACTCCTTGTAGTTGACCTGAGGGGCACCCTGGTTGATGTCTACGCCAAATTCGCGGCGGAGACGGTCTACGATGATGTCCAGATGGAGCTCGCCCATACCGCTGATCACGGTCTGGCCGGTTTCGTGGTCGCTCTTCACGGTGAAGGTCGGGTCTTCCTCGGCCAGCTTGGCCAGGGCGATACCCAGCTTGTCCAGGTCCTTCTGGGTCTTGGGTTCTACGGCGATGCCGATAACCGGATCCGGGAATTCCATGGTCTCCAGGGTGATGGGCTTCTCTTCCAGGCACACGGTATCACCGGTGCGGAGGTCCTTGAAACCAACGGCTGCGCAGATGTCACCAGCCTCTACGAACTCGATGGGGTTCTGGTGGTTGGAGTGCATCTGATACAGACGGGCAACACGCTCTTTCTTGCCAGTGCGGGTATTGTACACGTAGGAACCTGCGTCCAGACGACCGGAATATGCGCGGAGGAAGGCCAGACGACCCACGAAAGGATCGGTAGCAATCTTGAACACCAGGGCGCAGAAAGGTTCGTCGGCAGAGGGCTTACGGCTGATTTCCTCACCGGTGCGGGGGTTGGTTCCCGAAACGGCTCCCTTATCCAGCGGAGAAGGCAGATACCGCATCACGGCATCCAGGAGGAACTGCACACCCTTGTTCTTGAAGGAAGAACCGCAGCAGGCAGGGACAATCTGCATGGAGATGGTGCCCTTGCGGATAGCGGCGATGATTTCCTCCTTGGTGAGGGAGTCGGGATCCTCGAAATACTTCTCCATCAGGTTCTCATCGCACTCGGCGGCCGTCTCCAGGAGGATGTCGCGCCAACGGGCGGCTTCACCCTTGAGGTTCTCGGGAATCTCGGCCTCCTTGTAGTTCACAAGGGCGTCGGAGTTTCCATCGTAATAGATGGCCTTCATGTCGATGAGGTCTACGATGCCGTCGAACTTGTCTTCGGCACCGATGGGGAGACAGATGGGAACGGCGGTGGCACCGAGCTTGGTTTTGATTTCCTCAACGCAGGCGAGGAAGTCTGCACCAATACGGTCCATCTTGTTCACATACGCG
>DFLI01000081.1:20735-21637 GCA_002373715.1 Bacteroidales bacterium UBA3623
CGCCGTACTTGTCTGCCTGACGCCATACGGTCTCGGACTGAGGCTGTACGCGACCCACAGCGCAGAAAGTGGCCACGGTGCCGTCCAGAACGCGCAAGCTGCGCTCCACCTCTACGGTGAAGTCTACGTGTCCGGGAGTATCAATCAGATTGATCTGATAGGTGTCACCCTGATAGTGCCAGAAGGCGGTGGTAGCAGCAGAAGTGATGGTAATACCACGCTCCTGCTCCTGGACCATCCAGTCCATTGTGGCGGCTCCTTCGTGAACCTCGCCAATCTTGTGCGTTTTTCCGGTGTAGTAGAGGATGCGCTCGGACGTAGTGGTCTTGCCGGCATCAATATGGGCCATGATGCCGATGTTGCGTGTAAATTTAAGATCTCTCTTTGCCATTTAGCTTGCAGATTAGAAACGGAAGTGTGCAAAGGCTTTGTTAGCCTCGGCCATTCTGTGCATATCTTCTTTGCGCTTGAATGCACCACCCTCGTTGTTGTATGCAGCAACGATTTCGGCACACAGCTTTTCTGCCATCGAGTGACCGGAACGCTTGCGGGCGAACTGAATCAGGTTCTTCATAGCCACGGAAACTTTACGCTCCGGACGCAACTCGGTCGGCACCTGGAAGTTTGCACCACCGATACGACGGGACTTAACCTCAATCTGAGGGGTCACGTTCTCGAGTGCCTTCTTCCAAATATCGAGAGGAGCCTGGTCAGAATCTTTCATCTTCTCGCCAACCATGTCAATGGCATCATAAAAGATAGAATACGCGATACTCTTCTTTCCCTGCAGCATAAGATTGTTCACGAAACGGGTAACTTCCACATCGTGAAACTTAGGATCAGGAAGTAGAATCCTCTTTTTAGGCTTCGCTTTTCTCATTTTGAAAAAGAATTAAAGGTGA
>DFLI01000076.1 GCA_002373715.1 Bacteroidales bacterium UBA3623
CCCCTGAAATCCCTCCTGAACGACGACGCTTTCCGCAACAGCAAGGCAGAGCTGCCCGTGGCCATCGGCTACACCATTTCCCAGCAGGTGAAGGTGTTCGATTTGACCGATGCCCCGCACCTTCTGGTGGCCGGCGCTACCAAGCAGGGTAAGTCTGTGGGCCTGAACGTGATTGTGGCCTCGCTGCTGTATTCCAAGCACCCTTCAGAGCTGAAGTTCGTGTTCATAGACCCCAAGATGGTGGAGTTCAGCGCCTATGGCAAGCTGCTGCACCATTACCTGGCCGTGCTGCCCAATGCGGCCGATGCAGAGGACGAGAAAGCCCGCGCCATTATCAAGAACGCCAAGGATGCCGCCGCCGTGCTGCAGAGCCTTTGCGTTGAGATGGATGCCCGCTACGAACTGCTGTCCAAGGGCCTGGTGAACAATATCAAGCTGTACAACGCCAAATACAAGGAACACCACCTGAGGGCCGATGAAGGCCATCACTTCCTCCCGTACATTGTGGTGGTGATAGACGAGTACGCAGACCTCACCATGTCCGTGGGCGCCGGTCCGGAGTCCAAGGCCCTGGCCCGTTCCATCACCACTTCGGTCATCCGCCTGGCCCAGAAGGGCCGCGCCGCCGGCCTGCACGTCATCCTGGCCACCCAGCGTCCTACGGTGGATGTAATTACCGGCCTCATCAAGGCCAACTTCCCCATGCGCATTGCCTTCCGCGTCACTTCTCGCATAGACTCGGCCACCATCCTGGACCAGCCGGGCGCAGACAAACTCATCGGTCGGGGAGATATGCTCCTTTATAGTGGCGTGGAGATGGAGCGTGTGCAGTGCGCCTTCATCGGCAATGATGAGATTGGAGATCTCACCAACGCCGTGGGCAACCAGATTGGCTATCAGAAGAGCTACAATACGCCGTACTACCTGCCCGAACCTCCCAAGGAAGAGGGCGGAGATGGAACTCCCGGAGATGTGGATATGAAGGCCCTGGACGAGCGATTTGAAGAAGCCGCCCGCACCGTGGTGCTGAACCAGAGGGGCTCTACGTCAGACTTGCAGCGCAAGCTTGGCATGGGATATGCAAAAGCAGGAAGAGTGATGGACCAGCTGGAAGCCGCCGGCATAGTGGGCCCGCAGAACGGGGCCAAGCCGCGCGAAGTTCTGGTGAAGGACCTCGCCGAACTGGACGAAATCCTGCAGCATTTCCTGAACCAATGAAGCGTCTTTTAAGCATATTGTTCTTATCGGCCCTGGCCCTGGGCGCCCATGCCCAGAAGAATATCCCTCTGCTGGACAAGGTGGAGGGGCACCGGGTTACTTTCCATTATACCTATAGCCTTTCGCAGAAAGGGGAGCCTTTCCACCCCGTTACGGACGGTGACGTTACCGTGGAGGGCAACGCCTACAAGTTGCAGGGGCTGGGCATGGAAGTGATTAGCGACGGCACCACCCGCTGGACGCTGGACCGCGAGGCCAAGGAGGCCGTGGTGGAAAAGGTGGAGAAGGAAGATATCTTCACCAACCCCGCCCTTTTCATTGCCTCTTATAAGCAGCACATGGACAGCATCAAGGTGAATGATTCCGGTTCGGATTATTTGGATGTAACCTTAACCCTGGAAGATGAAAACATCATGCGCTTTGTGCTTAAGAACATTGTCTATGGGCCGGAAGAAGGAAAAAGCGACTTCTCCGTGCAGGAGAAATCGCTTCCCGATTATCTGATAACGGATTTGCGTTAGTCTTTTACGCAGCGTACGCTGAGGGCCAGGGTCTTTTTGTCTCCCTGGCTTTTTTGTACGGTGCTCTCTTGCTCAAAGATGGAGCGGAACTCTCCCTTGTCTTCATCCTCGTCGCTGGTCCAGAAGCAGGCGTACTGCTTGTAACCATGCTCGGGGACGTCTTCGTAGGTGAAGTCTCTGTAGCCAACGGGAAGGGCGCAGAACTTAGGGTCCGTGGTGATGACCACTTGGGGCCAGTAGTTCCACATATCCTTGGAAACGAACTGTGCGTTCACCATCAGTTCTCCGGAAACGGTGCCCAGGCATTCGTCAAATTCTTCGGCCGAAGGGAGATGCCAGCCCTGGGGGCACACCGTCTGGGCTTCTTCCCAGGTGTAGTACTTGCCAAAGAGGGAGGAGAGGATTTCGGAATCCTGGTAGTCGGTTCCTTCCTTGGTGCCATAGAAGTTGTTGGCCAGCCAGGTTTTTCCGCCAATTTCTGCTGTGAGGAATTTGTAACCGCCAATCTCTACGGTGGGAAGTTCCGGCAGGCCGGTGAGGGACGTTTCCGGATTGACAGCCGTGAAGCTGACACTGGCCGAGGCATTGTAGAAATCATCTCCTGCATAGGCGTAGCAGAATACGGAATAGTCTCCGGCTTCTCCTACGGTGATGGTATATTCGGGGTTGGATTTCTTAACGTCAGTGGTAACGGTATCCCGGACTCCGTTATAAGAGTAGTAAATGCCTATTACATCGGGGACGTCGTACTTGGTGTCGGAGGTGTAGAGGTCGCTTACATCGGCCTTCAGATGAACCTCTGTTCCTTCTCCCATGAAGGTGTCGTGATCGCTGATGATGGTGAGGCCGGAGAGGGAAGGTTTGGTTGTTTCTTCCTCCTTTTTGCAGCTAACAATTGCTACAGCAGACAGAAACAATATGGCGTAGAATAAGGTTTTTTTCATCATTTTTTCCTTTCAGACGACAAATATCGCTATTTTTTCGTAAATTTGCACAAATATCTTGCCAAGTTAACCAACTAGTATGAAAAAGCTTTTGTTCATATCTGCGCTCCTGGCCCTCGTGATGGTTTCCTGCGGGGAGTCCAAGGACGAATATGTACAGATTAGCGGATATGCGCAGGGCAACAGCTATACGGTAAAAATGAACATGAAAGGCGTTTCCGTTCCGGTAGAAACCGTGCGGGACAGTATAGACGCCCTCATTGTTCAAATAGACACCACCCTTTCCGGATACAACAAGAAGTCGCTGCTCTCCCGTTTCAACGCCGGAGAAAAGGTTCCTTCTACCCCGATGTTCCTGGATATGTACCGCATAGCTTATCGCCTGTGGGAGCGTTCCGGCGGTGCGCTGGATTTCGGGGCCGCCGCGCTTTACGACGCCTGGGGCTTCGGCTTCCGTAACAGCACCTTCCCCACAGATGAAGAAGTAGCAGAACTGCTGGCCCAATGCGGTATGGGACATCTCCCCGCCGAACTTCCGGTAGTAGACGGCTACGTGGACCCTGCCACCATGGGATATCCCCGTTTAAACTATAACGCCATTGCGCAGGGTTACAGCTGCGATATCCTGGCTAAGTACCTGTACAGCCTGGGCGTAAAGGATATGCTCATAGACATCGGAGAAATCTGGTGCGACGGTCTCAGCCCGTCCGGTCAGCCCTGGACGGTGGGAGTAGACCGCCCGGTAGACCATCCCGAAGGCCAGGCCGGAGAAGACGGCCTCAGCGGTATTTGGAGCTCGGAAGGCAAGCCCGCCGGCATTGTTACCTCGGGTAACTACCGCAAGTTCTACATTAGGGACGGCCGCAAGTATGCCCACACCATTAACCCCCGCACCGGTTATCCCGTACAGCACAACCTCCTCAGCGCCACGGTGGTTTCTTCCACCAACGCCGCAGAATCGGATGCTATTGCCACTTGGTGCATGGTAACCGGCCTGCACGGTGCTCAGGTGCTCATTCTGGGAGACCCTACCCTGGAAGGCTATCTCATCTACACAGATGACGAAGGCAATATGAAAGAATGGGTATCCCCGGGTTTTGCCCTCAAGAGCGATTAAACACCCCTCTTTATGCTGCGGGGACGTTTCATCATACTTCTTTCTTTCCTTGGACTGCTGTTCTCCTGTCAGCCCATTGAGCAGGGCGGTGGAAAAGTTCCCCAAGAGGACCCCGAGCCCACGCCGTTGCCCCTCACGCTTCAGTCCATTTCCCTGGACAAGACCATACTTAGACTCCGGGTTGGTGAGGCCGAAACCTTAAAGGCAGTACTTTACCCGGCCGGTGTGACGGAGACCGTTACGTGGGAGAGTTCGGACCCGGGTGTTGCCACCGTATTGAATGGCATTGTCACGGCCAAGGGTATAGGGCAGGCCAATATTGTGGCCCGCGCAGGCTCTATGTCGGCAGAGTGTCCCGTTTTGGTAAAGTGGCCCATCCCGGAAGACGCCGTGGACTTGGGCGTATGGATTACCAGGGAGAATGGCACCAAGTATAAAGTGTATTGGCGAGACCGCAATATGGGTGCTGATGCCCCCGAAGGGTATGGAGATTACTATGCCTGGGGAGAAGTGGAGACCCACTACACCTGTCTGGACCCCCTGATCTGGAAAGAAGGATATGAAACCGGATATAGCTGGGATTCTTACAGATGGGCGAAAGGTGCTCACAACAAACTAACCAAGTATTGCTCCGTTAATAAGGATGATTATTGGGCCGGTCCGGGAGAGCCCGATGACAAGAATGTTCTGGATACAGGACCCGATGGAGATGATGTAGTATCTAAACTGCTAGGCAATGGCTGGGCTATGCCTTCCGACAAGGAATTGAAGGAATTGACGAAGCAGTGTGAGTGGGAGTGGGGCTCAAAGAACGGTATTCCCGGCTATTATGTAAAGAGCAAGGAGAAAGGAAATAATAACAGTATCTTTCTCCCGTGCGCCGGTTTTATCTTCGATACGGTGAGAGAGATTATTGCCCCAATAATTGGAGCAGGTCCCCAGGGGGGAATCTGGTCTTCAACTATTGAATATATTTATTTCTATCAGGGTCCCTCTGACGCTTCCTGCATCATATTTGGCGATACGGGGTACTCCTATACTCAGTATTATCGTCACGCTGGTATGTCTGTGAGACCCGTCTTCTCTGATTAATGCAGAAAAATTGGGGGCTTCCGTTATTCCTCAATGACAGGTCGGATACTCAGACCTAGCCATCGCGATTGATTGCCAATCCCTACTATTTTGTTTATGTGATAGATCCAAATTTTAGCATTGGTGGGATAATCCGGGTCTATGTCAGAGGCCCAATAGTAAGCATTTATTGCCCTCTCATCCCGGGAATGACCGGCGGCAGGTATTATGAGTTTTTGACCGTTGATTCTGCTTGTAAACTCAAAATAGCGGTATTCCTCACGGGTAATGTCCTCATAGATATGCCTCTCGCAGATACAGTTATCAATCAGCGCTTTCCATTCGGCTGCTGTGGGGATACGCCATTTTCCTCCCAGCCGTACCCGCGCAGCATCGTCTGTGTAGTTATAATCCTTTAGATTGGTCTTGTTGTCAATGGGGCCCATTCCGCTCCAATGGTCCGTCTTGTCAGAAGTACAGTACTTGGTAAGCCGAAGGTGTATCTCATAGGAATCGGGGCCAACTTTAAAGGATTCATAACCGTTACTGAACTTGTAGGAGTTCAAGTGGTCCTCCAGGGACATTCCGGCCTTTATCGGTTCCGTTTCTCCCCAAGCGTAATGATCTCCAAGATTATCAGCTTTGATTGCGCCCAAATTGCACTTTGCCCAAAACACCCTGTAAGTAGATCCATCTTCCCGGGTCATTACAATGCCCATATCCACAGCTCCTTCCGGAACTACAATCTTATCTTCCGGCTTCTCCTTTTTACAGGAAACGGGCGTCAGGGAAGCCAGCGCTAAAAGAAAAAGAATAAAGAAACGTTTCATAATGAGCATTTTATGGTTATAAGCAAAGGTACGCATTATTCTCCAAACTTCCCAATTACATTCCGGCAATCACTTCCAGGATAAACACTAACAGACGGCTCAGGCTGTCTGTTATTTGTATCAGGAAGCGGGGACACAGGTGCACGACGTCCAGGAGCAGGGCCGATACCGCTGACGTGAGCAGTCCCGTGGTAAGGGGGATGCAAAGGAGATTGGTGAGGAGAAAGTGCCGGGGGAAGCTGTGGAAGCGAACCCAGGCCAGGGGCCCGGTAAAAACTTGGCAGGAGAGGGCCAGGGCCGATGCCTGCCAAATGCGCCGGAAAGGATCCCACTTGCTGCCGGAAGGGTACCAGCTTTCCAGGACGGGGTAGAGGATGAAGATGCCCGCCATGGCCAGGTAGGACAGTTGGAAGCCCACGGTCCGGATGACGGAAGGATCCAGCACCAGCTGCACCAGAAGGGCCAGGCAGAGCACCCGGGAGGGCTTCCGGGGCCGTCCGCTCACCCGCAGCATTTCCCCGATGAGAATAAAAAGGTATGCCCGCACAATGGAGGGCGAGGCGCCCGTCATAAGCGTGAAGAATCCACCGCCCAGGCCAAAGAGGATGAACCGTACCACGGCCGCCGTCTGGGACCCGCCCCAGGGCTTGGTGAACTTGTCCAGCAGCAGGTAGATGATGCCCATATGAAGGCCGCTGAGGGCCAGCAGGTGCGAGGCTCCGCTGCTGCGGAAACTCTGGATGACATCGGCGTCCAGGCCGCTGCGGTCGGCCGTGAGGAAGGCTTTCAGGAGGGGTGCGGTACTATCGGCCCGAAAGGGGAGGGCGTCT
>DFLI01000099.1 GCA_002373715.1 Bacteroidales bacterium UBA3623
AAGGGCCATCAGGAACCCGGAGAAGACATTGAGATCTGCGCCATGCGGGAGGTTCAGGAAGAAACCGGCGTGGACCAGTTGGAGCTTCGCCGCCTCATCTGCATTACAGACCACGTGTACTTCCGCAACAATCTTTGGCATCTCAAGCACACCTGGTGGTACGATATGCTGTACACAGATCCCACCAATCTCACCCCTCAGCGGGAAGAAGACATTACCAAAGCTGCCTGGGTGGCAAAAAGTTCCCTGCCGCCTTTTCTCAAAAACACTTATCCTTCCATCCAGGAAGTGTTCCGGGAGGCTAGAATCTAGTCTGCCTTTACGGTTTCCGCAGGGTCTATGCGGGCCACAACGCGGGAGGGGAGCCACAGGAGGAGAAGAATGCCCACGAAGGCGATGGCATCGGCCCCCAGAATCCATAGAATATTAACCCTTACCGGAACCCAGGAGACAAAGTAGTTGGCTGGGTCCAGGGGAATGAGGTGCATAGTGCCCTGGATGAGGCAGAAAAGGAGGGCGGCGGCGTTGCCGATGAGCATGCCCTTCAGCACGGCCTTGGCGCCTATTCGCACGAACAATCGGCCCACGGCGCGGTTGTCCATGCCCAGGGTTTTGAGGGTGCCCACGGTGGAAATGTTTCTCATGAGCATGATCAGAAGGCCGCTCACCATGTTGAAACCGGCCACCACCGTCATCAGAATGAGGATAATGACCACATTGAAATCCAGCAGGTTCAGCCAGTCGAATACCTGGGGATAGGTGCGTTTGGAAGAACTTACATAGTAGTCTTCCACCAGCGCGCCAATCTCCATGGCCAGGCGGTCCTGGTCGGCATTGTCCGAAAGGCGTACTTCCAGCTGCGAGGCTTCATCGGCCCCCCAGCCATTCAGGCGCTGCATGTCTTCCAGATTAGCGTATACCAGCAGGTTGTCGTCCAGTTCAATGAGGTCCCGGTGCACGGAGGCAATGTGGAATTTGCGCACGCGGAGCTTCTCTCCCACAAAATAGGTGGTAAGGTCGTCGCCTTCTCCCAGTCCCAGGATATCGCTCAAGCGCTGGGGAATGGACACCTGAAGAGATGGCCGATCGGTGTCGGCCATGTCACCGTCATTCCCGGCTCCACCGGGAATCCCTTTCACAATGACGCCATGCACAATATCGCCGTTCTTTACAATCCCGGCCCGGACGGCGACGGGCACTATGTCCTTAACTCCGGGAAGGGCGCGGATGGCGGCCTCCTCAGGGAGGTGAGCAGGAAGGGATTCCAATTCGTCCCCGGACGGGAAAGGGGCGATGCTCACATCGCCGGTCATGGCCGCCACTCCCTCCCGGATCTCATGCCGGAAACCGGAACTGACGGCCACAGCCACGATGATGACAAAGAAACTGACGGCGATAGCTACCGCCGCCACGTTTCCTTGAAAAGTAAGTTTACGCGATATGAAACGCTCTGCTACCAAATGTGTACACGTTCCTCTTCGGGACGGAACATGGCGTCTCCCTCGTGGATATCCCAGGCGTCAAAGAAGGTCTGGAAGTTCTTCACAGACACGTTCACGCGGTTCACGGCCAGGGAGTGAGGATCCATGTTGGTGAGGCGGGCCTTCTCCTGGTCGGTGATGTTCTGGGCCCAGATGGCGCCGTAGCTCAGGTAGAAGCGCTGGGCACGGGTGAAGCCGTCAATCATGGGGTCCTTCTTGCCGGCGGTGGCGTTCTCCATAGCGGTGAAGGCGATGGACAGGCCGCCGTGGTCTCCGATGTTCTCACCCAGGGTGTATCGGCCGTTGGCGTGTACGCCGGGCAGTACTTCCACGGCGTCGAACTGAGCCACCAGTTTGTCTCCCAGGGCGTCGAACTTGGCCTTATCCTCGGCCGTCCACCAGTTCACCATGTTGCCTTTGGCGTCGAACATGGAACCCTGGTCGTCAAAGCCGTGAGACATTTCGTGGCCAATCACCACGCCGATGCCACCGTAGTTCACAGGCTCATCGGCCTCGGGATCGAAGAAGGGCTTCTGGAGAATGGCAGCCGGGAAGCAAATCTCGTTGGTGGTAGGGTTGTAGTAGGCGTTCACCGTCTGGGGAGTCATGCCCCACTCGGTCTTGTCCGTGGGCTTGCCCAGCTTGGAGAGGTTGTCCTGCACGTACCAGGCGCTGGCGCTGCGGAGGTTCTCGTAGTAAGTCTTGTCGGGGGTAATGTCCAGGGTGCTGTAATCCTTCCACTTGTCGGGATAACCAATCTTCACGGTGAAGGCGGCCAGCTTTTCCTGAGCACGCACCTTGGTGCTGTCTCCCATCCACTCCAGCTGGTTGATGTGCTCACCCAGGGCGGTACGGAGGTTCTCCACCAGGGCCACCATCTTCTTCTTGGAGCTTTCGGGGAAGTAGCGGTCTACATACATCTTGCCCACGGCTTCACCCAGGAGGCTGTTAGGAACGCTCATAGCGCGCTTCCAGCGGGGCCTCTGCTCCTGTGCACCGGACATCTGGTGGGAGAAGAACTCCCAGGAAGCGGTGTAGAAATCGTCGCTCAGGGCGCCGGCGTTGTTGCTTACGAACTGGGCCAGGAGGTAGGCCTTCAGCTGCTCTACAGGGGTCTTTTCGAAGATCTTGTTCAGGCCGTCAAAGTAAGAGGGCTGCTGCACGATAATCTTTTCCTGGGGAGCGATGCCGGCTTCCTTGCACAGGGTGCTGAAGCCCAGTGCGGGCCAACGCTTGTCTATTTCTTCGCTGGACATGGGGTTGTAGATGGCCTGCATGTCGCGGTTCTGTTCGCGGGTCCAGAAAATATTGGCCATGGCGGTTTCAATGTCCACGTCCATATCGGCCACGGTCATGGGATTGTTCACACCGGCCAGGTCCAGGACCGTGGTGAGGTAGGTGCGGTAACCTTCCTTCAGATCGATGTTCTTTTCCAGGAGGTAGTAGTCACGGTCTCCCATGCCCAGACCGCCCTGGCCCAGATACAGGACCTGCATTTCGGAGTTGGTGAGATCTGCGTCTACACCGGCGCCGAAGAAGCCGCCTTCAGAGTAGAGCTGCATCTGGCCCAGAAGTTTGATAAGGTCTTCACGGGTTTCGATGGCCTCAATTTCGTCTATATATTTCTGGATGGGCTGGGCACCCAGCTCGTTGCGGGTGGTGGAATCCAGGGCCATCTTGTAGAGGTCTGAAATCTTCTGCTCCACGGTGCCGGGTTTGGCGTCCAGGGTGGTCATGCTTTCGAACAGGGCGTTCAGGTTTTCCTGGGTGCGCTCTGCAATGGCGTCAAAGCTGCCGTAACGGGAGAATTCCGGACGGAGCGGATTCTTTACCTGCCAGCCACCGGTGGCATACTGGTAAAAGTTTTCTTTGGGGCTGGTACTGGTGTCCAGATCTGTGAGGTCCAGTGCCGGAGCTCCCGCCTTGGGGGCGCAAGCCGCAAAGGAGAGGAGAGACAACATGATTAATGTCTTTTTCATAGAAAAACAAATAATTAAGTAAGAACACGAATTTGCAAAATTACACAATAATGCGGATATTTGCACCCCCATTGACAAGATTTTATGAGTCTTAAGAATATAGCTATCCGATACGGAATCTCCACCCTGGGTCTTATTGTTGTAGCCCTGGGCGTGGCCATTTCCATCAAATCCAACCTGGGCATTGCCCCGCCTTCCTGCCCGCCCACCATTCTGAACTTGAAGTGGACTGGGATCAGCGTGGGCACCTTCACCTGGATGATGCACCTGGTGCTCATTCTCCTGCAGCTGGCCATCCTGAGGAAAAGGTTCAAACTGGAGTATCTGATGCAGATTCCCGCCGCCTTTGTCTTCGGTTATATGTGCGACGCTGCCATCTGGCTGTTCGATGCCTTCAATCCCAGCACCAGCTACCTGATGCAGCTGGCGTATTGCCTCATTGGCGTGCTGCTCACGGCTGTTGGCATTAAGCTGGAAGTGGTGGGAAAAGGCTGGATTCTGGCCGGAGACCAAACCGTTGTGGTATTGGCCGATACCCTCCGCAAGCCCTTCAGCGCGGTGAAGGTGCTGAACGATATTGTCTTTGTACTGGCCACGGCCCTGTTCTCCTGGTTTGCCTTCGGCCAGCTCACCGGCAACGGCGTTACGGTGGTGATCCGCGAGGGAACCCTTATCCTGGCCATCTTTGTGGGCATCTGCATGCGCTTTACAGACCCTTATGTAGAGAAGCTTTTCGGGCCCATGGTCCCCGGTAATGAATAAGATAGGGAAACTCATACGGGAATGGATGCTTCCGGCCGCCATTGTGCTGGGAATTAGCCTATACCTTATATATCATTTCTCGCCCTCCCTGTACGGTTACGGGAAGTGGTTGAATCCCCTGGCTTCCGAAGGGCAGCGGCTGGTGATTGCCATCCTGCTGTTCTTCCAGTTTGTGAAGATTTCCCCGCACGACTTGAAGCTGACCAGCTGGCATCTGAAGGCCTTGGCCCTTCAGGTGGGCCTGTTCCTGGGACTTGCCGGCATTATCCTCTTTCTGGAGCCCGGCCCCGTGAGGATGCTGCTGGAGTGCGCCATGCTCTGCTTTATCTGCCCTACCGCATCGGCCGCAGGTGTTATCACCGACCGCCTGGGCGGCAACTTGGCCTCTACCGTTACCTATCTGGTTATGATTAACGTGGCGGCCACCTTCCTCATTCCACTGGTGATTCCGCTGGTGAACCCATCGGCCCAAATGGAATTCTGGACCTATGTGGGGCACATTGCCCTTAAGGTTTTCCCCGTGCTCATTTTGCCTGGTCTGGTAGCCTGGACCATCCGCTATACCACCCATAAACTGCAGCGCGCGCTTATGCGCTGGGCCTCCAACTCCTTCTATGTATGGGGTGTGGGTCTTACGCTGGCCATGGTGCTGGCCACCCGTGCCCTCCTGTTGAGCGGCCTGGGCCTTTGGGCTGTTGCGGGCATTGTGGTGGTATCCATGGTGGCTTGTTTCTTCCAGTTCTGGGCCGGACACAGGGCTCACAAAGACAAAGTGGAAAGCCTTACGGCCGGTCAGGCCCTGGGTCAGAAGAACACCGGTTTCCTCATTTGGCTGGGCTACAACTACATGACGCCCGTCACTTCCGTGGCCGGCGGTCTGTATGCCATCTGGCAAAACCTCTACAATTCCTGGGAACTGTACCGGAAAGAACAGGGAAAGCTTTAGCGCGGATATACCTTGGAATAATACGCGTAAGTGTTGAGGACGTTGTCCACGTACGCGCGGGTATGGTGGCCTTCGTGGAGCATTTCCTTCACGTTGTCCCAGCGGGAGGCGTCCAGTCCCTGCTCCTGGGCCTTTTCAATGAGCTGCCCCACTTTTCCTTCACCCATATTATAGGCGGCCAGGGCAAACTTGATGGCCTCGGTGGGGTCTGCAGCGTTTTCTGAGAACATTCCCTGCAGTTTGGAAAGGTACCTGGAGCCCACGGCAATGTTGGCGGCGGGATTCATGAGAACCTCTTCCGGATAGCGCTTACTGCGGATTTGCATTAGGCCCATGGCTCCTTTGTTGGAGCTGGCCTCGTTGTGGAAACGGGATTCGTGATACACCACGGCGGCCAGCAGGCGCCAGTCCCAGCCTATGCTGTCGGCGCTTTGGCGCAGCAGGTTGTCGTACTTGCTAATGGAGGTGAGGCTCACCGTTTTGCCGGAGAAATACCGCTTTTGCATGCGGTTGAAACGGGCCGATGCAGTGAGTTCCGTAATCCACTGGTTGATGTGGCGCAGGGCTTCCACCTCGTCTTCCCTTACCGCCCAAATGCTGCCGTCGGCAAAGGCGCGGGAGGTGGCCAGTCCATCCAGCAGGCTGTCTGCCGGGTCGTTGGCTACTACCAGGTCCAGACGGCCTTCGCGCAGGGAGTCCAGGACGCTGAGGTCCCTGCACAGGACAATGTCAAACTCCAGCCCTTTGTCCTCGGCGTATTTCTGCACCAGGGCGCGATGGAACTCGGCATCCTGGGTGGGAATGGCGCAATGCAGCGTGCCCTCGGGCGGGGGACCGTCCAAGGTATTGGTTCTTCTAACCGGAATAAGCAGAAGGACCAGCGTGAGCGCAAGTGCGTAGGCGAGGGCTCTGCGATTCATAGCTTATATCAGTTACCGGGAAGACCCGGACAGGCTGTTTCTGAGGCTGCCGCCACCACTGCTGCCGCTGCCTCCGAACGAGGCGCTGCTGGCGCGGGAGGAGAGCGTCTTCATGGCACCCAGACGGGGATAGAAGGGCCAGCTGATGCCAAACTTGAACATCGCCGGAGCCTGGATGTAATGGTGGGCGGTGAAGTAATCCTTGTCCTGCATGGGCCAGCCCTTGCCGATGTTTTCCATCTTGAGGAAAATACAGCACTTCTTCCACTGCATATTCACGAAGACGTCTATGACGGGCGTATTGCCGTACTTTTCTTCGTTCTGCAGGTGGAAGACGCCGGCCACCGGGTTGTAGGCGGGGGCATACCACAGGGTATTGAAGCGCACGTTGGCACCTATCTGCATCTGCAGCACCTTAGGGTCTACGATGTTGAACTGAAGGTACCAGCGGAGGTTGAGAGCCAGCAGGGGCAGGGGAAGTACCTCCTGGTTGGAAGAAATCTGCAAAAGGGCCGAGTTGTCCAGATGGACGGGGCCGAAGGCAAAGTCCTTGGTGAGGGCGGCCGACAGCACGCTCATGGGAGTGGTGTTCTGACGGGCTACCGCCAGGGTGTCGTAGTATACGTTATTGGCCAGCAGGGCATAGCCCACCTGGGCGTGGAGTTTCCAGCGGGGGATGTCCAGCCGCGCTTCGATGCGCGTGGTGGATGTCTTGGAGAAGTCGTTCTCCCACTTGAAGTGGTTGGAGTAGAAATGCTGCTGGTAGAAATCCGGCTCCTGGAGACGGGTTTCGAAGCGGGCGGTCAGGGAGATGGGGCTCTTAGGGTCTCTCCGGAAGGGGTAGAAACTCACCTTGGCGCGGGCCTTCACGTAGAAGTCTCCGGCCTCTTGCCCGGCGAAGTTCACCAGGCCCGTGGCGTCCCACTGGAAGTATCGGCCCAACATGCCCTCTGCTCCTGCATAGGCGTAGAAGCTGTTCCAGCGCTGATTGCTGCTCTTATACAGGACCTCATTAGGGTTCTGCAGGTAGAAGGTTTGGAAACGGTTGCCCACGCCACCCTCAATCTTGGAAACGAAAGCGTCTTCCTTCCAAGGCTGGAGCCTTACGAAGATACGGTTCTCCAGGCGCATGGTGCGCAGGGAATCGGCGCTCTTGTTGGGATTGATATAGAAGTTGTCGTGGTAGAAGGTTTTCAGGCGGGCATCCGTATTGTCTACGTATTTCTTGGTATAAGTGGTGTACTCCGTGGAGGTGCCTATGAAGCCCGTGGTGATGTTGGTGTTCACCGTGTCGGCCTTTACCCAGGAGGTGTCTCCGCGGTGGCGCAGGGTTTCTATGAAGTCGAAGGGGATGCGGTAGCTCTGGTCGTAGAAGAGGGTCATCTTCTTGTTCCGGTTGCTGGCGGAGGCCAGGTTGACATCTATTTCACGCACGTCCACCAGGGTGTCCCGGATCCAGTAACTGTCCTGTACACCGCCGCTTTCCTGGCGCGTATATTTGTTGTAGATGAAGCCTGCGTGGGCCAGGTAACGTTCTCCCAGATAGTTGCCCGACACAAAGTAGTTGCTGTTGCTGGTTTTCTCGTTCTTGAGGATACCGGCACCGCCGTACCGCTTCATTTCTGCCGCCACGTTCAGGGACGGGAGGATATTCTGGGTGGTGGTGACGCGGAAGTTGTCCGATGCCAGCGTGGTGTTGGACAGCAGGTTACCGGAGTACTCCAGCTCTGTATAAGGGGTTTTGGTATTGAACTGGGTAAGGTTATCTGCGGTATAGGTCCAGCTTTCCAGCGGCTGATAGAAGGAAGGGGAGGTTTCCTTATCTCTTTCAAACCAGTTGTACTGCTGCACGGCCGAACCGGGCATACCCAGCCAGGAGGCCCCTACGTCGTTACGCATGAACGGGTAGTCGTAGAAGTGGTAGTTGGCCGTGGTGTCCCACTCGAAGACCTCCATGCTGTTATACAGACGGTCGTGCTTCCAGGTTACCAGGCGCTTGTACTGCAGGGAGTCCGGCAGGAAGGAAGTTTCCAGGATACGGGGCGTGTTCTGGATGGTGCTGTCCTTGATGCGCTGGAGGCTGTCTTTGCGCTTGAGGATGGAATCCTGCCTGTGGCGGATGGCCGGGAGCTTCACGTTCTCGTAGGTCCAGCGCTTGCGCTCCGCCTTGGTCATGGAGGCCCACTTGCGGTCCCATTCTGCTTTGGCTACGGCGGTAGAGTCCAGCTTGAAGAGGGAATCTATCCGGGGCCACAGGATGCTGTCTCCCTCCGCCTTGAGGGAATCTATCACTATCTTGTGGGTATAGCTGTCTTTGGTGGCCACATACCATTCATACAGGAAGGGATTGGTGTAGCGGAGGCTGTCCGGCACCTTCATGGTATCCCTGGCCAAGATGCGGGGGAGGGTATCCTCCAGGTCTCCGAAAAAGTCGAAATCCTCTTCTTCCGTGAGGGTGTCTTTCTGGTGGCGGAGCGTGGTGTCCGGAAGGGCCGGAAGCACACTGTCCTTCACGGAGAGAACCGTATCCGGACGGTTCACCGGGAAGGATCCGTGCAGGCGCGAAGCCCGGGAGACTTCCACCCCCACCGTCTGGGCGGCGATGAATCCCGCGATGGCCAACGGCCCCAATATCTGGCTCCACAAATTTGCCATATCATGCAAATATACGAATTACGCAGAAACTAGGCAAATTCGTGGGAGCGCCGGAGATTCAATTATAACTAACAACAATTTACACCCAAGGGTATTCTGTAGCAATTACGCCGGCAAAGCCCAGCACGCCCAGTACCACCAGGATAATGAGCCAGAGGACGAATATCACCAGTCCGGGCTTCCAGGAAGGGGATTTGAATCCAAAAATCATCTGAATGCCGCCGTAGAGGATTCCCACAAAGGGAAGAATCACGGCCAGGGCCGCCAGTACCATCACCCAGCCGGTACCCATCAAATCCAGGAAAGCCGGGGCATGCTCTGACAGTTCATCCAGGAAGCGGGCATAGGGAATACCGAAAAGGTCCGTCCCCTTCAGGCTCACCACTGAGAGGGAGGCCAGGCCGGAGGCGCCGGTAATGAGGAGGATAAAGCCGATTATCACCACAAACAGGCGTCCGAACTTCTGGAAGAAGTCTGACTTGGCCACTTCGCGGGCCGCGTCTCCCATTTCATGGATGCCGGCCTGCACGTTGCGGCGGATATCATCGGCCGTAGTGCCCTCTCCGTTCATGGCCCAACGGTCCTGCGCCGTGCGGGCGGCAGGCATGGCCAGCCACAGGACACAGTAAAACGCCGGCACTGACAAGCTCCACACTCCGGAGCGGAATCCTCCAAAGAAGCAGATAAGCGTGAGGGCCACAAAGCCAATGCGCAGCCAGGACACTTCAATATTAAAGTACG
>DFLI01000016.1:0-1302 GCA_002373715.1 Bacteroidales bacterium UBA3623
TTAAACAAGGCCCTCACCAGGGCAGGGATGTCGGCCACTTTTACCACTTCTATGCCTTCAGGCTTCACGTCGAAGTGGGTGTAAGAGCTGACGAAAATGCGCTGGAAACCCACGCGGGCGGCTTCTACGGCGCGGCGGCCGGCCTGGGAGACGGGGCGGATTTCTCCGCTCAGGCCCACCTCTCCGGCAAAGCACACGTTGGACGGGATGGCATAGTCGAAGGTGGAAGAAAGCACGGCGCAAATAACGGCCAGGTCGCAGGCAGGGTCTGTAATGCGCAGGCCGCCGGCCATGTTCAGGAATACGTCTTTCTGGCCCAACTTAAAGCCGGCTCGGCGTTCCAGAACGGCCAAGAGCATGTTCAAGCGGCGCACGTCAAAGCCCGTAGCGCTACGCTGCGCGGTACCATACACAGCGCTGGAAACCAAGGCCTGCACCTCGAAGAGGAAAGGCCGGTTGCCGTCCAGCATGGCCGATATAGCCGTTCCACTGAGCCCGGCCTCGTGC
Source organism: Bacteroidales bacterium UBA3623 (assembly GCA_002373715.1). Classification (GTDB taxonomy): domain Bacteria; phylum Bacteroidota; class Bacteroidia; order Bacteroidales; family UBA932; genus Cryptobacteroides. The sequence continues at coordinate 508 of DFLI01000016.1, forward strand.
ATGGGAATGAGCATTTCGGAGGGGTTGGCCACCTCCCGAAGGCCGGTGCCAGTCATCTCAAAGACCGCCAGTTCGGAAGTGGAACCGAAGCGGTTCTTGATACTGCGAAGAACCCTGTATGCGCCTCTGTTCTCCCCTTCAAACTGCAGCACCACATCTACAATATGCTCCAGAATCTTGGGACCGGCAATGGTGCCTTCTTTGGTAATATGGCCGATGAGAATCACCGGGATGCCGCTGGATTTGGCAAAGCGAAGGAGCTGTGCGGCCACTTCTTTAATCTGGCTCACGCTGCCGGCAGTGGAATCCACGTGCTGGCAGTACATGGTTTGCACGGAGTCTACAATCATGAGGTCCGGGGCCGTTTCTTCGGCCTCGGCGAGGATGGCGCTCATGTCCGTTTCGCTGTAGATGAGGCAGTTGGAGGCATCTCCGCCCAGCCTGTCGGCCCTCATCTTTACCTGCTTCACAGATTCTTCACCAGTGACATATAGAGTCTTAAGCTCCGGCCGATGCAGCGGCAACTGGAGAGAAAGGGTACTCTTTCCTATGCCGGGCTCACCGCCCATGAGCACCAGGGAGCCCTTCACGATGCCCCCGCCCAGCAGGCGGTCTACCTCGGCGCTGCCCAGGCTGACGCGGTCTTCCTGCGTAGCACTCACATCCTTCAGGGGCATGGGCTTGCGGGAGCCGCCGGGTACTGCCATGGGGGCAGCCTTGGAGCCGCCCGTCACCACTTCCTTTTCCACCATGGTGTTCCACTCCCCGCAGGCAGGGCATCGGCCCATCCATTTG
>DFLI01000016.1:1439-9453 GCA_002373715.1 Bacteroidales bacterium UBA3623
ATTTCAATCTCTCCGCGCAGGCCCACCTTCAGGATTTGGGAGGCCTTGCCGGTGCTTTGGGTGTCTACGGACGGGGGAACCACAAAGTCCACGGCGTCCTTGATTTCTTGGGGAATGTCCGAGAAGCGCTGGGGCGTAGGTTCGCCGGAAATATTGGCCGATGTGCTCACGATGGGGCGGCCCAGCTTGAACACCAGGTCTTTGCACCAGTCCATGAGGGGAATGCGGATACCCACGGAGCCGTCTTCGGCCACGGTGTTGTGGGCCAGGTGCCAGCGGTCTCCGGGGGCGCCGGGTTCACCGGCCTGGGCTTCCGGATAAATGATGGTCATGGGGGCGTCGTTCACCTCCACCAGGTCTATGGCGATGGAGGGTATTTCCTTCACGTACTTGGCCACCATGTCCAAGTCGCAGGCCAGAAGCACGAGGGATTTACTATCCGCCCTTTTCTTAATCTCAAAAATCTTGGCCACGGCCTCGGGGTTGGTGGCATCGCAGCCCAGGCCCCAAACGGTGTCCGTGGGATAAAGGATGGTACCGCCTTCGCGCAACACGCGGAGAGCTTCACTTTGTATCTCTTGCGGCTTCATAATACGTAGCAATCACAGGAAAATGGTCGGAATAAGTGGCATCCCCCACTTCGAAGGAAACGGCGTGGATGTCTTTGGGGTAAAGGATATAGTCTATCCGGATAAAGGGCCAGAGGGGCCGATAGGTGGCGCCAAAGCCCTTGCCGGCCTTCACAAAACTGTCGTGGCGGCCTCGCAGGAGGCGGAAATAGGTATAGGAAAGCGGCGTTTCGTTGAAGTCTCCCAGCACCAGGGAGCGCACAGGGGCCTTGTTCACGCTTTCCAGCACTTCGGCCACCTGGCGCGGCCGCTCTCGGATGGAACGCCGCATCTTAAGGCCGATTTCTTCCCGGAAGGCATCGTCCCTGAGGCCTTTGACCAGGCTGCCCAGGGAAATGTTATAGCTTTCAAAATGGCAATTGTAGATGCGTACGGTGCTGCTGTCCAGGCGCACGTCTGTCCAGATGGCCATGTTGGTGGACTTCTCGAAAACTTCCTTTCCACGGGCCACCACGGGGCGGCGGCTCAGGGTGAGGTTGCCCGCATGGCCACTCTTGCCGGTGAGCACATAATACTCTGCCTTATACCCCGGGAAATGCTTGTGCAGCCACTGGTCCAAGTGAATCTTGGAGGGCAGATAAAACTCCTGGAGGCAGATGATATCGGCATCCTGGCGCATCAGGTAGGCGCTTACCGAATCGGCCAAAGCTACCCTGTCCTGCTCTTTGTCCCCGTGCGCGAAGAGGCCCACGTTGTAGGAAAGCACCTTGAGCGCCGGTTCTCCTTCCAGCTGTTTCCAATGGGGCTGGTAATATCGGCCCGCAAAAAAGATGGAGGGCAGAAGCACCAGAAGAAGCAGCCCCCGCATGCTGGAACGGCGGAAAAGGGACCACAGGAACAGCACCAGCGTTATTACCAAAAACAGGGGATACAGAAAGCCGAAAACGGTGAAAAGCCAGAATTTGGCGGGGTCGAAGATAACGGAGCAATAGCTTAGCACCAGCAGTACCGACATCACCAGGGACACGGTACCAAAGGAGAGGCGCGAAAGCCAATGCCGTTTCTTCTTTTCGGTCATTTACCAATTGTTGCTATACAGCTTGCCGCTCTTTTTCCAATAGCGGATAAGCAGCCAGCCGAAGAGGGCACCGCCCAGGTGGGCAAAGTGCGCCACACTTACCACGGAACCGGTAATGCCGGTGAACAGTTCAATGACAATGAAAATGATAACCCACCATTTGGCGTTAAGCGTAATGGGCGGGAAAATGAGGGTGAGTTTGGCCTCCGGATACAGCATGGCAAAGGCTACCATGACGCCGTACAGGGCGCCGGAGGCACCCACCATGGGCGTGTACATGGCTTCCGTAAGGCTTCCTCCCATATAGGTGATTTCCAGCCACTCCACAAAGGTGTGGAAAGCAACGGCACCCAGGCCGGTTACGAAGTAGAATATGAGGTACTTCTGGGTTCCCAGCACCCTTTCCACCACCATACCGAACATGACCAGAGAGTACATGTTGAAGAAGATGTGCCACCAGCCGCCGTGCATGAACATGTGGGTGACGGGCTGCCACCAGCGGAAGAAGGGTGATGCCGGGTAAAACATGGCAAAGGTGCCCAGCATGAACTCCCGGTTAATGAGCGTAGCAATGAACATAAGCACGTTCACTATCAGGAGGTTCCGGGTTACCACCGGCATATTCTGAAGGGGATTGTTATTCATATTAAAAACGTTTGTCCAGTTCTTCGGCCGGAATAATGGACAGGATGCGCTTTCCGGCCGATGTAAACTCGGGGTTCTCGCTCTGCAGGAGAGCATCTACCAGCCGCTGGGCTTCCAGCGGGGAGGTTATATTTTTGGCACTGCAGGAGCCCAGGACGGCGAACTTCTGCGCCAGATTCTGCTCCATTACGCCCGGCAGGGCGCCGTTTTCATCCTTGAGGATGAGGAGGATATCGGCCAAAAGGCCTTCCACCTTACCCTGCTCTGCGCTATAACCTTCCGGAACACCAGAAACCACCACCGTGTCATTGCCGAAGGGGGCAATGTCGAAGCCCAGGCTCCTCAGCAGCTCTGAATGTTCCTCCACCAGCAGCCGGCCTTCTACGCCCACGGGCACCTGCACTGGGAAGAGGGCGGCCTGGGAAACGTGCGCATTGGCGGTGAGGGCTTTGAGGAAACGGTCGTGCAGTAAACGTTCCTGCGCCCGGCGGATGTTTACGGCCATAATGCCGCCCGCACTCTGGGTAAGGATATACTTTCCTTGAACGATAAGGATTTGCGAGGTAGGAAGCGTACGGTCTTCAAACAAAGCGCCGTAGTTCTGGCTTTTGTCCACATGCGCCGCGTAATCATACGACGGCTTTTCCGGAGCATCGGCCTTGGCATAGGGCCCCAGGTCTTCGAAAGGATTGAAATCCAGGTCTATTCCCGCTGAAGGGATGCTGGAGGGCCGATATTCCTCGAAACGGGTACCCATTACAGGAATGTCCTGCGCTTCGGGATTGTCAAATTCTATGGACCCGGCTACGCCCAGCTTGCCCAGGGCCTCTTTCACGGCGGCAAACACCGTCTGGAAGAGAATCTGGTCTTCCTCGAACTTAATCTCTGCCTTGGTGGGATGGATGTTTACATCCACCGTGGTGGGATCTACGTCCAGATATATGAAGTAGGACGGGGTATAGCTTTCCGGAATAAGGTTCTCGTAGGCCTTCATCACGGCCTTGTGCAGCAATGGACTGCGGAAATAGCGGCCGTTCACAAAGAAGAACTGGTTGCCTAGGGTTTTGCGGGAGCTTTCGGGTTTGCCGACATAACCTTGCAGGCTAACGATGGAGGTGTTGGCCTCAATGTCCACGATGTCTCCCACCACGGTAGGGCCCAGGAGATCCTGAATGCGGAATTTGTAGCTGGGAACGGGTTTTACCACGTGGATGTCTTTGCCGTTGTGGGTAAGGGTGAAGGCAATGTCCGGGCGGGTGAGGGCCACGCGCTGGAATTCCTCCACAATGTGTCTTAACTCCACGTTGTCGCTTTTGAGGAACTTGCGGCGGGCGGGGATGTTGTAAAAGAGGTTTCGAACCGCCACGTTGGTGCCCACCGGGCAGGAGATTTCCTTCGTTCCCTTGTTCTCCGAGGCCGCCATCACTACCTCAACGCCCAGTTCGGCATCGGCCCTTCTGGTGCGCAGCGTTACTTCCGCCACCGCCACAATGGAGGCCAAAGCCTCCCCGCGGAAGCCAAAGGTAAGGATGTGATGGAGGTCTTCGGCCGATGACAACTTGGAGGTGGCATGCCGCTCAAAGCACAGCACGGCGTCGTCCGGCGTCATGCCGCAGCCGTTGTCAATGACCTGGATAAGCGTACGCCCGGCATCGGCCACCACTACTTTGATGTCCGTTGCGCCGGCGTCCACCGCATTCTCCATGAGCTCTTTCACCACCGAGGCAGGTCTTTGCACAACCTCCCCGGCAGCTATCATGTCGGCAATATTTTTAGGTAAAATCCTAAGTTCCATTACAGCATTTCAAAGAATTTGGCCATGTAGATGAGGACCACCACTATCAGGACCAGGGTTACGATGGTGATGATGGTGTGGGCGGTACCCATGGAACTGCGGGTTTTCATGTAGTTGCCGTTACGGAAAGCGCCCCGCAGGCTGCTGCCGGGCACATACTCTCCGTTTTCACGGGCCTTTTCGTTGGTGCCGTCCACGTCTCCGAACATCTGGCGCCGCTTTTCCTCCTCAGGGTCGTAATAGCGGGGCTTGTAGTTGAATACGCGGTGCGGCTGGTTGCCGAAAAATCCGAAGTTGAACAAACTGGCCATGGCACTTTTTCTTTAAAACACAAAAGTACCAAAAAAAGCCGTATTTCACAAAACCCTCCTACTCGTGGATCTGGAAAATGGCGATGGCGAACCGGACCGAATGCACGCAAAAAATATTTAAAATGAAACATTCCCGATGCGGCTAGCCCCTCAACGCCCGCATGGCATTCAGCACGGCCAGGACGGTGACGCCCACGTCGGCGAAGACGGCCATCCACATGGTGGCAATGCCCAGGGCGGCCAAGACAAGAACCAGGACTTTGACGCCGATGGCAAAGCCAATGTTCTCCTTGGCAATGAGGATGGTACGGCGGGCGATGCGCACGGCCTGGGCAATCTTGGAGGGCTTGTCGTCCATGAGGACCACGTCGGCGGCCTCGATGGCGGCGTCGGATCCCAGGGCGCCCATGGCAATACCAATGTCTGCCCTGGTGAGCACAGGAGCGTCATTGATGCCGTCTCCCACGAAGGCCAGGATGCCATCGGCCAGTAGCTTCTCCACTTCCGTTACCTTGTCGGCCGGGAGCAGCTGGGCGTGGAATTCGTCCACCTTCAAAGTAGAAGCCACGGTAGCAGCTACGCTCTCCTGGTCTCCGGTGAGCATCACGGTCTTTTTAATTCCGGCAGCCTTGAGGGCTTGGATGGCATCGGCGGAATCTTCCTTGATACGGTCGCTAATCACAATGTGGCCGACGTAGGTGCCGTCAATGGCCACGTGGATGATGGTGCCGCTATGCTCGCAGGGCTTCCAGGCGGCGCCCAGCTTATCCATCAGCTTGCTGTTGCCCACAGCTACTTTCTTGCCATTGATGGTGGCCACAATGCCGTGGCCGGCAGTTTCTTCAATATCTTCCACGCGGCAATCATCGGCCTCGTTGGGATAAGCATTGCGCAGCGCCATGGCAATGGGGTGCGTGGAGTGGCGCTCTACATGTGCCGCCAGGTGCAGAAGCTCCTTTTCGTCCTTGATTTCAGGATGTACGGCCGTTACTTCGAACACGCCTTCGGTAAGAGTGCCTGTCTTGTCAAAGACCACGGTTTTCACCTGGGAAAGCTTGTCCAGCAGATTGGAGCCCTTGATGAGGATACCCTTGCGGGAGGCTCCGCCCAGGCCACCGAAGAAGGTGAGGGGTACGGAGATAACCAGAGCGCAGGGGCAACTCACCACCAGGAACATAAGGCCTCTGTAAATCCAGGTGACCCACTCGCCGGTGATAAGGGAAGGTACTACTGCTACCAGCACGGCCAGCGCTACCACAATGGGGGTGTAGATGCGGGCAAACTTGGTAATGAAGCTTTCGCTCTTGGATTTGCTGGCGGCAGCGTTCTCCACCAGGTCCAGAATCTTGGCGGCGGTGGATTCGCCGAAAGCCTTGGTGGTCTTTACGCGCACTACGCCGGAAAGATTCACGCAACCGGAGAGGATTTCATCTCCTTCGTTAATACTTCGGGGCACGCTTTCGCCCGTAAGGGCAACGGTATCCAGGGAGGATTTTCCTTCCAGCACAATGCCGTCCATGGGCACTTTCTCGCCCGGCTGCACCAGGATAACTTCTCCCACCTCAACCTCCTCAGGCTTAACCGTTTCCAGTTTTCCGTTACGCTCTACATGGGCAGTGTCCGGACGGATGTCCATCAGGTGCGAGATGCTCTTGCGGCTGCGTCCCTCGGCCATTTCCTCAAAGAGCTCACCCACCTGGAAGAAGAGCATCACGAATACCGCCTCGGGGAACTGCGTCTCGGCACCCGGCATGAAGCCGATGCCCAGCGCACCCAGCGTGGCGATGCTCATGAGGAAGTCTTCACTGAGGGCTTCCCCTTCGAAAAGGCCTTCGGCAGCTTCCTTCAGGGTGTCCCAACCCACAATCAGGTAGGGGACAAGGTATAGCAGCAGGTACTGCCAGGTAGTCCACTCGGTATTTCTCTCTACGAGATACGCAGCCACCAGCAGGACGGCGGCTACGATGATTTTGATTAATCGGCCCTTGCCCTCTTCTTCCTCCTCGCCACCTCCGTGGTGATGATGGTGGTGCTCGTGGCCTTTCTGACCTTCATGGTCGTGGTGATTGTGCTCACTGCACTTGCATTCCTGCCCGTGCTCGTGTTCATGTTCGTGTTTATGCATGGTGTTAGCTTTAATTTCCACTGCAAAGGTACGCCATACCCCCTGCAACCGGGTTGCAAATTCGCTATCGCTTGACGCAAAGGCGCAGGCCGCCGATAGCCAGTAGCGACTGGGCCAGCAGGTAGGTGAACATGATGGTAGCATCCAGCAGGGGGAAGCTCACCACTTCAAAGGTCTCCGCGGCGATAAGGGCGTCGGAGAAGGTAAAGAGCAGCGCGCCCAGGAAAACCAGGGCCCAGGCTCCCCTGTGACGGAAACGGATGAGGCCGCACAGGGTGCTGAAAATGAGCAGCATGAGCATAAAGCCGTAAACAGCCATGGGGACCAGCAGGTCTCCGCTAATCTTGAGCAGGCGCACTAGGCCATACACACCGCCCATCATGAACGGCAGGCTGATGACCCATTCCTTCCAGCTAAGGCCTTTCCAGGACCTTCCGCCAAAGAGGCTTATGTAAAAGATGTGGCCGATAAGGAAAGCGCCAATACCCGAAGCAAAGAAGATGAATCCTTCTCGAATCAGGAGGGTGTCTCCCAGAAAGCCGAAGAGCTGGGCCGCCACCAGCCAACCCAGCAGACGACGGTCTACCCTGTAACCCAGAGCACAGGCTACGGTGGAAAGGGACAGCAGGGGCATCAGGGCCGGCTTTACCAGGGCGGCCAGGGCCGATTGTCCCCAAATCCATGCCGCCACATTCACCACAGAGGCGACAATAAATAAAAAGATGGGAAAGCGCTTTAGCATGACTTCAACAGGTAAACAGATTCAACAGCGGTAACGGCGGCCGTTTCCGTACGAAGACGGGAGGGCCCCAGATGAATGGGAATGAATCCCTTTTGAAGAGCTAACCGGGCCTCTTCTGGAGAAAAATCTCCTTCCGGGCCGATGAGGATGGTGATGTTACGCCCGGCAAAGCCTTCCAGGGCTTCCTTGATGCTGCGCCGGGGGTGGGAGGAATCTTCGAAGCAATAGGCAATGAGGTTGAGAGATGGCCGGTCGGGGCCGGCCATGACGTCTTCTCCGGCCTCCCGGAGGAAGTCTTTGACGGAGACAGGTTCGGTAATTTCCGGAATACGGGCTTTGAGGGACTGTTTGGTGGCGGATAGGGCTATGCGCTGGGCGCGCTCGGGTTTGTAGACCTTTCTTTCGGAATGTTCTCCGATGAGGGGAACAATGCGGTCTACACCCAGCTCGGTGGCCTTTTCCACAAACCATTCGAAGCGGTCGTTGTTCTTGGTGGGGCAGCAGCCAATGGTGAGATGATAGGGGTGGGCGCCCCAATTGGCCTCTTGAGAGAGAATCTCCGCCTCGGCCCCTTTGGGGCTGTCGTTAACCAGCCGGCAGTGAAGCAGCGTGCCCAGGCCGTCTATCACATCTATTTCATCCCCTGCCCTGTGCCTTAGCACACGTACGCAGTGGCCGCTTTCTTCAGCGTCCAGGCGGCAAAACCGGCCACTAACCTCGTATGCATAGAACAACTCCATCTTTACAAA
>DFLI01000110.1 GCA_002373715.1 Bacteroidales bacterium UBA3623
AGGCCAATGTAGGCTCTGCCGAGGTGAAGGGCGAAGGCATGGTGAACTGCCCGGTGGAGGGTGAATCTTCCGTGAAGAACCTCTCCGAAGGCCCGCTATACGCCACCCTGGTGAAGACGGCCCGCACGGGCGTTCGCACCGCCACCGCCAATGGCCTCAAGCTGGAAATCAAGTACACATCGGCCGAAACCGGTGCTGCCGTGAATCCCGCCTCCCTGCCGCAGGGAACACGTTTCCAGGCCACCATTAAGGTAATCAATCCTTCCGCCGTGAAGGGCTATGAGAACCTGGCCCTGAACTTTGCCATCCCTTCCGGTTGGGAAATTCAGAACGAGCGCCTTACCGGCGGTGTCTCCGAGGACGGCTACGACCACAAGGACATCCGCGACGACCGCGTGAACTGGTTCTTCGCCCTGCCCGCCGGCCGCAGCAAGACCTTCACCGTCCAGCTCCGTGCTGCCTACGAAGGCCGATACATGCTGCCTTCCACCATTGCGGAAGCCATGTACGAGCCCGCCGTCCAGGCCGCGTCCGCCTCCGGCACGGCCGTAGTTACTGAGTAATGGCCGGACCCCGTCATCCCCGGCTTAGACCGGGGATCTCTTTAGGGTTGGCTGTAATCCTTCTGGCCTACCTCTTCTGCCTGCCCCGGAACCTGTTCAAGGACACGGTGTACTCCACCGTGGTGGAAAGTGCGGAAGGTGAACTCCTGGGGGCACGCATTGCGGCCGACGGGCAGTGGCGCTTCCCGCCCTGCGACACCGTGCCGCAGCGTTTTGCTACGGCACTGGTGCAGTTTGAAGACCGGCAGTTCTGGTGGCATCCGGGCGTGAACCCGGTGGCCATGGGCCGGGCCCTGGTGCAGAACATTCGCTCCGGGCACGTGGTAAGCGGTGGCAGCACCCTCACCATGCAGGTGATTCGCCTGAGCCGGCAGCGGGAGCGCACCGTGTGGCAGAAACTCATCGAATCCGTGCTGGCCACCCGGCTGGAACTGCGCTGCCGCAAACGCACCATTCTGGCCCTGTATGCCTCCCACGCGCCCTTCGGCGGCAATGTGGTGGGACTGGAGGCCGCGGCCTGGCGCTACTTTGGCCGGCCGGCTTCCGAGCTCTCCTGGGCCGAGGCCGCCACGCTGGCCGTGCTGCCCAACGCCCCTTCCACCCTGCACCTGAGCAAAGGGCGGGACGAACTGCTGGCCAAGCGCAACCGCCTGCTGAAACGGCTGCTGGAGCACGGGGATATATCGGCCGATACTTTTGAGGCGGCGCTGGAAGAACCGCTGCCGCAGGCGCCCCTGCCGCTGCCAGCCTATGCCACGCACTATGTGGAGCGCTGCCCCAAGGGTGAACGCACGCGCACCACTCTGCGGCTTTCGCTGCAGAAGGCTGTGAGCGCGGTGGTGGACCGTCAGAGCGACGACCTTGCCCGTGAAGGCGTGGCCGATATGGCCGCCGTGGTGATGGACAACCGTACCGGTCAGGTGGTGGCCTATGTGGGAAACGCATCGCCCTACCGCGAGCGCCCGGGCGTACAGGTGGATGTAGCGGCTTCTCCCCGCTCTACCGGCAGTATCCTCAAGCCTTTCTTATACGCTGCAGCGCTGCAGGAAGGCGATATCCTGCCCAACACCCTGCTTCCGGACATTCCCGTGAACCTGGGTGGTTTTGCCCCGCAGAACTTTGACCGGCAGTTTTATGGCGCCGTGCCTGCAGCCCAGGCCCTGGCCCGTTCCCTCAACGTGCCGGCCGTGTTCCTGCTGCGTCAGTACGGTGTTCCCAAGTTCCACGCACTCCTGAAGGATATGGGCCTCACCACCCTCACCCAGGAGCCTGAGCACTACGGCCTCTCCCTCATCCTGGGCGGCGGAGAGGGCCGATTGGACGAAATCACTGCCGCCTATTCCGCCATGGCAGCTTCCGTCGTGGCCGGCACCGAGCAGCCCGTCGTGGCCGGCACCGAGCAGCCCGTCATGGCCGGCACCGAGCAGCCCGTCATGGCCGGCACCGAACAGCCCGTCATGGCCGGCTTCGACCGGCCATCTCTGGCCATCTGGTACACCCTGGATGCCTTGAAAGAGGTGAATCGGCCCGACGAGCTGGACTGGCGGCTCATCCGCTCTGTGCGGAAGGCGGCCTGGAAGACAGGCACCAGCTACGGCTTCCGCGATGCGTGGGCTGTTGGCATGACGCCCGAATACACCATTGGCGTGTGGGTGGGTAATGCGCAGGGCCAGGGCGTGCCAGGCCTCACCGGCGCCCGCACCGCCGGCCCCGTGCTCTTCGATATCCTCAACCTCCTCCCCGCCTCCGACGCCTGGTTCGAGATGCCCGGTCAAGCCGGGCATGACGACCATCGCGTCATGGCCGGCCGCGACCCCCGCGTCATGGCCGGCCACGACCGGCCATCTGCTGTGCTAGCCAACGTATGCACAGAGTCAGGTATGTTGGCCACGCCCGACTGCCCGTCAGAACAGATGCTTATTCCTGAGGCGGGGCTTCAGAGCGAAGCCTGCCCTTATCACAAGAGTGGCGAATTTGTGCTCACGCCGGCAATGGAATGGTTCTACAAGCCGCATCATCCGGAATATACCGGCGCTCGGAAGGCCGCCAGCACGCAGGTGATGGAGTTCATCTATCCCAGCTCCGGCACCACGCTCTACCTGCCCCGTCAGCTAAGCGGCCAGGTGGAAGGCGCCGTGTTCCGCGTGGCTCACCACTCCTCCGACGCCACCCTCTGGTGGCACCTGGACCAAAGCTTCGTGGGCGAAACCCGCTTCCTGCACGAACTGCGCCTGGCCCCCGCTCCCGGCCGTCACACCCTCACCGTAGTGGACCAGGATGGCAACACCACCACCGTCCGCTTCACCGTTGCGGAATAATCTATAACGCCAAGCTCAACATTCTCTGAAATGGATAAAATTGTTCCGTGTCTGAAGTGGTACATTTGAATCCGTCACAGACGGTACATTAGAAAACGCTCCAAAAGGTACATTCAATGCGCTATTTGCAGTTTTACAAGCCGCATCATCCGGAGTATGTGGGAGCCCGCAAGAAGGACGCTTCGGCCCAGGCCATGGAGTTTATCTATCCCAGTTCCGGCACCGTCCTATACCTTCCCCGCCAACTCTCCGGCGAGGTGGAAGGCGTGGTGTTCCGCGTGGCGCACCATAGCTCAGATGCCACCCTCTGGTGGCATCTGGATCAAAGTTTTGTGGGAGAAACACGTTTTATCCACGAACTGCGGCTGGCCCCGCCCATCGGAAAACATACCCTCACGGTAGTAGACGGAGACGGTAACTCTGTCACGCTCCCCTTTACCGTAGCGGAATAAAAGGGCTAATCGTGCTGACCGTCCGTGTGGTACAGGGAACCACGGAATGCCTTTCCGATGATACGCTTGATAACGATATCGCGGCTGGCGGATGCCTTGAGCGTCAATCTTGCTTCCTTTGTACCCCGGGGGAGAGTCCAGAGATACTGATTCTCGCTTCCCAGATACTGGTAGTACACGCTCTCTTCCGGAATCATAGGTTCCTCTACCGATTTAGGAATGCTGGGGATATTATTACTATCCTTGGCGTACTCAATAATGAAGCAATAAATATCGCATTCAGTTGCCGTATGCGTATTGCCGCTTTTTTTATAGACTTCGGCAGAGATTTCATAAGTGTCTCCTTTTTCCAATCTGACACCGGAGGCGTCCACACTGGAAATTTTATTGAATCCTACGCCCAGATAACTGCTATAAGTGACCTCGGTCTTACTCTCTTCATACCACAATTTGTCTGTCTTCCACTTATCGGAAGTAAAATTCCAGGTAAAGATATTGCCGTTAAATCGGCCGGCCTCCACAGGCTCCTCTACATATCCCACGGAAGAGAGAATAAACGAAACCTTGCTGGTAATCTGTTGGTTCTGGTTCGTGGTCATCTCGGCCCAGAAATAATTATCTGCGCCCGTATAAGTATTGTTATGGAGTGTTGCCACGTTAAAACCGTTAAGATAGCCATTGGGAATAGTTATTCCTGCTCCTTCTTCTCCGGGTATAATCTTTACCGTAGGTGCTATTTTATCCCTATCCGTACTGAATCCGAACAGAACGGTTTTTGAACCACTGGAACTGTTCACATATCCATAAGCCACATTGGAAGATTTGTCGGCTCTGCTTGGCATAGTTACGGCATCCACAAAACTCACATTGGTGAAATGCCAGGGCACCAGGGTGGCCGGTTCGTAAACACCGTTGTCCGTGGATAATTTCACCGACACATCGCCGCCTGTTTCCGTGGTCAGCAAATCAAATACCATATCCTGGGCCTGGGGCTTATAGGCATACTTTCCGGAAGCATCCGGCAGCCAGTTGGGGTCACAGGGTTTAAGGTTCTTCAGTTCCAGGAATACCGTCTCTTCGTAAGAATCGCGCTTGAGCATCATACTGGCCGACACTTTAACCGGAGCGTTTTTGGCATAAGGGATGGAAGTGATAAACTTAGGGTCCTTGAAAGACTCAAAATTGACAAAATCCGTCTCTCCCGGCTCGAAGTAACGGTTTCCTACATAAATCGTGGTGGCACTCTCATCACAGTTGGTCTTAAAGTAGCTGGAGAAGGTACGCCAACGGCTCTCGTGTTCATAATCCAACTCGGACTTGATGCTTTTATATTCGTCCCAGGTGACCGTACGCTGGAAATAGAAGGCATTCTTTCCAGTGCCACTCAAGGAAGGGCCCGACAGCACCGGCATCACAATCTGCGTTTCCGTATTGTCCGCGGTAAGCGTCAACTTCTCGGCCTCAATATTGAAGGCCAGCGGGAACATCGATTCCACCAGACCATCCGGAATGGACACATCCACCTTGACTTTCTGCCCACTGGTTCTGAGGATGGGATCATCGCCACAGCTCACCCGCATGGGCTGAATGGGCAAAAGCGAAATCACGATATCGCGGTACAAGGGGCTTTCCTCTGGGTCGTTTGGTTTTGTCTTGCACTGGACCCGAAGCGTCTGGGTGCGGGCGCGGGCCTCGCCGGGAGAGGCAATCTCATAGGTAATGGTCCTCCAGCCATAGTTGTCCGGTATCTGATCCGTTTCAGGATTGAAACCTTCCGGCAAACCAACGGCCTCGTGTATCTCCACATTTTTGATAACGCCTGCAGTCGGAGGGTCAAGGAAGTAAGTCACGCATTCATCCTTCAAATTGGGCAGCGGGTCCGGTTTTTGGTCCATATTGTCATAAAAAACCACGAAAACCGAATCCTCCTGAGCGTGGATATAGGTCTTGGACATAAAAGGCTGGATAGCCATCCTTCGGGTGCCGTCGGAAATGTCCGGAAGGTGCGATGCATTGACATCGGCCGATACATCCGCACTGCCGGCAGCAGCCGCAGCCTCGGCCGGGGTAGCGTGGCCCTTGGCCGAAATCTTCTGGATATTGATCTGATACCTGAAGTTGCGGAGCACGGGATAATACTTGCTGCCGGACATCAGGTCCACCTTATAATAACACAGGACGCCATTCGTCCTTTCGTCTTCACTGAGCGAGGTGTCACTGGGATTTTTGTACAATCCATACAAAATCACATACGTGGGAGGAATGGTTCCGTCGGGTATGGGGCGCTCATAAAGATAAACCGTATGGGCCTCGTCATCCACCTTAGGATTGGCGATATACTGTTTAACCCCGTTCGTATAATTCGTAAAATCCTCCTCGCTGGGAACCGTAGCATCAAAGGGAACACTCGAAGGAAGGTTGCCGGAGTAATCGTAATCCTCTCCGATCAGCTCGTCGAAACTCAAGTCCTTGTAATTGTCAATAAAGCCTTTGACTCCCCCATACGGGACCAGCGTACCCTGCGAAGGGACATTCACAACGGCAAAGCTATATGGGGTAAAATTGCAGTCATCCTCGGCAGAGAGCTCTATCTTGGCCCAGTTACGGATTAGGCCGACATTCTTAACCTTAAATTGCGCCTTTAATGACTCGGAAGGGACATAAGGCTCTCCCTCCTCACGGCGACGAGTGGTTCCTTCGGGATAGATATAGTACTCCACGTTATTCTCATCCTTGGCGGTCTGGGCAGAAATTTTGTCCAGACGCACCATCTGCCAGAAACCACCTTCTCCCGCTTCGCCCAAAAGCGAGGGCAGCACTTCGCTGTCTCGACCAAAGGGAATGCTGACGGGACCGTTTCCAATCAGATGAACCGTTCGCGGGGAGTTGCTAAGGGGCAAAGAGATGGTACAAGAATACTTGAAAACATCCTTGGTCTTGGTCTCACCCTTCTGATCCTTATACTCATAATTATATGTACCCTCATACACGGGTGTATATGTCTTATACTCTTTCAAATAGCCAGAACCGCCAAAAACTGCCACCCCTATGTTCTTAAGGTCTTCTTTTGCTCCCTCTCCCAGCGTCTTGGTGGTGGGGGCCTGCTCACTGGTCACGGTAAACGCCACCTCAACCCGGCCCTCGGGGTCGGTCTTATCCAACTCCGGTTCCAGTTCCACTTCCCGGTTGCAGCTATACGCTGCCAACGCGGCCATCGCTATGATCAACCACTTTTTCATCATTCAGCATCTCCCCATACAAATAAAGTAGGATCCCCGTTTCCATCTACAATTCGGTCATCTCCCCAATACCACGAGTCATACACGCAGCGGATATAGGCCTTGGTGGCAGTCGGGTTGGGCGTTACCTTATTGTTTTTAACTTGGACCACCCCGTTGGCCGTCCAGTAATTATCGTCAAACTGTTTGACAAACACGCCGTTGGCAGAAAGCTGGGCAATAAAGCTGATCTCTCCCTGGGTGGGCAAGCGCCAGCGGCCGGCCGGGAAGCCATTTTCCTGGAAGGACGCACAGCGTTTCAAGGCATTCTCCTCTGAAATTTGCGTACTCCGGGCCGATCCGCTCAATTTGGTAGAAACGCGATATGCCGGGGCAATCATATTCTTGGTGCGGTCAGAGCCGTCTGTGAGATGATAATAAGTAAGGGAACGCTTAGTTTCGATATCCACAACCTCCTTTCCCTGATCATCTTTTTTAACGGTGTTTGCTTCGCAGAATGTATATCCCATTTCTTCTGCACTCTGTGCATTGCCAACGCGCGGGTCTCCGATAATGAAATCCGAGTCGGCAGGCAATACCGTAGCACTGATTTTATACATATCCGTGCCTCCGCCGTTATAGGTAACTACACGCCAAAGATCGCTATCCTTTTTTCCTCCATCCTCATAATCTTTTTGGGTGAATTGTTCCCCGTTAATATAGACATATCCGTGATGCTTGGTCGTAGAATGATCGCCGCTGTCCTTTATTTCGTCGGGGTTGGGCGTAGCCTGGATAAAGATGCCGGGATACTGGATAATTTCCACGTGTTTGATGTAATTCTTCTTCAAGGTCGGGGTTGCGTCGGCATGGAACACATCAAAGGTGATGGTATAGGGAGAATACTCAAACTGCTGCGACGAATAATTGTTCTCCAGGGCGTGGGTATAAACAATGGCCCCATCCCCGTACTGTATCCAGTCCTTCCCGTCGTCGCTATAGTCCTTGCGCCGCTGCTCATTATACTCCAGATAATAGCTATTGTTCGGATAAATATCGTCATAAGTATCCCCGTCTTCATAGTGAACCTGCTTTACATCACCACGATACCTTTCATTATAGCCTAATTGTGGATTTTCTCCGAAATAGGGTCTGGTAACGTGGATATTCTCGAGTTCAATGGAACTGCTGGAAGTGTAGATCACCTTGATGCTGGACTGGTTGTACATTTCAAAATGCGTTCCCTCCACCGACAGATAGCGGGCGTTACCAATGTTGGCACGCTTAACGGCCATATCTTTTTCCTGCCAGTACACAAGGAACATTTCGGCCGTCAATTCCACGGCATCCTCATCGGTATCGGCTCCCAGCACGCCTACTTTGATATCGTAATGATACCAGTTGTTCCGGATGAAGCTATTCATAAAATCTCCACCCCGGCGGTCAACCGGAATCAAAATCTTATAATAGAATTCCTTCTGGCTGTGGGAATAACCGCCTTCCTCCAATCTGTCCCAAGTCATAACCAGTTTGATATAAGGTTCATGCTCGGCGCCGGATACCCAATGATAAGGGTATGTATACATAGGGAAGGTGTTGTAGTAATCTCCACTCTTATCAAAATAAGGCTCTCCGCCACTGAAGAAATACAGCGGGTTGTCCTTGTAAGACAGATAGTCTTCGGTGGAAGGCGTAATCCCCCCGGTGGTTCCGGCCGGCTGGCCACCCAGGGAAACCACCTTCATTCCGTTTTCCAGGTAAATTTTCATTTCCTGCGGGCGGGGCACCCAGACTTCTCCGTCGCTCAACTCTACACGGTCGCTCATCTTGATGCCCACCGTAATCTTGCTGGCATAGCGGGACAAGTTAACCAGTCCCTGGGAAACCACTTTCTGACTGCGTCCCGCCAGGGTAATGGTTTCGGACCCACTCATCATAAAGTATTCCTGGCTATGGCTGGTATAGACAGAAGGAGCGGCAAAATCCGTAGTGACCAGCAGGCTTTCGATACTGCTCAGAGAAGTGTCGTCCAAATTGTCCAATTTCTCTTTGGGGCCATTGGCTATGGCAAAGACCGTGGCCTCCGTAATGCCAGAAAGGACGGGGAAAATGCGATAGTTGACCTGGTTGGTAGTGAGTTCGAGGCGGAACACATCACTGCCCCGCTTGCCGGATTCCTTTCTGATATGATACGTGGCCGATTCAGAGGTGGCCCCACCCGGATAGAAATAGAAATCTACCCACTTGATCAAATTTTCGTGATACGGGTTCTCACCGGCCGCCGTTCCGTCACTCCCGGCCTTGGTAGGATCCTGGGCGTCCAGGCAGGAAACGGTAAGTTCCATCACCGGCCCATCCCACAACGGATCCTGATTCTCCTTTCCGCAAGCGGCCAGCAGAAGAACCATCAGTATTCCGTATGACAGACGACGCATCATAGGCAGAAGTGATAGATTTGGTCTATACATTCCGAGGAACCGTCTATCTCGCGGTCTCCATCCGGCGTATAGGCCTTAAATTTCAGCGTTATGCTCCGGCCCGTAGGGCCATCGTAGCTGGGTTTTCGCCCAACAGTAATATCAATACGTCCATTGTTATAGGAAGGGTCAATATCGGCCCTATCCGGCGTCACCACGAAGGCTTCCAGGTCGGCCCTGGTTCCTTCGGGAATAATCTCCAGTTTTCCTCCCTGGGGAGTAATGACAGAAATGTAGCCCCTGGCCGGACTGTTGGATTTCACGAACACATTGAATTCTTTACCTTTACCGCCACTGATATCCACAATGCTTGCAGCCGAGCTACGGTCTACCGAAAACTTATGGGAAACCTGCAGGGAAGCCGTGCTGAACTCGATGGTATAATTGTTTTTGTCCCAAGGCAAGGCGCTGACGGCCAATTGGAGAGTTCGGTTGCTGATAAAGTAGCCGTATACGGTCCAGGTATGGTTGCGCGCGAAATCCCCCGCGGTAGCCATGTAAAAAGGTATTTCCTTATGATCCGTCTGCTCTCCCTTGGTAATGGAATAGTGAACCACTCCCTTCAGCGCCCTGTCACTTTCGCGCAGGTAGTAAGTGCCCAGGTGCGAAAGATGACCCGCATGTATACCGTCTTTAATCAGCTGCTCGTAACTAGGTCCGTCCTGTCCTGCATAGGAGTAGATTTCTGGGGTATCTGTGGAGGCTAGTGTGTCGACTGGCCAAATAACTTGCATGGGTGCAGACACATAGTTGTCCGGCTTTATGTGACAAGCTTCCGTAGAGAAAACGTATTCTTCCATCGGAATAAGACCCCCGTTAAGCTCAACTGACTCTATAGCAAATGATTCCTCCGTATTGTTCTCCGTATACATCTGGCTGAAAATGAAACGGAGTTTGGATACTGCACGTTTCAGCGAAATAGTGGGCACTTTCAAGAATGGCTCTTCGCCTCCTACGTCCAAGCCCTTACCCACGCCGCTCATTGGAAGACCACTGGAGGGGACTGATGTCGTAGGCGTTCCATCAGGGCTGAAAAGGCCCTGACCGCCAAAGGAAGCACCATTGACAACATCATAGGGGGAATCCTCTGTAAGTTGGCTACCGATGGGTCCCAAGGATCCCCGATTCACCAGCACGAATACATCAACCTTAGGGCGGGTCAGAATGAACGACTTATCCACGCGAAGGGCGTATTTGCGCACGCCACCTGCCGTAGGAAGGCTGTCCGTCTGAGTTTTGTCCACCATAAGACTAGCCACTTTCTGATGTGCCTTCTCCCCCGCAGTATAAAACACCCAGATGGCTAGATCGTGAATGGCATTCTCTTCACTCTCGCCAGGCACTTCGCCTACGGTTGCTCGAGTTTGAGGAAGATAATTCTCCGGGAATTCTATGGCAATGCTCAGTTCCGGGCAATTAACCATGCGGGGTTGCTCGTCAATGAGGCTGCAGGATGCCATAAGAAGCACCTGCAACAAAATCCATATGAAGACTCTCTTTCTCATTACTCCATAATCAAAGTAACAGGAGAAGACAAATCCCAGCTCACCTGGGTTTGAACCCCAATAACCAACTGAGGAATGCCCAGGTCCGGAACGGCATTGTAGGCGCCGGCAAGAGATTTAATCGTACAAGACAGGGAGGTTATATGATCTTTGACAAAAATGCTCTCGAAATGGCGATCTTTCTGTTGCTTAGGGAACTCCATCTTTCCCACCATATAAAACTTTCGGCCGGGAAGAACACGTCCGTCAGCGCCAAAGAATGTTTTCCCGCAATTATTCAGGAATTCCAGCGTGAAATATACATCCATTTTTTCCGGTGTAGGAAGAGATAGTGTCCGGAATGTGGCTGATTCATCCTTAGTCAGATAAACGCCAGAAATATTGCTATCGAACGAAAAATACTCCACCCCAGTTGAATCTGGTTTAAACTCAAAATTTTGAGGAAATTGTCTGCTAAGAATTATACCTGTCAGAGGAAAATTCTGGCCAATGGCATCGACCGTTGTTGCTGGTAAACCATCGTTATCCTGTAGCCAGTCTCGGTCCGATTTCACGGTAACGGAAAGCATGCCTACTGCGTACTGAACGGGGTTTACCAGCGCTACAGAAAGGGTATTGCTGGTAACAGACGATCCCAGCTTATACCTAGACGTAACTTGCGACCATTCTGTTGGTTTCTCTGGGTTGTAAGCTTTTGCAATATCTTTGTCTTGAGACGTTTTTATTCCTGTATTGGTATAATAGTATAGGGCCGGGGGGTAACAGTACTGGTTAAGAGGAGCTATGCCTTCAACACCGCTCATTAGGGGAACTGTAAAGCCCGTTGGCGTCCAGCGCATGACGGCACATCCGGAAGGAAGGCCCAGACTCTCTGGATAAGTACTTAAATCAGGCCGCTTGAAACGAACAACATTCGCACTATCTATTATTTCTATATATTTTTGTGCAAACGCGTTATACCCCGTCATACGATCCAGCACCACGTCCTTAATGCTATCCATAACGTCCTTAAAGAGCAACGGAGTAGTACCGTCCGCCTTGAAGAGTTCATAAGGAATACCGTTCATCGTTATTTCGTAAACGTTCTCGTTAAAACTCTCGTAACCTTTGAACAGGGCATACAAGGAAGACAACATGGATTCCACCATAGGACCGGACCCCGAAATTATTGCTCCTTCGTTAGTAATTTGGACATAGGCTTGCCGAAGGTTGCTGTCCTCTACGGTTTCGTTCCAACTCCTCGTTAACGGATAACTCACAGCAGGTCCATTCGGGTCAGGATAGTATTTTGCGTTTATTCGGGCAGGGGCTCCCAGCATAATGGAGTTAACAATTCCGGCTATTTCGCCGGCCTCAGAAGGGATCTCCTTTTTTGAATACATTGCGTCCGGAGAAAAGCCAAACGAGGAAGCCGGAGCCGTAGTGTTTTGCGTATCAAAGCCCAGCGGTACAAGTGATCCATAAATGCTCTTGTTGGTCACCGTATCGAGCGTATCGTTCCCCGGTGCCCTTCCATACAAGAGCACGCGAGAAGTGCCGATGGGGATGAAAGTATCTATACCGGAAGGATAAAAGACAGCAGGTACGTTGGGGAACAATGCCTGGAAAGCCGGAACGCTGATGGGTAGGTTAAGTGCATTATCGTTAGCCAAAACAGTATCAGCATTATCAAAAGCTACCATCTTTATATCAGTCATTCCCCGGAATACGGGAGCGGTTTCGCTCAGTTCTGTAAAAGCGGTAATATCTGCCTTTGTACCGTGCTGATAAGAACCCACCGAAAGGGCCAGGCGCACAGACTTGAGAAGGCCCGTCCTATCCACACTTTCTTCTCGCTGGCACGACCACACTCCTGCCAGCGAAATGGCCGCCAGTAGACAGAGTAGTAAGCCGTATGGGATGCGTTTTGCCATTACATACTAATCTCATGTTCCATTCCGGGGTTCCAATCAAGGGAGACAGATACTGCCACGGAGGAATCTTCGGGTTCCAAAGCTCCATTTCCGTAGACTTTGGCCTTCAAAATCTCAAGTTGGGCCGGGTACAACGGACGAGTTACCAGAAGTTTGGTCTCTGTGATAGTATCATCGGGAAGGTATGAATAAACGCGAAACTCCCAATATGTATCCTTCTCGCCCTCTGCCTTTGTCTCCGGCATACGGGAAGGGAAATTCACAGTAGCGTAGCACAACTGAGAGCCATCTTTAACTCCCACCCTATCGGCCCTGATAACCGGAGTATGCTGAAAACGATATACACTGTCCGCCACATCAAAAGCTGTGGCAAAGCCGGTTGCATATACCCGGATGTCCTTTACTCTACTTCCCAGCGTATCCAGCACTAGAGCAGTTGCGGAATTTGCCATGAACAGGTTCACTTGGAACTGCTGGTCTTCGCCTTCCTTCACGTCCATCAGTGCACGAGCTGTGAAAACGCCCTTCCTCTGAGGTTGCAGGGTATCTGCCACCTGTTGCTGGAGGTGACTCCCAGTACAGGTCTGGTCATTCTCCAGCGTGAGGGTCCCGTTATCCTCCAGATTGGCCAGTCCCAAGTGCAAATACCGATGAACCGGAATATGAAGGGTATAACTGGTTTGGTTGGCATCCATTATATGACGCTCGTGATGCAGACGAACTTGTTCTCCATCAACATCGTAGAAAGAAAGGTCTACATCGTGGGCGCTGCCCGAGAAGATATTGCTCAGATAAGCCTTTAAGGCCGTGGCCACAGGAATATCCGTATCCAAACTAAGTTCCGTCTCCAACTCGGTGGTAATGTTGGTCTCCAGTCGGAGTTCATACTCTAACTGGTATTCCGCCTCACAGACAACCAAGTCCTCATCCACCAAGCTGCAAGCTCCAAAAGCCAACAACCCGGAGGTAAACAGAAGCCACCGTTTTAAAGACAACGTCATAAATGTCGGATTTGGTATGTTAATTAGTTCCTCCCCCTAAATCAACTTCAAATTCGTAGCCCGGCTCCCAACTAACATCTACGGAAAGGCCCAGAGAGACCTGGCCGGCGCGGAGGTCCGGCATGGTAAGGTATGCGTGTGAGAGGGATTCCGGCGTGAAGTTCAATTTTACAGTGGTTATATAATCCTGCATAAAAACACGCGGAGCATTAATGGTGTTGCCTTTGGCGTCAAAGGGAGGATAGTTCATATCGTTCCTGGACAAATCAAGCTTACGATTTGCACCCGTACCCTTATAAAACTTTGAAACGGCAACAGAATCAGTGGGATCCAAAGCACCAACCAAATAAAAAGTACCGTCTCTCCTAATCATATTCAGCTCTCCCCACAGGTCCTGTCCCGTTCTATTCTTGATTTCCAGAGCCATATAAACCACGTTTTGTTTGTCAGGGTCCTTTGTTTTGTCATAATTGTCAAAGGTTAGGGTATACATATCCTGAGAAAAACGGTCGTTTGCCGTAGCCGTATATCTGGGGATAAAGACACCACCTGTGTAGTTCGTGGAATCTGTCGCAATATCGTAGGAAAGATCGTCGTATATCATCTTAGAAAAATCACTGGTCTTAGGAATGAAGTCCCAGCCAACTTGATCACAGACGCCACCAATCATTATACCAGTTATCTCAAACTGCTTAGAAAGACGTTCAACATTAATGGTGTTGTTCGTCTCGGTGGGATGTAACCCCTTGTTGTTATCGTGAATGGTACTAGCGCTATAACCAACCTTAGTTGCCAGAAGGGCCGTTCCATAGTTGATGGTCTTAGCCACAGCCACGCTTTGGGTAGAGGACTTAATATCATTGCCTCCTTTCCATCCGGACCAATATGTATCATCCCACCAGATTGCGGTAACCTCGGGGTAATCGGAGTTCTTTTTTTCTACATCGGAAGTTCGAATGTTGGAATTGGTATAGTACATAAGTTCAGCCGGATAACGGTAGTTGGTAATGGGGAAAGTTTCGCCACCTATACCGTATGACGGAATAGCATCCAGATATTGTACCACGTTATAATCGGGAGCGTAGGGATTACCAGGATTCAATTTATGGGGGTTGATAAACGTCATGATGGCCGATCCCAAGGGCATACCCATATTAACAGGGAAGCCAACCTGGGCCGTGCTGCTTCTTGTTAAAGCCGGGTCCCCTTTGTCTCTGTAGAAAAAATCGTCTGTAATACCGGCATAGTAAGCACTGGTCCTTTCTGGAATTAAGGCGTCTACACCACTGAGAATAGTACCCAAACTTTGATAGTAGACCGTCTCTGCAGCATGATCTACATAGAAAAACTTACTTGCACGGTCCAAAATCTCAGCCGCAAGCAACTGGGCAATCATTTCTTCTCCCGTGGTAGGGGAAGCTTTTATTACACGACTTAGAATACCATATAGGTCTTGGGTGGTTCTTAGCACGGCACCAGATGAAGCGGCACGGAGTTCCCTCAAGACATTACCAGTACTATCTGTTTTCGTCGAGAGTGTCATAATATTATGATAGGCCTCACCCATCACTTCGGCTAAAGGAGCCAGGACAGTCCCCTTGCCGTAAGCATCACCATACTCTTGCCAAATTACACTGCCCCAGTACAATCTATACGTTATACCGGTTTCTTGATGGACATAAATGGAGGAGTCTGGGAGATGGATTTTTTCCTCTGGATCGTAATAAAAACTAAGTGTACTAGCCACGGAATCGGCGGGCCACCAGAAGCAGTAACGACCATCCACGTAATCACTGGGGGCTGTTTCACTTGGCACCTTATAACCGCGTTTAGGATCGTGTATCTCCAAGCCGGTATTCATGATACCGGTAAGAATGCGGCCCATCAAATCCCCGTAGAGAGTAAACAGATTCTCCTTCCCATTCATACGATTTTTCAAGGAGAAGGTCACATTGGTCAAGGGAACTTGCAACGCATTGCCTGCAGCATCTACATGGCCCAGCTTTTCATCTGTGTCTTTACCTGTGCGAGTAGCCCTGCCATATAGGAGGACAGTATTAGTTTCCAGAGGCAAAGCCAACTGAAGGACACGAAGACCTTGGTTCTTATTTGCGTCTCCTTCCAGCATCATGTTACCCAGATCAAAGTCCTTGGTGGCAAGGTCATTCTGCACGTCATACAAAAAATAGTCACCTTTCGGGCCCTTGGTCTTTACCGAGTAGGTAAGAAGGTGGACATCCTGGATTCCGCGGAAAGTATTGCCGTCGGACTGAACAGCCTCTGAAGATTGCTTGGTCTGAGGAGAACCGGAAGCAGTAGAAAGATTCAACACCAACCGGGTCAGCACCGTATTGTCATCGGGGTTGTAGGTGGGGTTGTCGGCGGCTTTGGGTTCTCTCTGGCAAGCCACCAGGGCGGTAGCCACGGCCAGCATTCCCATTAACACATGTTTCGCTTTCATAAGCATATAATTATTTATTTTATTTTCATTACCTCCTTCCAGGCCTCGTACTCTTTGCGGGCGGGGCCGTAGGTTTCAGTTCCTTTCAAATTCTCCGCGGCAGCGGTGGAGCCTTCGCGGGCAGCTTTCTGGAGCAGGCCGATGGCTTCGCGCTCGGCGGCTTCGTCCTTGTTATCCAGAGCCGTAAAGTAGAGGGCCACGCCATAGGCATTGGCCGCCTCGGGATCCTTCTTCACTAAATCCATTACATTGGCATCGGCCTTGATCTCCTTCACCGCCTTGTGATACTTCTTGGCTTTGAGGAGCTCGTAGATGGGGCCGTTCAATTTCTGGGTGGCCGGATCCGGCTTGTTGTTGTAGTATACGCGGATGTATCCGGCGTTACGCTGGTCTCCCAGCAGGTTCTCCACCACCTTGCGATACAGGATGGTGTTGGTGCGGAGCATACGCTCCCGCTCGTCTGCGTCTTTTACGTTATACACCAGGTTCAGGAGCCATTCCACCTGGTCTTCGTTAAGGCCGGCGCCGCCATCCGGAATGTATTCCAGCTGGTCCCGGAACCAATCCCAGGCCTCTCCCTTGGGGATGGTTTCGAAGTACTTGCGGTTCACGAAGGTGCGGCTGTTCAGATAGTCTGCCACAGCGCGCGCACGGCGGGCCGACAATGTGTCGTTCTTAACCTGAGCACCTTCAATGGAGGCCAAACCCACGATGGAGACCAGCAGTTCGGTAGAGGACTCGTCGTCTCGGATGGTCTCGATGGCTTCCTGCAGTTCGTCCAGCACCTGGTAGTTGCGGGTGTAGTACTTGCTGCCGGGGATGGGATAGTCTCTGGAAAGCTCTGCGCTGTTCACCGGGAACACTACGTACATAATGCTGTCCTTACCCGGACGCGTGAGATAATCCAGAGGCCGATATTTGGAGATGGGAATAACCCAAGGCTTCTCTTTGGCCAGGCGGTCTCCCACGCTTTCGGGGCCCTTGACGGGCTGAAGATTAACCACAAAAGCAACGGGAGGAGTGAGCACGGTGAGGGTATCCGTCTTTTCGACAACCCGCGTACGGGGTTTACGCTTATTGCGGGCCACGGGGTTATAGGCCACGTTCACGCCCACCTGAGGAATCACGGCCACCTTGCGCTCTTCGGCCAATTTGGTACCGCAATGTTCGCAACCGTAACGGTCATAGGCGGCAAGGCCTACAGCAGCGCCACCGGCCAGTTCCAGGCGCCAGTGCTGGAAAGGCCACCAGGAATAACCGACGAAAGCACCACCGGCCCAATAAGAACCCTGATCACGATTATCTTGAACCTCAGGATAAAGGCCGAAGGGGAACTTCACGTTTCCCACATTGAAGTGCGTATAAAGGAAGTCTGCCCCTACAAAGGCACCTTTGAAAACTTCGTTGAAATAATAACGGGCCTCGGGAGCTACCAGGAAGTGACGCCAATGCGTTGTGTTCTCCTCGTTGTCGTTATCCCAAGCCAGGAAACGGGGCCAGCTTTTGAAGCCGCCGCCCACGCCCACGGATACGTGGTCTCCTACCTGGAATTCCAGGGTGAGGTTGGGCGTGCCGGTGGCATCATAGGCCAGGTTGTTGCGAATGGACACTTCCTGCGCCGCCGCCTTTTGGGATGGCAAGCAAAGAAGCATGAGACACGACACGCTCAACGCCCCGATGTTTATTAGTTTGGTCATTAAAATATTTCTTGTTTTTGCACTTATCCGGGCCCGCCCTGTAAAAAATGGCATACAGGGGCCTGGGGCCTATATTTTATTGGAAACAAAGTTACTTGGACTTAGGTTCCACTCTCACATGTTTCGTTTCATTTTCTATAAAAAATTTGAACATTTCGAATTATTTTATTAATTTTGAAACAAGTTTTGGAACATTAAAAATGAATCTTGCTTTTTTACTGTCCTTAGCGGCCACGGCCATGGAAATGGCCTCTTGTCTAATCTGCGCCCATAATTTGTGGCGCTTACAAAGGGATACGTTCGACCGTTCCCGCCGCATGTTGTTCCTTGGGGCCCTTATGAGCGGCCTCATGGCCATGGTGGTAGTATTAGGCAATCTGGCTATGGCCATTCATGAAGCCCCTTATTTCGTGCTTCAGCCTTGGGTTGGGTTAATTTACATGATCATGAACATTATCATGGTCCTGTATCCCATTTGCGTTATCAGAGAAGACTGGTTAACCCGCACCCATTCCTTCTTCCTCTTCCTGCCCACCCTCATTCTGGGCCTCCTATACTTGAGCTTTACTAACAAATGGACGTTGCTTCACACCCCGGCCGATATCTGGGTCCATTTCTGGGAACCGGATGTGCTGGCCCGTCTGGCATCGCTATTCATCATGATCCCCTATTGCTTTATTCTCTTGCATCTGCGGTATAATTACCACAGCACCAGCGCCACCCAAAACTGGATCTGGAACTATGCACTAGGGCTCCTGATTATTTGCTGCGTGCACATTGCGCTCATGCTCACCAACTCCCCCGTCCTGCTCATTATTCTTCCCCTGCTGGTAGGTACGTTCTACGTCCTTTCCACAGAATATGAGCTGGAAGAGCGCATCCGCCCGAATAAGCAGGTTGTTATGATGCCGGAAGAAGCTATCTCGACGGAGGCGGCATCGGCCCCCAATGAACCGGACCTCTGGTCCCGCGTATGCCGCCTCATGGACGAGGAAGAAGTCTGGAGAAATCCGGACCTTTCCCTGTCTTCCCTCTCCCGCCTCTGTGCCACCAATGTAACCTACCTTAGCCGGGTTATCCTGCAGGAAACCGGCAGCGGTTTCAAGGAACTGGTAAACGCCAAGCGTGTAGCCAGCGTGGCCGCCCAAATCCAGCAAAACCCGGACACGGACGTACAGAGCGCCTTCTTCAACGCCGGTTACCGCTCACGCACAACGGCCTGGCGAAACTTTAAAGACATAACGGGGCAATCCCCTGCCGATTATCGGCAAGCCGCAAAAGGATAAAATCCTTTCATGTTGCACTTATTTAACCGGGCCCGCCAGAAATGGCGGGCTTTCTCTTATCGCCTGCGGGAGGCAAAGATGTACTTGAATTCTACACCCACTTTGGTAGGGCCGAACCAGTGGTACCAGCCATCGTACTGATGCAGGAGCTTTTCGTCATTGGCATTTCCCTCGTACCGACGGTAACGGGTGCCCATCCAACCCAGACCCAGCTCCAGGTTCAGGCGCCAGTGGGTTCCCAAGCGGAAGGCATAGCCATATTCAAGGCCTGCCGTAACAAATTCGCCCTGATAGCCCGTGTGGTAAGGTTCTATGTCGTAGTAGCCGGCGCCCAGGTCCAAGCCCAGGAAATGGCCGCTTAACACGCGCATGGGGTCTTCACTGCGCTTACCCAGCCAGGTGCGCACGCCCAAATCCCATTTCTGGGCCTGCCAGGCGCGGTTATTCTCACGGGAAAGCCACCAGGGGAAGGTATAGTCTGTAAAAATGCTCCAGCGCTTGCCAATGGGCACTTCCAGAGAAATGTTGGGAGTAATTAAGGCATCGTACAGAGCGTTGGTGCCCACGCTGAACAAGGGGCGCAGAACCTTCGGGGCAGCCTTAGGGTTATCCAGAACCACATTGGGATCTACCCGCTGTTCCGGAACTTCGGTCACCTTCTGAGGTTCCGGCTGGGGCTCCGGCTGAGCCTCCGGTTCGGGCTGCGGCTGCGGTTCCTGCACAGGCTCATCGGCCTTGCAAACTATTGTAATTTCTACGCGGCGGAGGTAGCGATAGTGAATCCAGCGGAGATATCCGTACCAATTGCTCTCCAGACGGGTTTGCAGCTGCACTTTCCGGGCATCGTTGCTAAGGGATTCATCATTCAGAATCTCGTTCATGAGGTCGTAACGCTCCGGAGATTCCCACAGGAGGCGTTTATCGGCCTTCACGCTCCGGCGAAGCTGCTCCCAGTCTTCTCCTCCCACCCGCAGGCGCAGTTTCCCGCTTAATTGGGGGAAACGTGTGAGAAGGATGGACTCCACGGCATCCAGACGCTGCTGGCACAAATCCTCATTCACCAGGGAGTATCCCTCGGGGGAAGCGTAGGCTACTGCATCGGCCCGCAAAATATCTTTGCCGTCAACGGTTTTCAAAAAGGCCGCCAGTGAATCCAGAGACTGCTCATTGGACAGAAGGCCCGGTTCGTAGAAACTCTGGTTCAGGCGGAAATATATGCGCACTGAAAATTCCTTTCCCCCATCGGCCAAAGCCAAGAGGGGGAAAGAAAATATCAGTAATAAGCCTAGGAGAAGTTTTTTCGGGGAGTAGTTCACGTTTTATGCAAGCTTTATTTGGCCAGAAGCAGTTTCAGAATCTTCTGGGCTACCTGTTCATTACCCTGAACGCCCATAAAGTCCTGTGCGTGAGGGCCATAAGCGAAGAGAGGAACGGGGGTTGCAGTATGGCTTCCGCTAATGTGCACGCCCTCTACGTTGCCTTCCTTGGGGTTGCCGTCCCAAACCACCAGACCGGAGGTTTCGTGGTCTGCAGAAATGATAACCAGCGTGTTGCCGTCTTCGTCGGCAAACTTGATGGCCTCGGCAATGGCTTTATCGAAGTCCAGCAGTTCCTTCACGGCGCTGGGGAAATCGTTGCTGTGGCAGGCCTTGTCTATGCGGGCGCCTTCTACCATGAGGAAGAAGCCCTTGCCCTCATTGGAGCGGGTATTCAGGAAGTCGATGGCCTGACGGGTGGCCTTGGGCAGGAAATCCGTGCGGCCGTTCACAATGTAACCGGTTTCTACCTTGGGAGGCAACACGCCCAGCTTTTCGGCGGTGGCGCAAGCCGGATCATCCAGGGAATAAACTACGGTGTAAGCATCCTTAATGGCCTTCTGCGTGGCCTCGGGGCGCTTTTCAAAGCTTTCCTTGTTGCCGGCGGCAAAGTAGCGGAGCACGCTGCCGGGCATATCGGCCCAAATTTCATCTGTCATTCCGCGATTCTCCTGGTGGGCGAAGAAGGCGGCCGGGGTGGCGCCGTTAAGGTCGTCCGTAGAGACTATGCCGGAGATGATGCCTTCTCCAATCACGCGCTCGGGAATGTTGGGGATGGGATGCTTGTTCACATCCATGCCGATAGCGTAATTGTACGTTTTCTGGCCGGTGGCATAAGCGGTACCGGAGGCGGCAGAATCCGTGGTGAAATCTGTGGCGCTCTTGGTGGTTACCCATCCCAAATGCTTGAGATTGAAGTAAGTAAGTTCCTCGTTATTGGCAAAATAACCAGCGGTAATCTGAGCCAGACCGGTACCGTCACCAATCATGAGGATGACATTCTTAGGAAGGTAGGAAGCGCCATCGCTGGAATAGGTGGGATGGTAAGAGCCCTGACTGGGGACATTCTCTATGGAACCTTTCTTTATTTGTTGGGCGCCGGCCTGGAAAGTAACGGCTGCGGCCAGGACAAAGAGGATAAGCTTTTTCATATCTGCGATGATTATTGTTCGTCAATATGCATGGCAGGACGCTTAGAATCTGCAATGAGGTGAGTCTTGATGTGCTTGCGGGAAGTTCTGAGCAGCCAGAAGCACATAAGCAGAATGGCCAGGCCGATGGCACCGCCCAGCTCCGAGGAAACCTCCTGGCTCATGGCAATCCAGTCGTAGAGGCCGTGCAGCAGCACCGGATACAGCCACATCTTGAGACCGGCACCGGGAGCGCGATAATTGTCAAAGTAATACAGGGAGAAGTAGTATCCCATAATTACGGCAAAGCCAAAGTGACCGGGGATGGCCGTAATGGAACGGCCCAAACCTACGGTAACCCAGTCTGTATCGGCAGCAAAGAGGTATTCGATATTCTCAAAGGAGGCGAAACCCATACCCACGCATACGGCGTACACAATGCCGTCCATACGCTCGTCAAAGTCCTTGCACTTGCGGAGGAAGAGCCAAAGCAGCACCAGCTTGGCGGTTTCTTCCGGGATGGCGGCGCCAAAGAAAGCCGTACGGAAGGCGTCCCAGTAAGAAGCTATCTTCTGCGGGAAAAGCCCAATCTTCATGCTCGGAATGGAGATAAGAAGGGACGCAAATACCGAGAGGCAGCCATAGAAAAAGGCTTTTACCAGGTTTTTCGTGGGCTCTCTCTGTAACTTGTCCTGCTGGTATACCCAGTACAGCAGAATGAAGGGCGGCAATATAGCCAGAACAATGACTTGAAGCATTTTTTAACAATTTGAGTCGCAAGTTAGCGATAAAATTTGTCAATTCAAATTTAATTACTACCTTTGCAATCCCGTTTCGGGCGGTTAGCTCAGTTGGTTCAGAGCATCTGCCTTACAAGCAGAGGGTCGACGGTTCGAATCCGCCACCGCCCACAAAAAAACAGCAGCCTTGAAAGCTGCTGTTTTTTTATTTAGATGTCAATGCGGGGCGGAAGGCGGAGTTGGCACGGTAGTGGGGCGCGTAGAGGGATTCGATGACGGTGACGGGGGCCACAAAGCGGCCGGCCTGCGTAACGAAGAACTCTTCGGAAAGCTCGGTGCCTTCTTCGGGATAGCTGTCAAAGTAGAATTCGGTGGCCGATGCCTTCACATGGCGGTAACCGCTGGGCGTAAAGGTCCAGGTGTGACCTCCGCGGAGCGGACGCAGCAAGCCCCAACCCACATAGCCGGAGAGCTGCTCCACGGGCCGCAGGGAAGCCTCCCGGCCGGCCGTGAGCTTCACAAAGCTGCGGTTCTCCGCATTCCATATCTTATACTCTACCCGAATCTTCTCCCCTACCTTCACGGATTCTCCCGGCTGCAGGGGTTCCCACTTGAACACTTCGTCGTTGGGACCGGTCTTATTGTCGAACAGACGCTCCTCCACTACGCCGCGGAAGAACTGTCGCTCCACGGTGAAACCGTTACCGGCCGCCTGAATCTTGTGGAACGGGGCCTCATAGGTGGCGCTCAAAGCCAGTACCCGCGTATTCAAAACGGCCTCGGAGCCATCCAGAATGGCGGTAATGGCATCGATGAAGGCCGGTTCGGTATCCCAGTGCTGCGTTTCTTTCTGCAGCATGAGCCAGAGGCGGATGCCGTCGGCAATTGTGTGGGCGGGAGATTCCCGGTCGGAGCCGGGAATGACGAAAGAAGACGAGCCGGGAATGACGGAAGAATCCAAAAGTTGGCACAGGAGGGCGTGGGCGTAGGCTTCGCTTTCCAGAAGGCCACGGTAAGGCATTACTGCGTTGGGGTAGTAATAGCCGCCGTCACGGTGCTCCACGGCGTATTCCAGGAGGGAGGTTACATCGGCCTGCATGGATTTCTCCAGTTTGGAGGAAAGGCCGATGTCCCACGCTTTGGCCAGCGCCTGCCCCTCGGAGGAAGCCAGGAGGCTGCGAAGGGTGAGCAGACGACGGGCCTTGGCCAGGATCTGGCCCTCCAGCCCGCGGCCGTCTTTCTTGCCAGGCGTAAGGTATGCCTTCGCGTCTTTCTTGAAATCTGCAAGACGCTTCTTATCGGTGGCCGATACAGGCTTTACCTCAAAGGGAACCTGAGGGTAAAGGGCGCGTACGCGCATATACTGGGCGTCGGAAAGCCAGCCGCACCAAACGGGGAAGCTGGTTCCGAACTGTTTATTATCCAGGAACTTAACGCTGGCCGACATATCCGGGATCTCAAACCCGCGCTCCCGGAGCAGCGCCATGCGCTCCAGCACAACGGCCGTAATGATGGCGTTGGAGCTCATGCCCTCAAACCAGCCAAAACCGCCGTCTCCATTGCGGCAAGAAAGAATCTTCTCCAGGAGATCCCCGGTCTGGGCCGGGGATGACGACTCCCCGATTAGCCTGGAGGCCATGAGGCGGATGTACCAGGCTTCGCTCAAAGAGAGCACGTCGTTGGCGCGAGGCTCTACGTGGGACGGAATGGCGTCCTTTACCATGTCCAGGACGGAAATGTCCTTCAGGGTGGGCTCAGAGGCCGGAACGTTCACAAAGCGGGAGCGGAGCTGAGAGAGCAGTGC
>DFLI01000121.1:0-780 GCA_002373715.1 Bacteroidales bacterium UBA3623
CCAACTTTTGGGGGTCACATCAGATCGTGCTCCTCTTCTTGTTGACATTTGTTCCGTCGCAAAGCGACGAGGGAGGGGTTTGGGGAGTCCTCTCACCAATGAATCGAAGATTCTGTCGCTGCAGTTCAACGAAAAAGGCGCCATTAAGGCGCCTAATAACGTTGAACTGCAGCGATTCGAACGCTGACTGAGGGAACCAAAATCCCTAGTGCTACCATTACACCACAGTTCAATACCGGGCTGCAAAGATATAACAATTCTTTGGATTTTTATTAACTTTGGTGAAATTTGATATCGTATGAAGGGAGTAAATTTATTCTTGGCTAACGGCTTCGAAGACATGGAAGCCCTGGCCACGCGGGATGTTCTGCTGCGCGGCGGTGTGCCGGTTGTGACTATATCCATTACAGAGGAATATATGGTGGAAAGTTCTCATGGGCTGGAAGTAACGGCAGACACCAGTTGGGCCGATGCAGAAGTGGTGGAACCCGGCACCGAAGCCTCTGACGTGATGATTTTCCCCGGTGGTATGCCCGGCTCCAAGAACTTGGCCCAGCACGCTGAGCTTATGGAAATTCTGCAAGATCACTGGCAGCGCGGCGGTACCGTAGCCGCCATTTGCGCCGCCCCCGGCCTGGTGGTATCCCAGCTGCCTGGTCTGGAAGGCCGCAAGTTCACTTGCTTCCCCGGCTTTGAAGATGCTCTCATAGCCAAAGGCGCCGTTCATACCCTGGAAGGCACCGTCACGGATGGCAACCTCATCACCGGCCGCGGAGCCGG
>DFLI01000121.1:893-7129 GCA_002373715.1 Bacteroidales bacterium UBA3623
GCAGAAAAGGTGAAAGCCGGATTGACTATCTAGTTCCTTCTGTTAGCTATTGAAATATAGTAAAGGAGCGTGGCCAGGGAGCCCAGGGCGGCAATAACGTATGTGTACGCGGCCCATTTGAGGGCATCCTGCGCCATAGGCTTGGTTTCGTAGTTTACTATTCCGGCATTCTCCAGCCAGGCCACGGCCCGATTGCTGGCATTGATTTCCACCGGCAGGGTGATGAAACTGAACAGGGTAGTAAGGGCAAAAAGTCCTATTCCCAGCCATAGCAGGGAGGGTATCACGTTAATCAGGAGCACGCCGGCCAGGAGTACCCAGGATACAATGTTGTTGGAGAAGGAAACTACCGGCACCAGGGCAGAACGCATCTTGAGCGGAGCATAGCCCGTGGCGTGCTGCACCACATGTCCGCACTCGTGGGCGGCCACGGCAGCGGAGGCTACCGACCTGCCATAATAAACCCCTTCACTCAGGTTCACCGTGCGGGTGGTAGGGTCGTAATGGTCTGACAGTTTGCCCGGAATGGACACAATCTTCACGTCCCGGATGCCATGGGCGGCCAACATGCGGCTGGCTACCTCGGCTCCGGTAACGCCAATGGGCACCTCACTGTATTTATCGAAACGACGTTGCAGCATGTTCTGCACCAGCAGGCTCAGAACCATTACGACAATCATCAGAATCCATATACTTGTACTGGACATATTCTTAAGTTTTTAATGTTCACGGGCACATTCTTCAAATACCGCGCCTCCCTACAAAAATACAATTTTTATGACTAAATGTCAGTCAAAAAGTGTTATTTTTGCACTGTGATTGCCGATGATTTTTCCCGCTTGGAGCTCAGTCTGAGGGCTGCCACGGAGAACTACCGATACTTCCGCTCCCTGCTGGAGCCCCAGACCAAACTGCTGGTTTTGGTCAAGGCCAACGCGTATGGGCACGGAGGTGTGGAGTTCGCCGCCATGATGCAGCGCGCCGGAGCAGACTACCTGGCCGTGGCCTACCCTGTAGAGGGTTTGGAGCTGCGCCGCAACGGTATTTCCCTGCCCATCCTGGTGCTCACCGCCGGCACAGACTTCTATCCGGAAATCATTGAAACCCGCATGGAACCCTCCATCCCTAACCTCTTTTCCCTTAAAAAGCTGGTTTCCATCCTGCGGGAAAAGGGCATGAAGGATTATCCTATCCACATCAAACTGGACACCGGCATGCACCGCCTGGGCTTCATGGGAGAAGAGCTTCCGGAACTCATCCAGTATTTGAATGAGAACCCTGAGGTTCGCGTGAAAGGCATCTTTTCGCACCTCTGTGTGGCCGATGAACCGGACCAGGACGCCTTCACCTACGCCCAGCTCAATCTCTTCGAGAAGCGCACCCAGCAATTAATTGACGGCATCGGTTACAAGCCCATGCGGCACATCCTTAATTCGGCCGGTATAGAGCGTTTCCCCCAGTATCAGTACGATATGGTTCGCCTGGGTATTGGCATCTACGGCATCAGCGCCCTCCCGGACGTACACCTGGCCCCCGTCGCTTCGTTAAAGGTTAAGATTCTGCAAATCAAGCATCTGGGCCCCGAAGACACCGTGGGTTACGGCCGATGGGGCAAGGCTACCGAAGGCACCACCATCGCCACCATTCCGGTGGGCTATGCAGATGGCATAGACCGCCACCTGGGCCGGGGCGCCGCTTCCTTCTCCCTTAACGGCCACCGTGTGCCCACCATCGGCAATATCTGTATGGATATGTGTATGCTGGATGTAACCGGCGTACCTTGCGCCGTGGGAGACACCGTCACCGTCTTCGGGCAGGACCCTACCGTTTCCGAACTGGCCGGCATCCTGGGCACTATTCCCTACGAAATCCTGGCCTCTATTCCGAGAAGAATCCACCGGATTGTCATTCGCTAGGGAATGGCAATCTTGTAGGTTTTGCCGGCTTTGTTGGTGAGTTTGTCGCTGCGGAGCCAGAGATTGGCTTCTTTCAGGAAGAAATACGTAGTACCGTGTTCCTCGGCAAAGTCTGTCAGGCTTGGAATGGGGCCGCTGACGGAAACGGTTTCCTTGGGCGGAACGTACGGATAGCACTCTTCCGGCTCCACGTGGAAACCAAAGGCCTCCGGATTTTCAAAGAAATATTTGGCCGTGAGGAGGCGGAAAATGTAGCGGGAGGTTTCGTCGGGCAGTTGCAGGTCCTGGGCCTTTTTCTGACGCTGGATGGAAATGCGCTGGGAGATGCCACCCTGGCCGGCGTTGTAGCTGGCGGCTACGGTTAACCAGTCTCCGTATTTGGCATAGGCGTCCTTCAGATACTTGCAGGCGGCCTCGGTGGCTTTCCGGATGTGGAAACGCTCATCCACTTCATCGTTTACCTCCAGCCCGTATTCCCGGCCCGATGCCTTCATAAACTGCCAGGGGCCCTTGGCGCCCGCCACACTCACGGACTTAGGGTCCAGGTTGCACTCGATGGCCATCAGATACTTCATATCCTCGGGGATACCATTCTTCTTAAGGATGGGGACCACCTGGGAGAACATGCGGTTAGCCCTCTTGAGCATGAGCACCGAGTTGGTATGGGCAAAGGAGAAAGCTATGAGTTCCCGGTCCATGCGCTCGTACAGGTCTGGCCTGTCAAAGCGGTAGGTTTGGCCGGCAAACACCATGGATTCCGGCACCTTGGGGGCCTGGAACTGGGTTTTCTCCATGTCATATACCATCTGCCCGCGGGCCGGAGCAGGGTTTACAAACACCAGGGCCAGCAGCAGGAAAAGAAGCGGGGCTTTTGCGTAGTCCATTAAAATAAGGTAGGATGATTCTCCTCTAACTCGGAGAGAACTTTACTCATGATGGCCTCCCGGAAAAGGGTGGCTTTTGCGTGTACCTTGAAGCGGGAGCAGTACTCGTCTATGGCCGCCATTTCGCTGTCGTTAAAGTACAGCATGTAGCGGTTTTTGCGGAGGAGCATTTCTTTCTGCTTCTCCAGATAGGCGGGGTCTACTCCGGGTATATGCTTCAGTTTGCGGGGCATAACGGGCACAAAGGTAGCGAATTATTTCAATAAATTCACATACCGGTGCTGCACAACCCCTTTCTTGTCCAGCTGCAGCACGAAGGGCAGCACCGAAAGGTCGAAGGTATCCAACAGCTCCGTGGCTTTGTCCGGATAGTCGTTAAACAGGGCATCCATATCTATGAGCAGAACGCGCACTTTGCGGTTCTGGGCCACCAAATCATCCACGGCGGCCAGTATCTCCTGGCAGGCCTGGCATCCTCCGGTGTAAAACACCAGATAGGCGGGGTTTCCCTTCAGTTTACGAAGCCGGAAATCTCCCTTCTTCACGCCTTTGCAGAACAGGCCGGGCCGGCGGTGCAGTTCACCCGGCACCGTGAGGTCCGGCACCTGGGAGCCCACCGGCGTACGGCTGGCCAGGCTTACCATAAGCTCTCCTAGGGAAGTCACCTGGGCTTTATCGGCCTCAGTGGTCCATATTTCCGGCCTCTCAATGTACTTCTGAATGAAGGAAACGCCGGCTTCCCTATACACTTCCGTGCGCTGGGAGAAGAGGTAATACAGCATGTCTCCGAACACCTGCTTGTAGGTGTTCACGTCCCCTTCGGCGAAGGAGCGGGCTGCCATATAATCGGCCACAGACATAACGTCTGACACTTTGAGCGTGTCTCCGTATACACTGAACAGCTGAGCCAGGCGTTCCATCTCGGAGGCCTCGCCGTAAACATATTCTTCCTTGGAGAACTCCCGGTTCATCAGAAGCTCCAGGGCCGATGCATCCAGCCCGCGGCCCACGATGGTGCCGGAAGAGTTCACCAGGAACATCTTCGGGGTTTGCAGAACGCCATAAAGAAGCTGCCAGTCGGAACTGATGGTGGGATCCCACAGGTGGATGAAAGCGTCTTTGCCTTTCTGCCAGGCATCCCATTCCTCCCGGGAAGAACCCACGTAAATGGCATATACCTTAATTGGATAATTGCCGGATTCCGTGAGCGCCAGCAGCTTGGGCGTTTCCCGTTTGCAGGTGGAGCAGCCCGTGTCGTAGAAATACAGCACGGAGTATTCCTCCTTGGCGGGGATGCGCAGCTTGGTGCTGTCGGGGGTAAAGAGGGTGATTGCAGGGGCAGGGCAGCCGATGAGAGAGTTCTCGTTGAACCTCACAAAAATCTGGGCGTGGAGAACGTCTTCGTCCGTCTTCATCTTCACCTTGCCGGAAAGGAACCACTTGCGGGCCACGTGTACTGCCACGGCCTCGTCTCCCATAATCTTGGACTTGAGGTAATGGTCGTAAATCTTGAGGGCGGTATACTGCCTTACCAAGGAATCCTGGCAGGTTTCAATGAGGAAATCGCACTCTTCGTTTTGCACGGAGACAGGTTCTCCGGCCAGGGCCAGAAAGTACTGGTCCAGCTTGCTCCCCAGTTCCGGATAAGGTTCCTGGGCGCGCAAAACGAAACAGGCCAGAAGGGCCCCCAGCGCCAGAACAAGCTTCTTCATAAGACAACCCCTTCCGGAATAAAGGTGGAATAGTCTCCTCCGTGTCGCAGGATATCCCGCACGGCAGAGGAACTGATATGGGCGAACTCCTGAGCCGTAGGGATGATGATGGTTTCAATCTCCGGGGCCAGGCGGCGGTTGGCGTCGGCTATGGAACGCTCCGTTTCAAAGTCTATCATGTTGCGCACGCCCCTCACAATATGATGGATATCCCTTTCCAGGCAGGCATCTATGGTGAGACTGTCGTACTTAATCACCGACACGCCGGACATGCCCTGCGTGGCCTGGCGGATAATATCCAGCCGCTTGTCCATGGAGAAGAAACCCGGTTTGTCCTGGTTGATACCCACGGCCACCACCACTTCGTCAAACATGGTGAGGGCGCGCTTGAGGATGTTCAGATGGCCCGCCGTAAACGGATCGAACGAGCCGGGGAAAAGTGCAACGTGTTTCATAATTGCCAGTCTATGGGCTCCAGGCCCTCGGAAACTAGGATTTGATTGGTCTTGGAAAAATGCCGGCAGCCGAAGAAGGCTCCACGGGCCAGCGGGGAAGGATGCGCGGCCAGCAGCACATGGTGCCGCGAAGTGTCAATAAGGGCCGATTTCTCCTGTGCGTATCGGCCCCAGAGCAGGAAAACCAGCCCGCTGCGCTGGGCCGACAGGTAGCGGATAACGGCGTCGGTGAACTCCTGCCAGCCAATGCGGCTGTGAGAGGTGGGAAGCCCCGCCTGCACGGTGAGCACGCTGTTCAGCAGCAGTACGCCCTGCCGGGCCCAGGGCTCCAGGTTGGTAGCGCCGCTCATACGCACGCCCAGGTCGCTCTCTATTTCCTTGAAGATATTCTTAAGGGAGGGAGGGGCCAGAATGCCGTCCGGCACCGAGAAGGAAAGGCCCATGGCCTGGCCGGGACCGTGGTAAGGGTCCTGCCCCAGGATGACCACCTTTACATTGGGTACGGGCGTAAGGTCGAAGGCATGGAAAATCTGGCTTCCGGGCGGGTAGATAACCTTCCCATCGGCCTTTTCCTGATGCAGAAAGCGCACCAGCGAAGCGAAATACGGTTTCTCGAATTCGCCCGCGAGTGCGTTTTTCCAGCTTTGTTCTATCTTAACGTCCATTGCTCAGCCTCCCCACTATCTTTGTCTGAGGGGGCTTTGCCCCCTATTATCCCCCGCGGCCTCCGGCCGGCCGCCCTGCATGGCGGCTATGTCAGTGAGATTAGAAAATGAAGTCAATGACATCGGCTATGGATTTAACATAGACAAAGATAAGACCTTTTATGTAAATTTCCTTGATATCCTCTACATCTTTTCGGTTTTCCTCCGAAATCACGATGGTGTGCACGCCGGCGCGTTTGGCGGCCAGAATCTTTTCCTTGATGCCTCCCACCGGCAGCACGCGGCCACGGAGGGTCATTTCACCTGTCATGGCAATGCCCTTTTTGGGAGCCTGGCCCCGCAGGGCGCTCACCATGGAGCTTACCATGGTAATACCGGCCGAAGGACCGTCCTTGGGCGTGGCGCCTTCCGGAACGTGCAGGTGGATGTCCTTTTTCATGAACTCCTCGGTGGTGGTGCCGGCCAGTTCGGGATGGGCCTTAATATATTGCCAGGCAATCTGGGCGCTTTCTTTCATTACATCTCCCAGGTTACCCGTCATGGACAGGTTGCCCTTGCCGGAAGCCACCTGGCTTTCCACAAAGAGCACTTCTCCGCCCATTTC
>DFLI01000080.1 GCA_002373715.1 Bacteroidales bacterium UBA3623
GCGGAACATATCCTGGTCTTCCAGGTAGGATCCGTCGCTCCACTTGTACACCTCAACGGCCACGGTATTACTGCCCTTCTTCACAAAGGACGAGATGTTGAATTCTGCGTCGTTGTTGGCTCCCTGGCTGTAACCCACCTTCTTGCCGTTCACCCAAACGTAAAAAGCCGAATACACGCCGTCAAAATGCAGGAATACTTCCTGGCCGGCCCAGTCCTCAGGCAGGGTGAAATCCCTTCTGTAAGAGCCTACGGGGTTGGGCTCCTGCTCCATGGTATACCCTTTCTGCGCCTGGATAAAGGGAGGATTGCACAGGAAAGGATAAGTCACATTGGTATAGAGCGGGGTGCCATATCCCTTCATTTCCCAGCAGGAAGGAACGTCTATCTCTTCCCAACTGCTCACATCATAGGAGGGCTTGAAGAAGCCCGCGGGCCTTTCCTCGGGGGCCTTCACCCAGTGGAACTTCCACTTGCCGTTAAGCAGCAGGTAGCGGCTGGAGGCCGTACGCTCCCAGGGATGCTCATAGGCGCCATCGGCCACCATTTCCTCCTCGCTGGCATAAGGGATGAGCGTGGGATGGCCCGGTTCCTTGTTAATGGCGAACACTTTCTCGTTCTCCCAGTCGTTGGTGGAAGAAGTCTTGGGAATAAGGAACTCCACCTTTGTGGCCGATTCCCGGATGGTCCAGCGCTGGAGCCGGCTGCCCGAATTGGCCTTAAGCTGCCATACCGGCTCTCCGAAACGGGCCTCTTTCTTAGGGCTCAGGGCCATTCCCGTTGCCAGGTTGATAAAGCTGTAAGTGCCGTCCTTGTGGCGGGTTATTTTCCAGTGCTGATTGGTGTTTTCCTTCTCCTGCGGCCACTGGATAACGGGTTCTTCCACTTTTCCGCCGCCGTTGTCCAGCGCCTGGAACGAATACCCGTTCACCAGTTCATAAGTATCCTTCCCCACCTTGAGCAGTTGCCATACCTGGCCGGTATTCCCTGCTTCGGGGTGGCCCAACACAAGGCCTGTCTCCGTCTTAACGCTGCACTGGTTATCCAGAACCAGCCCATCGGGAGTGGAGATTTCATAGGTCTTCTGACTGTCAAAAGTCTGGGCCTGGGCCAGACCGGCCGCTGCCAGCAAAGCCAACAAAACGGTGCGTGGACGTAAACTGCTCATAGTCTGTGTTTTAAGTCTTGCTCTCCCCTCCTTACCAGGAGGGAGCTATATATTTAATGTTCTAATTATCAATTGGTTTCTTCCACGGTCACACCTACCGGCACGGTGTAACTCACCTCTGTTCCGTGCCGCTCTACCGTGATGGGACCATACGGGGTGGGCTGGACCACCTTCACCCATTCCAGTCCGGCAGGATTCTGGGGCGCAATCCGTACCCGTCTGTAACCGGGCTCCAGGGCCACAATGCCGCCCAGGGCCTGGTAGAACCAGCTACCTATGCCGTTGTAACAGTTGTGCAGGTGGCTGCGGCCGCCGTCCCACTCTTCCCAAACGCCCGTGGCCCCGTTTTCAATCATGTACAGGTAACCGGGATAACCGGGCAGCTTCAGAAGGCCATACAGCCAGTCTGCTTCCCCGGCCTTGGTAGCCCATTCGGTGACAACCGGAACACCTACCAGGCCGGTGGCCAGATGGCCACCATATACGCCGGAGGTGCGTTCTTTCAGGGCCGATACAACTTTCCCCGCTTCGGTAGCCACGCCCGTGAGCAGCGGGTACACCATATCAATCTGGCTGCCGGAAGCGTATATGCCATCATGGTAAAACACTTCCTGGATGCGCCTGGCCAGGGCTTCGTGGCGGGCACGGAACGGAGCAGGATGGTCACCCATGAGCGGGGCCATCTGCTCCAGGCAGGCATACACCTGCAGAAGGACGCAGTTATTCACCAGGTCCACCGATGCCGGGTCATTCACATCCACTCCCTGCGGGGCTGCCCAGTCTCCCAGGTACCAGCCGCGGTATTTTTCATTGGGCCATGCCTTCAAAAGCCCGTCCACCGTATAGGCATCCACGTAATCCAGCCAATGAATCATGGCTGGGTAGAAACGTTCCAGGGGCCTTCTGTCCCCATAATTCATATAAGTGCGCCAGGCCGCCTGCACCAGGAAGCTGCACCAGTAAGGGCCGCCGCCTGCCGTGTAGGGATTGGGCGCGGTGTGAGGCAGGCCGCCGTCAGGGCGCTGGGAATCGGCCCAGGCTTGCAGCCAGTTCAGGTACAAGGGAGCCGCGAAGGTCATGGATTGCAGCGTTTGGGCCGATGCATTGCCGTCCCCGCCATATCCCAGCCGCTCAATGCTGGCGCAGTCCACCATATAACCTCCAAAAGTAAGGTTGCGGGCCGATGCCTCCACCAGCCTATAGATAGCATTCAGCTCCGGATCCGAGCTCTCGAAAGAACCCTCCCAGGGAATGTCGTCGCCTATTCTCAGGGCTTTCAGTTCCTCTGCCTTGGGAGCCTCGGAAAAGCCTTCCAGGAGCATGTAACGCATCAGATGATGGTTAAAACGGCTCTGGAAACGGTCTTTCTTACCGGAAGTGATGTAAACGTCCCGGCCCATGGTAGCTTCTTCCAGGTGGCCATCCGGATAACGGAAATCGCTGAAAGTAGCAACCACCTCCGTTCCGGCGGGAAGTGCCGGCAGCGTCACGTCCATCATGGCGTTCACAATGCGGCCGTAATCTACCAGATAGCGTCCTTCACCCAAATTCTCAACAGAGACCGGCAGCAGGGTTTCCAACACGCGGATGGGCTCACACATCTGCTGGCTTTCCACTACGCCGTCCACCTTCACCACATCCACCTGGCCCCACTCGGGCTCAAAACCGGCCCGGATTTCCTCTCCGCCAAAGCGGTGGGGTGTCCAGGTACCCAGGTCCCGGCGGCCGCTCCAGGCTCCTTCCCAGGAGGCATCGGTAAGCACCTCGGCCTTTCCGAAAAGGTCCAGTTCGGCCTTTACCAGCGGGCCGTCATATACAGTGCCAAAGGTGGTGGGCTTATACCAGCCGGAGCCGGCTGCAATGACCAGTTCGTTAACACCTTTCTTCAGGGGGACCTCATAAGTGACAATCAGGGCCCGCCTGTCCAGCTGCGAAACCGCCGGTTGCAGTACGGCATTGGACAGTTTGTTTCCGTTTACGGAGACCTCATGATATCCCAGAGAGCAAACGTACAAAAGCGCTTTCCCGGCCTTTTCCACTTCGAACACCTTCCTCAGAAGTACTTCTCTTCCCTCTCCCGGGGCCGCTCCAATGAACTCTCCGTGAAGACAGTTCAACGCGCCCACACCCAAGCGTTGTTTGGGGCTCCAGGCACTGGCTTTGCCATCCTGGTTCCACACCCGCACGCGCCACCAGGTGAGCTGTCGCCCGGCCAACGCTTCCCCGCCATACGGCACCATAACCTGGTCTGAGGACTCAACCTTTCCGG
Organism: Bacteroidales bacterium UBA3623; assembly: GCA_002373715.1. GTDB lineage: Bacteria > Bacteroidota > Bacteroidia > Bacteroidales > UBA932 > Cryptobacteroides. Next base: position 3,437 of record DFLI01000080.1, read on the forward strand.
ACTGCCAGGAGCCCACTTCTAATTCGTAGGCGGCCTGCGTCATGGGTTTATCCGAACGAATCTTCCAGCTGAAATGCGGCTGGGCATTGTCTATGGCCAGCGGTTCCTCCAGCCCTTCGCAGCGAAGGTCGTACACTTCGAAGGACGGCCGGCAGGAAGCCAGCAAAAGCAGCAGGGGTATGGCGATGCGTCTCATAATCTCGTAATGCCTTTTGGGAGTTTCACGCTGGATTTCACACTTCCGTCGGGCCTTTTCTCATGCCGGACGGAGATAACGCCGTAGGGCGTGGGGAAAGTGCCTTCGGCCCAATCCAGATTACCCAGATGAGGCTCTATGTACACCTCGCTGAAGCCAACGCCCATGGGCACAATGCCCAGCACATGCTCGCTCAGCCAGGCCGTGGGGCCGCTGGCCCAGCCGTGGCAGAAACTGTGACGGAGGCCCACGTAGCACCAGGCGCCGCCATCGGCATGAATGTCAAACTTTCCCTTGGGAACCACCTCGTCAATGCGGGCGGCGTTCTTGCCATCCTCGTAGTTGAAGTCTTCCCAGAAAGTAGTTGCGCCAAGGTCCAGCATGCGTCCCCAGTAGGCCGATATCAAATCCATAGCCTCTGCGTAATGGCCACCGGCGGCCAGCGCCTCCAAAAGATAGTATCCCATGAAGGAGGTAAATTTTTCAGGCCCGTTTTTAAGGATAAGGGCCGACGCGTCCTGGGCATCCACCATCCCCTCCAGGGCCAACAGGGCCGCTGCCTGGCTGTTGCCCACCATATCAGGCACATACTCCCGGAGTTTTCCGGCAGCCAGCAGACATTCGTCTTTGAGGGAAGCATTTCCCAGCCAGCCGGCCATATCGGCCCCGGCTTCCAGGGCGCGCACGCTCAGGGCCTGCAGCCCGGCGTGAATCACATCCGGCTGGTCGTTGGAGGGCCAGTCTATGAACCGGCCATCCTTGTAATTCTCACGGGAACCGTCCAGATTGGCCATCACGGTATGCAGGAGTTCTGTCAGGTATGCCTGCTGCTCTTTCAGATAGTTCTTGTCTCCGTACCACTGGTACAGGTGGTGCTGCAGGATAATCCACCAAAGGCTGTAGGAGCAAATGCCGTTCATCCAGGTAGTGGAAGGGGTTTTGTCCCGCACATAGTCCAGACTCTTCTGGACAACGGCCTGGTTGCCAAAGACGGTATTCAGCGTCATTATCTCCGGATGCATGTCTCCCATCCAGACCAGACGGTCCCGCTTCACACCGTCCCAAAGATACTCCTGCATGCACAGGTGCACGGTGTAAGCGCCCGTTTGCCAAATCTGGTTCAGGCGCTCGTCGGAGCAGCGGAAACTGCCCAGGTAAGGCACATCCCGGTACTGGGAAACGGCCCGAACGGCCACCAGGGGCACCTCTCCCCCATCTCCGTCGGCCAGCTGCACACGCACGAAGCGGAAGCCGCTATTGCCCACCTGCACACTGCCCAGCCAGGGAACGGCCAGTTCAAAATCCCTTATGGCGTGGTCGTTGGTGGCGGTGCTGCCGGGCTTATGCACATCCGACAACGCTTCCGTCACAGACTCTCCCAGGACAATCCGGAACTTGACATTCTTGGAGCCGGCTATACTGCGTACAAGCTGCAGCCCGCCCTGGATTTCCTTGCCAAAATCCAGTACCACATAGCCTCCTTTTCCAAAGGTGGTCACCTCCGGTTCATCGGTAGAGACCTGCCCCACATAGGGCTCCAGCAAATGTTCGGGCTTCTGAACCGCGCCCTGCGTGCAAACAATGCGCACCGGGGTAAGGTATTCGGTCACAAAGTCGGAATCCTGCGGGCCGGCGGGTTCTGCAGGCCCCATACAGGCCCACAGAAAGAGCAAAGCCGTGGAAATAAGAAGGATATGTGGTTTTCTCATATCTACAAATTTAGTGAATCTTTCCTGAATCCTGACAAACACTGCCCGCTAAAAGGTAAAATTAAGACCCAGGCCCAGGATGTGCTGGGCAGGCCTGCCGTTGTGGGTATAGTACAGGTAATACACCTCCAATTGCATCCAGGAGGTAAAATCGTAGTTACAGGCCACATAGTGGCGGGTCTTCATCCACTCCTTCCAGCTAATCACCTCAATGGCCAGATAGGGACGAAAACGGCTGTCAGCGATGGAGTACTGCAACTTCAGACGGGAGCGGAGTTCGTTGCTCTGAGCTCCGCCTCCATGGGTCCAGGTATGCATGTAGCGTTCCCGGAGCGCCACGGTAAAGTTACCGGACTTGAGCGTTCCGGTAAGGTCCAGCAGCAGCTTGTGCTTCATATCCACCGGTGTTACCACAAAGTCGTAGGCTGCATCGGCCTTGAGCCAGGACAGCACCTTTACGCCCAGCGTGGTGCGGGTGTAGCAGTTGTCAAAATACTTGTAATGGTAGTTGTCATGCTCAAAGTAAAACGAAGCAAAGAAGGGGCTGTTCCCGAAGTCGTGATACACTTCAAAGAACTCCCAGCCGCCAAAGCTCCAGCCCTCCGGTAACTCCTGGGCGCGTAAGTTCAGGGGAAGTGCCAAAAGCAGCAGGATGACCAGTTTGTATACTTTACTCATATTGAGTGCCTTAGTCAGGTTAACTTATTCTGGGAGAAAATTCAAAAACCTCCTGCACCACGCCGTCCCGGATGTTGTACACCGTGAGGCACAGCTTGCCATTCAGCACTTCGCCTTCAATGACCGTAGGGTAACTGGGGCCTGGCTTCAGGCCGGGGCCACCACCCACAATCTGGGTCCAGCAGCGATCTGCGGCCGGCTTGTCGCATCGATATTGGTGCATGTGGGCCGTTATCAGCACCTGGCAGCCGGCCTGGTGCAGCAGCGGGCCCCACATATTCGCGCAGGTGCGTTGCCAGAATGCAAAGTCTGTGAGGTACTGGGGATCCTTATCGGCCGGAGCTACGTCGCCGGGGTTGTGCGTAGGATCGTCGTCAAAGAGCGGAATATGGCAGAAGGCCACCAGGAAAGGGGCCGATGCAATCTCCGGGCGGGCCAGGGCATCTCGCAGCCAGGCCGTCTGTGCCTCCCGGTACTCCTTGCTCTTGAAAAGGCCCGCAAACTTGGGATTGGTGTCCAGCTTGTCCTCGGCCGTATCCAGGCCCACCAGGGCCATATCTCCCAGGCGCACGGCAAAGTTCCGGCCCAAATCCCAGTCACGCACATTCCTTTCTTCCGGCTGGCGGTACATCCACACCTTCTCCAGATGCCGGTTGGCCCGGCCGCGGGAGTCGTGGTTGCCCGGGCAGAAGAGATAGGGCGTACAGGCCGCATAGTCCTTGCGGGGAAGGTCATGGTCCAGGAAAATCTGCACCTGGTCTTCCAGGGTTTCCTCCGAATTGGAGGCGTCTCCGTTCCACACCACGCAGGCCGGCGCCAGGGCTTCCACCTTGTCCAGTACCTGCCCCAGGGATTCCCATTTCCTGTGAGTGTCATTGATAACGCAGAATTTGCCTTTCAGGGCTTCTCCAGCCGTAACAAAAGTATAAATCAGGGGATCCTCCTCGTTACCCAGTACCTTCATGTCGTAACCGTGACCGTAATGGATGCGGTCCGCTCCAATGCGGTAATAGTAGCGCGTTGCGGGTTTCAGGCCGGTGATGCGCACCTGGATCACGCGGTCGTCAATGTCGCATAGCCGATACCCTCCACAAAGCACTTTGCGGGCATCGCTCAAATCGGCCTTCTCGCCAATGAGTACATAACCGTTGGCAAGGTCGTTCACCGCGAAGGCCACACCCACCGACGTTTCCGCAAAGTTCTGCAGCATAGGGGCCGATGCAAGGAGCTTGTCGGGCCTTTCCTCCAGAGTCAGTTGCTCCGCGGCCGATGCCAGCTGGCCGCTTCCTGCCACCAGCGCTGCAGCGCCGGACACTTTAATGAAGTCTCTTCTTTTCATGACTATCCTTATTTAGTTTAATACACGTTGTAACCCATGTTCCGGGCTGCTGAGGTCCACGCCCGTGCCCGGCGCTCGAAATCCGCAGAATCCTTCTTATCGGCCTGGCTCCAGCCCACCTCGGAAATAGCGAAAGCTCGGGGATAGAGCATCATTTCTGCATGCCAGGCCTCCTGCACCCACTCTGTCCAAAGGCAGCCCTGCACACCTAGGATATGGTGCGCATCGGCCTCCGGAACGCCTTCGAGGGGTTCGAAGGAATAGACTTTTTCCAGAGGAAGAAGCCGTCCAACGGGCCGATACTGCGTGGAATCCTGCTGATAATCCAGATAAAAGTAACGGGTAGGAGTGAAGATAACGTCGTGCCCTTCGGCAGCGGCCTTTACACCTCCCTCTGTCCCATGCCAGGACATCACGGTGGCATCCGGAGCCAAACCTCCTTGCAGAATCTCATCCCAGCCTATGATGCGTTTGCCATGTTCCCCGGCAAAACGCTCCATACGCTTAATCATGTAGCTCTGAAGTTCTTCCACATTTTGAAGTCCTTCGGCTTTCATCCGGGCCTGGCACTCCGGGCAGCGCTTCCAATTGTTTTTCCCGGCCTCGTCTCCGCCAATGTGAATATAGGGGCCGGGGAACAGCTCAAACACTTCCAAAAGCACTTTCTCCAGGAATTCGTAGGTGCTTTCCTTACCGGGGCATAATTCCCAGGCATCCGTTCCGCCGCCGGGAAGGCTGCAGGCCAGCTCGGGATAGGCGGCGCGGGTCTCGTAATTGTGTCCGGGCATTTCAATTTCCGGTATTACCTCTATGTGCCTTTCAGCGGCAAACGCCAGAATATCGGCAATGTCCTTTTTGGTATAATAGCCGCCATAGGCTCCGGGAGTTCCTTCCGGGGTGAAAGGTCCCCCGGTCTCGTTCTCCTCCCAGTCCCAGAAATAGGCGGTAGGCCGCCAGGCGGTTAACTGGGTAAGCTTAGGGTAGGCATCTATCTGCAAGCGCCAGCCGGGGTTGTCCACCAGATGGAAGTGGAAACGATTCATCTTGAGAAGAGCCATCATCTCCAATTGCTTCTCCACAAACGCCTGGTCCTGGAAGTGGCGGCTCACATCCAACATAAGGCCCCGGTGTTGGAAACGCGGCCAGTCCAGGATGGTACAGCAGGTAACGGCGCTGCCCAGAGCTGCCATCATCTTCAGGGACTGGCGGGCGTAGAACACGCCTTCCTCATCGGCCGCCTCTATCTTCACGCCCTTCTTCCCCACTTCCAGCCAGTAGGCTCCTTTCACTTGCCAAGGAGCCAACTCCCTGCCGCTCAGGCGTTTGCTAAGAGCCTTTTCGGAAATCTTTACCTTCTGAGGCAGTTGCAACACCTTGGCAGATTCCACAAGGCCGTCCTTGAGCGCATACTCCACCGGCGCCGGAATCAAGTCCCCCGGCCGGGCCGTTTCCTGCTCCTTGGGGGCGCTGCTTATCCAAATATTCCTTACATCCATGGGGCCGCCTTCGGACTGGATTCCAATATATCCCTCCTTCACGGCGCAGTTGGCTTCATTAATGAAAAAACCGTTCAGGAAGGCCTTGATATTGCCATCCCGGCACACAAATTCAAGGGTATTCCACTCTCCCACGGGGTTTTCGTGCGACTGCTCATCGAAGCGCTTCTTCCAATAGAAGGGACCTTCTATCCCCTCAATGGGAATGCCTCCGAACAAATCTCCCATATCTTTGGGCGTCATCTGCATCTGCACTCCGGAGGGCCATACTTTGTCCCCGTCCTGCAGGAAGTGGTAAATGCCTCCGTCTACGCCTTCGGGGCCGGCCCAGCGCCATTCCAGGTGAAGGGTATAATTGGAATACTTCTTATCCGTGCGAATGTAGCCGAAAGGTTTTCCGCTGATATGCAGGACCCCGTCCGAAACGGAAAAAGTAGGTTCCTCCGCTTCTTCCCCTTCTCTCAGGAACTGTTGCCAGCCACTCAGGTCCTTGCCATTGAGAAGAGGCTCGTGGGGTTTTTCATAGACCTTAATCCAGTCTATCCTGAGCTCGGAAGGCAGTTGTTCCGGATGGCTCACAGGTCCTACCCATCTTCCCCCAAGCTGATTAGACAAAATGAAGAAGAAGGGATAATCGGCCCAGGGAAATTGCCCGGGGACACCTTCCATACGGGCATAGGAGAGTGTCTTTTCACCGTTGGTAAAAAGGCATACGCTGTCGCGGTATATCTCTGCAGCATAGATATTCCATCCTTCCTTGTCAATGGGATGGGTCGCATAAGGGGCCGGTTCCTTATTACCGTCCAGCGTATAGCGCGAATGGAGGGTTTGATAGACGAAATCATCTGCGTTGAGATGCTCCATCAGGTCCACCTCGGCATAGGTGGAAGCCGGAAGGGCGCCCTCGGGCATAAGCCATAATGCGGGCCAGAAGCCGTCTACGCAGTTGAATTTGGCCTTAATCTCAATTCTTGCCTCGCGGAAGGACTTCTTGCCACGGCTGTGTACTCCACCGCTTACGAAAGGAGTGTCATCTTCCTCGCCGCCCCTCTTCCCCAGAAGAACCAGTTCTCCGTTTTCTATAAAGGCCAGGTCACTGCGGAGGGACATCATGTCGTTCCAGTCCGAAGCGCCCTTTTCTACTCTTGTCCAGACAACGCTGTCAATCTCAGGCCCGTCGAAGTTTTCCTCCCATACCAGGTTCCAACCTCTATTGTTGATGGGGGCCGAACAGGCTGTCATCACCAGGAGAACGGTCACAAAGAAACTAGGCTTTTTTTTCATAAACGCGCAGTTTTGAAATTATGCTCACTCAAAGCCTTCACGTAATGCTCGGGAACAGCGATGGCAGTTCCGTGGCTCATGCCGGCCGGCACGCTGATCCGGTCCGTTGCGTCTTCCCAGGTGTAACCTCCGTCGTGGCTGAGGGAGGCACCGTATTTGTGTTTGCGGAACTGATCAAAATAAACCAGGATATCGTTGCCGATAGGAATCAAGGTGGGTCCTTCGGCCCATTCCTCCCCACTGATGGGGGCCGATACTTCCGTAGGGAAGCCATCGGCCATCCTAAGCGAGCGTGTAACACGAATGTTTTTCTCCGGAGGGTTCAGGTTCTCGTTCTTGAGGGCCATGAGCAGTTCTCCGGTCCCAGGAACCCGCACCACACAGGCGTCTATCACATTGAAAGGCGGGTTGAAATAAAGCCTTGTGGGAGAGAAGGTCTCAAAATCCCGCGTTGTAGTACAGTAAACGCGGTGGTTGTACTGGTCCTCACTGATGCAGCCCTCCGTGGAAACATCCGGATGGCCCGGCACGGTGGAAGCCCAGAAGATGTAAAACAGGTCTTCGGAAGCCTCATAAAAGAGTTCCGGCGCCCAGGTGTTACGGGTGGTGGGCAGATGTTCCATCACGGGAATAATCCTCTGCTCGCTCCAGTGAATAAGGTCTTTGGAACTGGCATAGCCGATACTCTTGGCATTCCAGCTAACCGTCCAGACCAGATGGAAAGTTCCGTCCGGCCCCTGGCACACACTGGGGTCCCGCATAATTTTGTCTTTCCCCACCAGGGGCTTCATGATGGGCTCGCCGTCATTCACGGCCATCCAGTTATAACCATCATAGCTGTAGGCCACAAACAGGCCCGCATCCTGCCGGGAATTGTCAAAGTAGGTAAACACATACGCCTGCTTTTCCTTTTGGCAGGACAGCAGAAGGCCGACAAACAAAAGTGTTACAAGCAGTTTTTTCATAACCTTATACGTCCAGGGCATGCTCGTAGCCGGAGCGGTACTGGTAATGAAGCAGTTTGGTGGCCTCCGGGTCGTGCATAAACTTCTGCACAATGGGGTTCCATACTACCGGGCGGCCCAGTTCCATGGCAATATTGCCCAGGTTACAAACCGTGCAGGAAGAATGGCCCACCTCTACAGGCACATTAGGGTCTATGCGGCTGCGCACAGCCTCAATGAAGGCCCTGTGGTGGCCCACCTTGGTTTCGTAGGGCACATCCGAATCGGCCACATGCATTTCCCATTCGGGACGGGAGGCCTCAAACTTGCCGCGGCTCACCTTAATCCAACCCTTATCACCATACATCTGCACACCGGGCGTGTTGCCGTCGAACGGTTCTTCCGACAGAATTACACCGTTGTCGTACTTGAAGGTGAGGTGGTCGTAGAAGCTCCAGCCCGGAGGAATCACCTCCACGGGACCGCTTCCGTCCTTGCCCAGAGCCCACTGGGCCACGTCAAACATATGAGCGCCCCAGTCGGTCATGAGACCGCCGCCGGACGGCTTATACCAGCGCCAGGCACCCCAAAGTTGTTCATCATGTTCGGGGGTAATAATGGGATCCAGGTCTGAATGATAGTACACCGACTCCGGCAGCGGGCCCAGCCACTTGTCCCAGTTCAGACCGGCAGGCACGTCCATATGGGGCAGATTGCACGGGGCAGGAGCAGCCGTGAACGGGTTCACGTTGTTGCGGCCCACATACACTTTCATCTTCTGGATGCGGCCCAGTTCGCCTTCGCGGGCCAGGTTGGCCGCATGGATAAATTCCTCACTGGAACGCTGCTGGGAGCCCATCTGAAGGATGCGGTTGTACTTGCGAACCGCCTTCACCAGCTGCTGGCCTTCATAGATGGTAAGCGTTGCAGGTTTTTCCAGATAAACATCCTTTGCGGCCTTGCAGGCAGCAATGGCAATCACCGCGTGCTGGTGGTCGGGAGTAGCAATGACAACGGCGTCAATGTCGGGGCGTGCCAGAAGGTCCTGGTAGTCTTCATAAACGTCTACCTTAACCTTTTTCTCACCCTTTCCGGCATAATAATCCTTTACGCGGCGTACAAAACGGTCGCGCTTCACATCGTACACATCACAGCCTGCCACCACCCGTACATCGGGCATGGACATAAAGCCGTTCAAAAGATACATGGCCTGTTGTCCCAGGCCGATAAAGCCCATCCGAACAGCATCATTCTTGGAAACAGATTTGTTCGCGGTGGCGCCCATGGAAGGGATTGGAGCCAGAGAAACGGCAGCAGTCCCAAGGGCGGAATAACGGAGGAAATCTCTTCTTTGCATAATCGTTTGGTTATTAGTTGTTAATGTGGTTATTTTACTTTTACATACAGGACCCCGTGGGGCGGAATCACATAGATGGCATCCGTAGGGATATCTTTCTGTCGCCAGAGGTCCCGCACGGTGGGAGCATTCAGGCCGATTATCCCCAGCGCCCCATCCAGCTGCACGGGAACGGAAGCCTCGTTCAAGTTGAAGATACCCACGGCGAAAGAGCCGTCAGAAAGGTCCCTGCTCCAGATTTGCATGCCATCCTCCACCACGTCCTGGTGGGCCTGGTGGCCCAGGACATCCTGGTTCACGGCATTCACCTCGTTGTTGCACAGGAGGTTGAAGGTAAAGTCGTCCATCTGGGAAATATCGCAGCCAATGAGCATATTGGCGGCCAGCAGCGACCACAGGGAGATATGGGTATACTGCTCGTCCGGAGTGAGACGGCTGTCCCGCAGGCTGCTGCTCCAGCCCACCTTGCCCACAATAAGCATGTCCGGGTCGTTCCAATGGCCGGGTCCGGCATAGGGATGCAGGCCGGGCTGGCGCTCAAAGCCCGTAACATAGAGGGACTCCCAAGTATCTACAATATCATGCGAAGTGCGCCAGGAATTGGCATCTACAAAGGCACCCCATTCCCATACCCGGCCCCGGCCGTACTGGCAAAGGGAATAGAAAATGTCTCGCGGCTGTTCACGCAGGAACTGCTGCATCTTCAGGTAAGGGCGGATAAGTGCGGCCTCAGACTTGTCCCGGCTGGCATCAAAGACCTTGCTATAGCCGCACCAGTCGTATTTGAGGTAGTCCACGCCCCAGCTGTTCCATACCTGAGCATCCTGCTCTTCGTGGTCCAGTGAGCCCAGGAAGCCGCCACAGGTGTAATCTCCGGGGCTGGAATAGATACCAAACTTAAGACCGTTGCTGTGCAGCCAGTCTCCCAGCGCCTTCATGTCCGGGAACTTATCGTTGGCCGTAATATAACCTTCCGGTGTACGCTCTTCGCCCTCCCAGGCATCGTCAATATTCATGTAGGCGTAGCCATAATCGGCCAACCCTTTGTTAATAAGGGCGGCGGCCGATGCCATCACTTTCTCCTGGCTCACGCTCAGCGCCCAGCAGTTCCAGCTGTTCCAGCCCATGGGCGGAGTAAGGCCAATCTTGTCTTCCCCCACGCAAAGGGTAAACTGCGCCTGCGCGCTGCCCTTGTCGTTGGTGGCCGTAAACACCAGCGGATAATCTCCGGGCACTGCACAGCTGCCGCTCAGAACGCCCTTGTCCGCGTCCAGCACAACTCCCTCCGGAAGGCCTTCTACGGCATATTTCATGGGCTTATCACCCGAGAAAGCCAAACGGAAGATAACCGGTGAACCGGGCCGCACGCCAAATACGGCAGGGCCGTTGTAACGCGGCGTAGCGGGGGCCGGAGGCGTAAGGATGTATGGGGCGCAGACCTCGGCCTCCAGAATCTCCGGGAAGCGGGGGTCCGTATATGTGACCTTGAGCCGCTTCTGAGGGGCCAGGGGACAGAAGACCTGTTTCTCCTTCCAGGCCGATAGGTTCACTTTCTGGGTTTTGGAGCTTTCCGGAGCACCTGTAATAACGTCCGAAACATCAATTTTCAAAGAGCCCGTTGTTCCCACAGAAGTAGCCAGGACGGCTTTGTAGCCACCTTTTTCTGCCACCAGGGAAAGCTTGGCGAAATCCTTTAGGCTGGGTTTCACAACCTTCACGGAGCCCCGGTAGAAGCCGCCAGGATCTCCGTAATTGTACACGCGAACGGCAATCACGTTATCCCGGTCCCAGCGCACCCACTTGGGGTCCACCACATAATGACGGCGCTTTCCATACTCGCTGGAATAGCCGCCCGGATCTTCGGGGAAAGTACCGTCCTTTCCCACCAGGTGGCCATTCACCCAGGTCTGGTCGGAATCGTCTATGGCGCCCAAATCCAGCATAATAGCCTCTACTACTCCCTTTTTCAGAGAAGAAGGAATCACCACATGGATACGGTACCAGCCAATGCCGTTGGCACTCTCCAGTCCCAGCGACTCCCAGGGCTGGTCTGTTAAGGATACCTCTTGCCAGGCGCTGTCGTCATAGGCAAACGTATTCCAGGCCGGGTTGTCCCCTTTCTGGAAACGGCCGTTCCCAATAGATAGGTTCTGCGCCTGCAAGGCCAGCGGAAGCAGAATCAATAGCGCCAGAAGGCGTGGACGTAACTTGTTCTTTATCATATCTTTATCTCCTCGGCTCCCCTTCCACAAGGCCGGGAGCCATTTACTTAAATATTTATATATCAATCACTTATATCCACGGGGCTCCGGAGGAACAGCGATAGGGTGCCCACAAAGCGGGAAACAGGTTCTATCCAGATTTCGTGGGAGGTAGCGTTGGCGGTTCCGTTCCAGAAGGGTTCATCATTGTGGAAGCAATCCACGCCCACAGGCAGGGCTCCCACTATGTTGTGCGTGCAGTAGGCAAAGTTGGGGGCATAGTTGTAGCCAACACCATACATCAGGCTGGAATTGAAGGGATTGCGTCCTAGCGTCCATTCCAGCTGCATCTGCACGAAGGGTTGGGCCCCATCGGCCAGCAGCCAGGAGGCGGCCGCCAGCGACCAGGCCTGCGAGAGGTGGAAGTTGGTAGCTCCGTGGAAGACGTGGTCTGTCCAGATGGGGAAAGTGCGGATGGCGTAGTTTTCATTGATTTCCGTGCCGGCTTCATATTGCTCCATTTCCGCCGGCGTATGGATATCGGCCTTTTGGAAAATGCCCGCAGGCAGCAGGAAATAGGGGGCCGATAGCCGGCTAGCAGGAATCAAATACTGCCATACATATAAAGAGGCTGCTTCCTTCCAAGGGGCTGAAAGCTCCGGGAAAGTGCAGTACAACTCCTTCAGAGCCAGCATCGGGGCCTCATTGAAGGCGGCATGATGGTCATGCAGCAGACTCCGGCGACGGCTGTCGGTGTAGAAATAGCCGGAATAAGGAATACCGTCCACCTGGTCCTGCTCCTGGCAACGCAGCAGCAGGGAAGCAAAGTACAGGGCGGCATCTTTAAAGCGGTCTTGTCTCAGGCGGTCATACAGACGGGCCGATGCAATGGCTCCCCAGGACGCCTCCAGATAAGTGGCTTCTTCCCAGTCGGAGGCCTTCATGGCATACTCCCAGTCCTCTACGGCCTCCTGCTGCTTCCCGGCGCCGGAGAAGACGGCCGATGTGAGGAACAGCTCCCAGGGAACATACTCCGCCGGCGACACAACATCGTCCAACGTCCCTGCTTTCCCGTCGGTATACATGCGCACCTTGGACCAGCTCATGTGACGGCCCTGGGCAAATCGGGTCTTAAGGAGCCAGTCAACACCCCAGGCGGCTTCGCTCTTCAAGATGGGAGCCAGGTCCGGGAAAGGATCCGTCTTCAGGACCTCCTGGAGAGCAAAACAGGCATAGGCCGTACGCCAAGCACCCTGTGAGAGGTCTCCGGCATCGTGCCAGCCGCCATTCACGGGCTTCACCTCATCTTCAAAGAAGCCCTGGACATCCTCATGACAAACGCCATGGACCCCTTCAACGGGATAGCCGCAGCGCTGATGGAAATAGAAATTGACGGCCGCCTTCAAGGGCTCTTTCCAAATATCTTCGGCAATGGTGAAGAGATGGGACGTGGCTTTCCCGTATCGGAGGGTATATGTTCCGGGGCGGGTCCATTCATGGAAAAGCAGCAGGGCATATTGAATACCCTTGTGTTCTTCCACTTGAGGAGCAGCTTCGTACACCACCTTACCCCGCTTGTCCAGTAACTGGAAGGAAGGTGCGTCCGTTGCAGGGGCCAGAGCCATCTTGGTATCCTGGGGTCTGTATCCCACATGCGGGACAAGGACCTCCCCTTCCGGGATGTTCCAGCCCTCATAATGGTCCGGAACCACTTTCTGCAGTTCCAGCCGGTCAAAGTCTATGGTTACATTCGCTTCCCCCATTTCCGGGTCATAACCGGTGCAGGTCTGGCAAATCTCCAACCGTACCACGCTGTCCCGGGGAAAGTAGTCTATCTCCCAAAGCACGTGCGTCCACTTACCCTGGGGAAGATCCAGGTTGGTTTCCCGGCTGGGGGTAAGTGTCCCATCCGGGGTGGTGTTCACCAAATCCAGGGCAAAACTCACGTTCGGATTCTTGGAAGGATGGATATACACCCAGAGGGAAAGGCGGTTCCACCGGCTCCAGTCCTGCGGCTCCGGGAACTCCAGAGCCACACAGGTCTGACCGCCCTGCTCTCCACAGAAGCTGTTCCAAGGAGTCCTGTTGGCCGGATCCTTCAGTTGTGTGCTGTCCACCAGGGAAACCCGTTGGCGCAGTGCCTGATGGCCGCTGTACACATTCTCACGGGTATATTCCAAACGGGGATTTCCTTCCCGCACCACCCATCGGCCTTCCTGCTCCATATCATCTACCAGGCAGGAGGCCAGCACTTCCTTCTGCTCCCAGCGGGCCAGCATGGACCGCTCGGGATGCTCTTCCCCCATGGGGAAAGTTGCACGCTCCCCTGTCCTGCCACAAGATAGCAGGATACAAAGGAGGATAGGGAGAAAGAAGTGCTTCATTATCAATGTTATTTTACATACACACGGCCGCCGGTCACTTTTTCATCGGCATTCCGGCCCAGCCATATTTCAAACCAGCCTTCCTCTACCCGCTGCACCATATCGGTGTCCCAAAGGGCGAACTGGCGGTAAGGGACTTCCAGTTCCACCTCCCGGCTCTCTCCGGGAGCCAGCGTAATGCGTTTGAAGGCTGTCAGTTCTTTGAGGGGGCGGGCCACACAGGCCAGCTCGTCGTGCGCATACAGCTGTACCACCTCGTCTCCCTCCACAGCGCCGGTATTGGTTACCGTCACTTTCACCTTGAGGTTCTCTCCGGCCGGCAACTCCTGAGGCAGTTGGAAATCGGAATACTCGAAGGTAGTATAGCTGAGGCCATAGCCGAAGGGATAGAGCGGCGAGCCATCGTTCTCTACATATCCATACCCGCGTCCGCTGGGTTTGATGGAATAATAATAAGGATTCTGGCCGATGGAACGCACCCAGCTGAAAGGCAGGCGCCCACCGGGGTTGCGCTTTCCGGTAAGGACATCGGCAATGGCCCTGCCGCCCTGCTCACCAGGATACCAGGCTTCCAGCACAGCAGCGGCGCCATCCACCCAGTCCGTAATTTCAATCACTGCGCCGTTGTGCAGCACCACAACCACAGGCTTACCCGTAGCTATGAGGTCACGCACCATCTTTTCCTGGTCCACCTTCACGCGGCTTTCCTGCTCATCGGCAATAATTACGGCATTGGTTTTCTCTCGGACGCTCATATGGGCCGATGGCAGGCGGAAACTGCTGCGGTCCTGGCCTTCTTCCTCCAGGATGGACGGGAAGAAGAGCAGCACATCGCAGCTACGGGGATCCGGATTCAGCAGCACCAGGCCGTCGAAGGCCTGTTTCAAGCCTTCGTACGGGGAAATGGCACCTTCTCCCTTCCAGCCGCCACGGCCTCCGCTATAGTCACCCAGGGTAACCACATCCGCAGCAGGTCCATACAGGCCGATGCGACGCACGCCCTTCAAGGGAAGGATACCGTTGTTCTTGAGCAGCGTCATGGACTTGACGGCGCTCTCATAGGCTAGCTCCCGGTGCTCTGGACAGCGGACCAGTTCTTCGGCCTTTTCGGGATTCACCAGAGGCTGGTCAAATAGACCTGTTTCAAATTTGATTCTAAGGACCCGGCTCACAGCCTCATCCAGAGTCTTGCGGGACACCTTCCCGCTCTTCACCAGTTCCAGCAGGCCACTGGAAGTGTTGGCTAATTGCAAGTCCAACCCTGCCTCCAGGCTCCGGGCCAACGCATCGTCGTCCGATGCCGCCATGTGCTGGTTCCCATGGATAATCTCCACGGCACCATAATCGCTCACTACAATACCCTTGAAACCCCATTCCTTCTTCAGGATATCCGTCAGGAGACGGGCATTGGCACTGCAGGGAATGCCGTCAACGGAGTTGTAGGCACTCATGATACCCCGTGCTCCCCCTTCCTGTACGCAAGCCCTGAAGGGTTCCAGGTACACTTCCCGCATTTCCCGCCAGGAATGCAGCGGGGCAAAGGAATCGTGTCCTCCTTCTCCGTAATTGTCTACAAAATGTTTGGGAGTGGCCACTACACCACCCTCTTGCAAAGCCTTCACGTAGGCCACGCCCATACGGGAGTTCATGAGCACGTCCTCTCCGTAACTCTCCTGGCCACGGCCCCAACGCTGGTCCCTGGTAATGTTAATCACAGGCGCATATACCTGCCTTACACCCACGGCACGCAGTTCCTTGGCAACCACCTGGCCCACCCGGTAATAGAGGTCGTCATCGAAGGTGGCGGCCATGGCTATGCTCTGCGGGAAGCAGGTGGCATTTCCCCACTGCGCCCCGTGCAGGGCCTCTCCGTGCTGGAGCACGGGAATGCCCCACCGGCTGGCTTCCATAGATTTCTGCGTATCTTCGTTGATACGTTCGGCCACGGTTTTGGGATCATTGGGCAGCCCGCCGTCCGGCAGGAAATGACCTACATTCCTGACATGTCCTTTTGTGTAGTCGCGTTTTTCATAGAATTCATCCATGAACAGGAGCTGCGCGCTTACCTGCGCCACTTTCTCCTCAACGCTCATGCGCGAAAGAAGGTCTTCCACGCGCCTTTCCACCGAAAGCTGCGGGTCCGTGTAACAGGGTTCTCCCGAACAGGCCCACAGGAGGGCCGGAAGAAAAGAAAGGATACCGAATCGTCTCATATCCAATACGTTATAACTCTCCCGAGACCGCCTTGGGCGCACAGCCGCTAAGGGCCAGCCCTGCCGCCGCTCCGGATACTTTGATAAAATCTCTTCTGTCCATATTAGTCGCAAGCTATTCCGTGAAAACGTCAATCGGTATCCAGACTTTCATCTTCCCGGCTTCCCGGTTGTCCCAGGCAAAATAGGGGAGGAAAGTGAGCGTCTTCCCGCCCGTCCGGGCCTGGATCTGCACCAAGGGATGCCCCCACCACTGACGCTTGTCCAGCGATATCAGGTCGAACTGTGCGTCCTCCGTCAGCCGGAGGCTGTCAAATTCCTCGGGATTGTCCGTTTCCTCCAGGCAATAGACGATGGGACCGCGCTGGATGGCACGCTTGCCCACATCTTCCTTCACGTGGGGATCGGCGGCGACTTCCTCCACGGGCATCGACAGGAGCAGCTCGACGACATCACCGTCGGCCCATTTCCGGGACAGGATGGCATACGCACCGGCCACCGGCACCTGGCAGGCTTCGCCGTTGACCTTGACCGTGTAATCCTTGCACCAGCCCGGGATCCGGAGGCGGACTTCCGCCTTCACGGGTTTGTCCATCCCCAGGGTCATCTTCACGTAACCCTCCCAGGGATAGGTGGTTTCCTGTTTCACCCGGATTGCCTTCCCCCGCAGTGTCACCGTCGTTTCCGTTCCCATGTACAGGTTCACCCAGAGGGCTTCCTCCGAGGTTCCATAGACATAATTGCCCACGGAAGGCAGGAAACGGCAGATCTGGCTGGGGCAGCAGGCGCAGCCGTACCAGGCCTTGCGATGATGATCCCCTTCCGACTCCAGCGGATTCACGTAAAAGAAGCGGTCTCCCTTCAAGGAAATGCCCGCCAGGGCCCCGTTGAACAGGGAACGTTCCATCACGTCCCCATACTTTCCGTCCCCGGTGAACTGCAGCATGCGCCAGTTCCACAGGACCATGCCCACGGAGGCGCAGGTTTCGCAGTAGGCCGTGAGGTTGGGAAGGTCGTAATCCTCCGTGATGCCCTCGTTGCGGGCAGACTGGCCGATGCCGCCGGTTATGTACATATTCCGGTTCGCCACATGGTCCCAGAGACGGTCCAGGGCATCCGTGAGGCCCTTGTCACCCGTATAGGCAGCGACATCCGCCATGCCGCAATAGAGGTACATGGAACGCACGGCGTGACCGGTAATCCGCGAAAGTTCGCGGACCGGAACCTCGTCCTGATAATAGACTTCAGGCCAATCCAGGCCGGAATTCTTCCCATAAGAACCGTATCCGTGTCCGCGCTGGTCCAGCAGCCAGCCGGCGAAGTCCAGATACTTTTTCTCGCCGGTCACTTCATACAGTTTGACCATAGCCAGCTCGATTTCCTCGTGTCCGGGCACCCAGTGACGCCCTTCCGGGCCGAAGACGGACATCATATGGTCCGCGAAACGGATGGCCACATCCAGCAGTTTCCGCTTTCCGGTGGCCTTGTAATACGCCACCGCCGCCTCGGTCATATGGCCGGCACAGTACATCTCGTGCTTGTCCATGTTATCCCAGCGGTTTTCCAGCCCCGTAAGCGTAAAAAAGGTGTTCAGGTAGCCGTCCGGCTGCTGAGCGGCGGCAAACTTGTCAATCCACTCGTCGCACTTGGCTTCCAACTGCGGGTCCGGCGCAGTCTGCAGGGAATACGCCATGCCTTCCAGGGCCTTGTACACATCGGAATCGTCGAAATAGATTCCGGAGTGCTCTCCCTCCCCCTTCGCCGCGTTCTCGAAGTTCCGGATGCGGCCGGTCTGGTTCTCGATCTGGTCGATGCACACCGGCAGGGTCACGTCCTTGTGGCGCTGCAGGCGCGGCGTCCAGAACGCATCGTCAATCTTCACGTCGGCGAAACTCACAGGCATCATCCGTTTTCCGTTCGCCGGCTCCTTTCCGCCGGAACAGGAAAGCAGGAGAATCAGGGAAAGCCCTGGAATAAGGAATCGTACTTTTCTCACAAGTTAATGGAATATAACAGTTTCGTGTATCTATTCAAAGCGGAACCAGTCTATCTCGAACAGTTCTACCGGGCTTCTCCAGGAGCCATGCTCCCCGGAGAAAGTGAACCAAAGGGCCTGGGAACCTTCCTTATACCCTTCCAGTTCACACTCCAGGGTTACCCATTCTCCCTTACCGGCCGGGACATCCACCCCTGCTATTTCTCCGTAGAAGGACTGGTCCTGGTGGACAGAAATGTAACCTCCTGAGAGGGAACGCACCCGGAGGGTAAACCGGGTGAGGCCGGAGGGAAAATCCACATATTTCCAGGCAGCCTTGCTGCCGTCCAGGATGCCGGAGAGGATTTCCCGGTTGGCCGTTTCCAGCCGCACGTGGGGGCCTCCGTTAACCAGGCAGGCGCGGGCCGCGTCAATGGTACTGGTGGCCGGAATGGGCTTTCCTGCCCCCTGGGAGGTCATTTCCACTTCATTGATGGTGCCATCCTCATTGAAGGTAATGGGTTCTATGCAAGCCTTGCGCAGCTTGCTGGAATGGTGGGTGGAACGGTGGTACAGCACATACCACTGGCCGCCAAACTCCACTACGGAGCCGTGGTTGTTCCACACATCGGGGTCACAGCCGTTGCTATCAATGATAACACCCTTGTACTCGTAGGGGCCAAAGACATTCCGGGACATGGAATAGGCCAGGCAAGAAGGCATATTCTGACGGCTCACGGCCGCATACACATAGTAATACCAGCCGTCCCGCTTGAACACAAAACTGCCCTCGTGGAAGAAGTGCTCGTCCTCTGTCACCAGTCCCTGATGCAGCGTAGACATATCCAGCGAGGTCATATCGGCATTAAGCCGGGCGCCCTGGGCGCTGAACTGGTCCCAGAAATAATAGGCCTGCCCGTCATCGTCAATAAACACGCAAGGGTCTATGCCCCGGATGCCCTCAATGAGTTTTCCATCCCGGAAGGGCCCGGTGGGAGAATCGGAGACCGCCACGCCCTCGGTCCATTCAGAGAGGTCATAGTACAGGTAGTACTTCCCGTCTTTCTGAGCCATATCGGGAGCATACAGTTCTGCATCGCTGTAGGAAACCCCGTCGTAGGGGCCCTTGGTGGCGAAAATATTAGGATGTAACGTCCAGTGCAGCATATCGTCCGTAGACAGCAGGTGATGATAGGCCGAACACCACAGATCCAGGTTCAGGTCCAGCGAACAGGCTACATATAGCCTACCGTCCATCACCTTGGCGCTGGGATCGGCCATATAAACGCCCATCGGGCAGATGGGATTGTAGCCAAATTCTCCGGCCGGCACCGGCTCGCGGTCCGGATGGAGGACCACCTTCACTTCTCGCTGGCTGCTCCTGCACGAAAGAAAAACTGGCAGCACACTCAGTGCCGCCAGAATTAACAGACGAAATCTATTCATAATAGAGCATGCTGGCAGGAATGCGGGCCACATCCACACCGGGGCCGGAGAGACCCACTTCCACATCGTCTCCTCCGTAGTTCTCAAAGTACTGGACTTCCAGGCGGTGGTAACCGGCATCCAGTTTCAGGAAGATATCCTTGAAGCCGCCGCCGTCGCGGTCCATGTCCCAGAGGAGTTCACCGTCCATCCAGCCCTTGGAGCCGTCGTCCGTACACACGGAGAGCACATACTCCCCTTCCTTGTCAATCTTAAGCAAGCCCTTGAACACAATGCCAAAGTGATCTTCCCGCTGTTTGATGGCCTCGGTGCCAAAGGCGGGAGTAATGCCACTGGTCTTTACGGGAGCAGCCAGGACATCCTTACAGCTTTTGAAATTACCTTCGTTATAGGTATAACGCAGGCCCTTTCCTTTGGGAGTGGCTTTTACGGCCGACAGCGGAATGGTCACGGGGTGAGCCTCCTCATTGTGAGTGTCCGGAGCCAAAGGCTGGCACTTCTCACCGTTACCGGGGGTGAAGTCTACGCCCAGGATATCGGCAATGGTGGCAGCAAACTGCTTGGTATAGTAAACGCCGTTCTCGGAGGTTTCGCCCTCTACGGGGACACCCTTGCCCATAGCGATGAACCAGGTCTGCTCCGAGCCCCTTACGCTCTCTCCGTGTCCACGGAACGCTTCACCACGGCCACGGCCGTGATCGCAGGTAAGGAGATAGGTGGTTTTTCCTTTGTAGAAAGGATCGCTCTCGCAGTACTCTATGATACGGCGGATATAAAGGTCTGTCCAGTGGATGGCGTCCAGATACAAATCGTACTTGCCTTCGTGAGCAAACTCATCGGTATCTCCAAAACCCACATAGAAAACCTTGGGATGCTCTTTTGTAAGGGTTTCCATGGCCATGCCATAGGTAACGCAGTCAAAGCGCTCACTATATCCGAAACCGCCGTCCGGGGTGCCAGCATCCACGTCCTGCAGCAGATTGGCCACATAGCCTTCCGTATAGCAGGGCTCGTGGGCGCTGCTGGCCTTGAAGCCGCCGCGCTCATTGTTCACGGCAAAACGGATGCTCTCCCAGGAAGAGTACATCATTACCTTCCCCTTGTAACGAGGATCCTGATTCACCACCTCCAATACGCTCACGTTGGGGTTGGGATTGGGATCGTTGGAGTCTATGCGGGCATCATCGGCCCAGCCGCAGAACATTTCGCTGTAACCGGGATAGGAGAAGTTCATGGTGTTGGACACCTTCATCTGGCTGTTTTTGAAGCGGTTACCCAGCATATAGCCGTGCGTGGGGGCATAGCTCCACACAAAGGGCATCAGGGCTTCGCGGCGCTCCTCGGGCGTCTCTCTCCAGTACTTGTCCCGGGTGACGTCCTTGTACCTCACGAACTTGGAGTTCTCTATAAGTTCTGCATCGGCTCCGCCGTACAATTCCTGCCAGCGAAGGCCGTCAAAGGTGATAATCACCAGCCGGGGATCCTTGTCTTCCGTGCTGCAGGAGACCAATGCGGCCAGCACCAGGGCTCCCAGAAGAACGATTCTTTTCATAGTATGGTTGGTTTTCTTTGGTTAATACTTAATCTTTCCCGATTTCTCTACGTGCACCGTGCTGGTCTGTCCGTCTCCCCAGGTGAGCACCAGGTCAAAAGGCACATTGGTGGTCACCGTTACCTGGGGCTTTTCGGCGGCCGATTTACGCCCTGCCACTTTCAGGCTCACCACGCCTTCAGGGCCAAAGGGATAGCGCTCGATGCCATGGGCTTCCAGCTGACGCACATCCCACTCAAT
>DFLI01000079.1:0-14331 GCA_002373715.1 Bacteroidales bacterium UBA3623
ACCTCTGCCAGGCCGCTGCCGATGGCGGCACCCACCACGCCCATGTCCAGCACGTAAATGAAGATGTAATTAAAAATCACATCCAGCACACACATTCCTATGCTCAGCATGCTGGGAACCTTCATATTGCCGCTGGCCTGCAGCATGGCCGCGCACATCCAGTCCAGCTGCATAGCCGGCATAAAGAGCGCTATGATAAGGAAGTACTTTCCGGCATCTTCCACTATGTCGGGGCCGCCGCCCAGCCAGTATGGCAGGCTGTGGGAAACGGCCGCGCCAATGAGCGCCAGCACCGTACTGAAGCCCAGTGCCACGGTGATAGCCTGACGCAGAACGCTGCGGGCGCCTTTGAAATCGTTGGCGCCAATCAGGTGCGCCACCTGCACCGAGAAGCCGCTGGAAACGGCAAAGCAGAAGCCGCCCCACAGCCACAGACAGGTACTCACCAGGCCGATGGACGCTCCCGCTGCAGGGCCCAGGTGGCCCACCATGGAAGTGTCAATATACTGCATGAGCACCGAAGACAGCTGCGCCAGAATGGCCGGATAGCTGAGCATCAGGCACAGACGGACCTGCTCCCCCGTAGAGAGGGTGCCGCCATTGCGAATCTGCTGCAGCAATATGTCTTTGGTCTGGGCCATCTATTCGGTATAAGGGGGCACTTCGCCGCGGTCAATGAGTTCCCGCAGCACATCCAGGTATTTCTCATCGGCCGTGCCAAAAGCCGTCCTCACCTGTTTGAGGGTATAGTTTTTATGGGCCGATATCCACGTCTTCAGCTTGCCCGGCAAATCCTCCGGGCCGGCCTTGGCGGCGCGGCAGACATCGCACTTTCCGCAGGGGGCGCTTTCCTCCTGGCCGAAGTATTTGAGAAGATACTGCGAGCGGCATTCATCCTCTTCCTCTACATATTCAATCATGGCCAGCACCCGCTGGGCGTAGGTGCTGCGGAGCATCTGGTAACGCTGTGGGCTAAGCTGCACATTGCCCGGACGCAACCTGCTGTGCAGCAGGAACAGCACCGTAGCGTGGTCTGCAGGGATGTAGCGGATGATATGATTGATGCTAAGCTGGTAAAGCAGCTGCCTTAACGTGGCCACGCTTACCCCGGAGCGCGATGCCACCGCCTCCTCGTCTATAGGCGCGGGATAGGAGAAAATGCCCGTATAAAGCCGCATGAGGGTTTCCAGCACCTGCGGCATGGCCGGGTCCGGAAGGTCTACATTATACAGGGAAGCGCGGTCTACATCTATTTTGATGCGGGTGGGAATGTCCATGTCTTCCGACAGTGTCCAGTGCCCTTCCCGCTCCATGTATTTCACGGCATAATAAGTGGGAGCCTGCTGCATGCGGTAATGCTTGCAGAACTCCTTGATGTCCCATTTGAGCATGCGGCCTTCCCCCTCATCGTAGGGAATCTGGAAGAAGATGTGCATCTTCTGATACAGGTCTTCCATATTCTCCAGACTGGGGAACGAAACCTGTTCCAACTGCTTCAGCCGGGCAGTATCCGTCCCGTTCCAAAGCAGTACGGCATAGGAGGGTTTTCCGTCTCGGCCGGCGCGGCCCGCCTCCTGGAAATAGGCCTCGGGGCTGTCGGGGACATCGGCATGCACCACAAAGCGCACATCCGGCTTGTCAATGCCCATGCCGAAGGCGTTGGTGCACACCATCACCCGCGTGCGTCCCTCCTTCCATTCCTTTTGCCTGTCGGCCCTGGTCTGCGGGCCCAGGCCTGCATGATAGTAAGAGGCCGATATGCCCGCGGCCTTCAGGGTTTCCGCCAGTTCCTGCGTGCGGGCCCGGCTGCGCACATACACTATGCCGCTACCCTGCACCCCTTCGCAGATGCTCCTCACCTGCCCTATCTTGTCCTGCGCCTTGCGCACAATATAACTCAGATTGGGCCTCTCGAAACCCGAACGCAGCAGGTTCTTTTCTTTGAAGCGAAGGCGTTCCATGATATCCCCTGCTACCAGCGGAGTAGCCGTGGCGGTAAGGGCAATCACCGGGGCGTCTATCCGCTCCCGCAACTTGCCAATCTCCAGATAGGGCGGCCGGAAATCGTACCCCCACTGGGAAATACAGTGGGCCTCGTCTACCACAATGTAGGAAACCTTGAGCACGTCCAGATAGGACTGGAAGAGGCGGGTTTGCAGACGCTCCGGGCTCAAATAGAGGAACTTATAGTCTCCGTAAGCGGCATTGTTCAGGGCCAGATCCACCTCGTGCCGGGTCATGCCAGCATGGATGGCGATGGCCCGGATGCCCCGGTCCTGGAGGTTCTGCACCTGGTCTTTCATAAGGGCAATCAGCGGCGTAATCACCAGGCCGATACCCTCCCGCATCAGGCAGGGCACCTGGAAGCAGACGCTCTTACCACCGCCCGTAGGCAGGATGGCCAGGACGTCCTTCCCTTCCAAAGCATGGTGGATGATTTCCTCCTGCATAGGTCGGAAAGCATCGTAACCCCAGTAAGTATGTAGTACCTCCAATGCGGTCATAGTCTGCTAATATACTGCTTTTTTTCGTATCTTTGTCACATGCAAGTCCAGAAAACAAACGCAGCCCGGCTGCTGGACGCCGCCGGCATCTCCTACACCCTGGTCCCCTATGAAGTAGATGAGGAACACCTGGAGGCCTCCCATGTAGCCGAACAGCTGGGAGAAGACCTGGACCGCGTATTCAAAACCCTGGTGCTGCGGGGAGACAAGAACGGTCTGTTCGTGTGCGTCGTCCCCGGTTCCATGGAAGTGGACCTGAAGGTAGCCGCCCGCATCAGCGGCAACAAGAGCTGCGCCATGATCCATGTGAAGGAGCTCCTTCCCCTCACGGGTTACATCCGGGGCGGCTGCTCCCCCATCGGCATGAAAAAGCCCTTCCCCACTTTTATTCACGAGAGCGCCCTACTCTGGGACACCATCTACGTGAGCGCCGGCGTCCGCGGCCTGCAAATCTGCATAGCCCCGCAAACGCTCATAGATTTTGTGGGAGCGGGAATTTATCCTTTATAACACCTTATCCAGCCAGCGGAAGATGAGGCGGATGCGGTCTTTGAGGATTTCGTAATCCAGGGAGTCCGGTTTGTCTTCGGGTTTGTTGTTCAGGAGCGTGATGCCGGAAGTGAACATGACGGCGGAAATGCCGTGCTCCAGGAACACGCGCTGGTCACTGATGCGGCGGTAGAACAGGCGGGTGAAGTCCTTGCTGCCGTAATAGTCGTAGCCCAGTTCAAAGCCAAAGCCGGGTTCTCGGTTGGCGCTTTCCAGGGAACTCCGGCGTCCGGTGGCATCCTCGGAAAGCATCATGAGGTAGCGGCCGTTGCCCTCGGTGAGAGGAGCCTGCACAGAGCCCAGCTGGTCCAGATTCACAACAAGGTCTATCTGGGAAGCGCTCACGGGCTGCCCGGAAACAGGATCCAGAAGTTTGCCGGCCGATATCTGCCGCCAAAGCTCTTCGGCGCCGGCCTGGTTCTTATCTTTGGCATCCAGGGCCACCACAATGAGTCCGTGCCTGTAAATCTTGCGGCAGGTATTCATGTGGGTGACCATCTCGGTCAGTTGCAGGAGGGCGGCTACGCCGGAAGCGTTGCTGTCGGCCCCGGGATAAAAACGGCCGTTGAGAGTACCCAGATTGTCAAAGTGGGCCATAAGCACCACATAGCGGGAAGGGGTGGCGCTGCCGGGAATAAGACCGATAACGTTGCGGGCCAGCCCGTCGTTGGTGTTGAAGCCATGCATCCAGGCGCCTCCCAGGGGCTTAAGGCCCAGCACACGGAAGTTGCCTTCCAGCCAGGCTGCGGTTTTGCGGCCGCCATCCGTGCCGGTGGCGCGGCCTCCCAATTCTTCCGAACAGAGATATTCCACATTGCTGCGGATATTGTCCTGATTCAGAACCTGATCTGCATTGATGGGGCTGATGGTGTAGCGCTGAGCGGCGGCCGGAACGCACACCGTCAGAAAAAATATTATGAAATAATTTCTTATCTTTGTCATTTGGCGCGAAATTAGATATTTCGTAGCTGAAATGAAAATTTTTTTGATGAAATTCCGTCCGTTAGCCATACTTTTGGCCTTGCTGCTGCCTGTTGCAGCGCATGCCCAGTACGATAAAGACGTCTTCTCCTTCCGGGGCCGCAGCGCCCTTCAGGACGGGCGCCTGAGCGAAGCTGTGGCCAACTTCAACGTCCTGGCCCAGCTGGACTCCACCGACTATTGGACCTTCTTCTACCGCGGCATTGCCAAGTATAACCTGGGAGATGTGCGCGGTGCCAAGGCAGATTTCTCCACCGCCGTGCGCCTCAATCCGGTTTTCACCTCCGGTTACCATTATCGTGCCATTACGGAAAGCCGCACAGGCAATTACGACGCTGCCCTGAAGGATTTGGAGCAGGCCATCCGGCTGCGTCCCGGATCGGCCGGACTGTACTTCACCCGCGGCGTCACCTATTTCCTGAGCCGTCAGTTTGAGCGCGCCGTTACCGATTTTGACAAATACATCCGCCAGGAACCTAAAGACCCCGCTTCCTATCTGAACCGCGGCGCTTCCTATCTGTTCCTTGGAGATACCACCAAGGCTTTGGCCGATTATAACCAGGCCATTAAGATAGACCGCTTTGAGCCGGAGGGATACCTTCGCCGCGGCGGCCTGGAAGCCTCCCGCAAACAGTACCCGGAGGCCATTCAGGACCTGAACAAAGCTATTGAACTGGATTCTACCATGACGCTGGCCTACTTCCAGAGAGCTTTGGTGCAGGCCGACCAAGGGGAACTGAAGGATGCCATGAAAGACCTGAATACCGTGCTCAAATACGAACCCGGTAACGCCCTCACCCTTTACAACCGAAGCCTCTTAAGCGCCCAGGTTGGAGATTATGAGGGCGCCCTGGAAGATATGGACCGCGTCATTGCCATTAATCCCGGCAACGTTTTGGCCTATTTCAACCGGGCCGGTTATTTCATTGAAATGCAGCGCTGGGATGATGCTCTGGCCGATTATAACAAGGCCATTGAGCTGTATCCGGACTTTGCCAAGGCCTACCAGAACCGCGCATACGTGGAGTTGCAGATGGGTATGACCCGCGCCTCCAAGGAAGACTACCGCATAGCCCGCCGCAAGGTGGCAGAATACGAGCAGGCCACTTCCGGAGGGGCCGATTTTTCCGACACCACCAAGAAATACAGCAACCTGCTGGCCTTCGACGCTGAATTTGCCCGCAGCGGAGGCTTTGAGGACGAGATGTTGCGCCACAGGGATGTGGACATAAACCTGAAGCCGCTCTACCGCTTTGCCGTGGTGGAAACGGCCGACAACGCCAACTATGCGCTGGCGCACCGCTACGAGAACCGCCTGCTGGACGCCTTTATTGCAAGCGCCCCGCTGCCGGTGGCCATTACCGCAGGCAGCAACCAGCTGTCGGCCCTTTCTCCTGTGCTCACCCAGCCGGTGAACAACGAATTCTTCAAGGGCCTGCAGGATGTGGGGCTCAAGCAGTATTCATCGGCCCTGCTGCATTACACCAATGCGGTGAAAGCCGAAGAATCAGACCCTTACGCCAATTACTATAAGGCGTTCTACCTGATGAACCGCGGCGCCCTGAGGGCGGAGATGATTGAATTCATCGCTTCCTTCGAGTCCAATGTGCAAACCCTTACCATGGACGACAGGGGCAACACCCGGGCCCGTGTAAGGGAGCAGGTGAGCCGCGAGTACGATTATACCGAGGCTCTGGCCGATATGGAATCGGCCGCCAACCTCCTGCCTTCCTTCCCTTATATCCAGTTCAATCTGGGCAATCTGTACTGCCTGAGCTCCCGCTTTGTGGAAGCCATAGACAGTTACGACAAGGCCATCCGCCTGTATCCCTGGATGGGCAGCGCCTACTTTAACAGAGGCCTGGTGCTCATCTATCTGAAGGATAAGGAAAAGGGTTGCATAGACCTTTCCCGTGCGGGAGAACTGGGTGTGGAAGACGCCTACAGCGTCATTAGCCGGTACTGTGAGGAGGAGCAGCGTCCATGATGCGTTTTGTGAGCTTCTCCAGCGGCAGCTGCGGCAATTGTTCCCTCTTGTTAGGCCCCAATTCCGGCATTCTCATCGATGCCGGCGTGGGCATCCGCCGCATCAAGAAAGAGTTGGAGGCGCTGCACCTTAGTTACGACAATATATCGGCCATTCTGGTAACCCACGAACACGGGGACCATATCCGTTCCCTGGGGTCTTTCTGCAAGCGCGTATCGGCCCCTGTCTGGACAACGCCCACGCTGCACGAAACCCTGTTGCGTCATCCCTTTACCCGAGACTGGGTGGGTGCTTGCCGGCAAGACTTGCAAAGCGGTGTCTGGAACCCCGTCACGGAGGATTTTGACGTGCAGTATTTCGTGGTTCCGCACGATTCCACCCAGTGCATTGGCTTTGCCATCCGCTGCGGGGAAGAGCTCTTCGTACTTATGACGGATATGGGTCACACCACCGACGAAGCCATTCATTGGGCCTCCCTGGCCACCACGGTGGTAATTGAATCCAATTACGACCTGGGTATGCTTATGGGCGGAGACTATCCCCAGGTACTCAAAGACCGCATTTCGCACGGTATTGGCCACCTGTCCAACGACGCCTGCGCCCAGGCCATTCCACGCTTCCTGAACCCCAGCCTTCGCAATCTTTTCCTCTGCCACTTAAGCGGCAATAACAACACCCCCGAACTGGCCTACGAAAGTGCCCGCGAGGCCCTTGAGGCTGCCGGCGTAGAACCCGGCACCGTGAACCTCCGTGTGCTCAAGCGCGGCATAGCTTCGCCGCTGCTGACTTTATAGCGGATTTTTTCGTATCTTTGTAGGATATGAAGGAATTCTTGAAATTGATGAGGCAGTATGCCTCTCCATATAAGGGTTATTTGGCGGGATCGGTGGTGCTGAACATCCTGAGTGCGGTGTTCAACATTTTTTCCTTTGCAGTGCTGGTGCCCCTGCTGAACATCCTGTTCAAGGTAAAAAATACGGTATACGAGTTCATTCCCTGGGATTCTGCCGTAAGTTTCAAGGACAAAGTCATCAACAACTTCTATTTCTACGTTTCAGACTTTGCCGCCACCTACGGAGCCGTCAATACCCTTCTGCTGCTGGCCGGCGTGATGATTCTTTTCACCGCCCTCAAAACCAGCTGCTACTTCGGGTCCAACGCTGTCATGATTCCCATTTCCACGGGCATTGTGAAGGAGATTCGTTGCCGCATCTACGACAAAATTCTGAGCCTTCCCATCGGCTTTTTCACGGAAGAGCGCAAGGGAGATATCATTGCCCGCATCACCGGAGACGTCTCGGAGGTGGAGAATTCCATCATCGCCTCCCTCTCCATGCTCATCAAAGACCCTATCCTCATTATCATATACATGGGCTTCCTCATCTGGATCAGCCCGGAGATGATGCTCTTCACCATCCTCTTTGCTCCGGCCTTTATCTGGGTGATGGGGCTTATCGGCAAGCAGCTTAAACGCTCTTCGCTGGAGGCACAGGCCCTCTGGAGCGACACCATAAGCCAGGTAGATGAGACGCTGGGCGGTCTTCGCGTGATCAAGGCCTTCAATGCCGAGAAAACCATGCACAACCGCTTCCAGGATATCACGGACCGCATGCGGCGCAAAGTGGCCCGCGTGAGCACGCGCCAGGCTACGGCCCATCCCGTGAGCGAATTCCTGGGCACCATCATGATAATGATTGTGCTCTGCGTGGGTGGCGTAATGATCATCAGCGGCAAAAGCCTCATAGGCTCTTCCAAGTTCATGGATGCCTCCACCTTCATCTACTTCATGGTTATCCTCTATTCGGTGATTGAGCCCATCAAGGAACTGTCCAAGGCCACCTACAGCGTACGCAAGGGCCTGGCATCCATGGAGCGCATCAATAAAATTTTGGAGACCGATAACCCCATCAAGGACCCCGAGAACCCCGAAAAGCTGGAAGGCTTTGCCCAAAGCATCCGCTTTGAAAACGTAAGTTTCTCCTACGATAACGGGAAGCAGGTTCTGAAGGACATTGACCTGGAGATTCCCCGCGGCAAGATGATTGCCATAGTGGGAGAGTCCGGCGCCGGAAAGTCCACCCTGGTAGACCTTATCCCCCGCTTTTGGGACGTTACCGGCGGGCGCATCACCCTGGACGGAAAAGACATCCGGAAAGTGGCCGTGAAAGACCTCCGCGGCCTCATGGGCAACGTAAACCAGGAGCCCATCCTCTTTAACGACACCATATTCAACAACATAGCCTTTGGCGTAGAAGGCGCCACGGAGGCCGATGTAATAGCCGCCGCCAAGATTGCCAACGCCCATGAGTTCATCATGGAAAAGGAGGAAGGCTACCAGACCAATATCGGCGACCGGGGCTCCAAGCTCTCGGGAGGCCAGCGCCAGCGGCTTTCCATTGCCCGCGCCATCCTGAAGAACCCGCCCATCCTCATTCTGGACGAGGCCACTGCCTCCCTGGACACGGAGAGCGAGCGCGCCGTCCAGGACGCCCTGGACCGCCTGATGGACTCCCGCACCACCATTGCCATTGCCCACCGGCTCTCCACCATCCGTCATGCCGACGAGATTGTGGTGCTGCACGAGGGCCGCATAGTGGAGCGCGGCAAGCACGAAGAGCTTATTGCCCTGGGTGGTTATTACAAGAAACTTAACGACATGCAAGCCTTATGATGAACCGGATTCACGTTCCCCTGGCAGATTTTGAAAACCAAGACGTGGACACCGCCCTGGAACTGGGTGGTGCCCGTTTTGATGTAGAATGTGTCAACTGGCCGGAAACATTTCCCTACGCTCCCCTTTGCAGCGGCCGCATAGCCCGCACCCAGGATGCCCTGGTGGTAGATTTCCGCGTAAGCGGCCTGGACCTCCGCGCCCAGAATCTGCAAGACAACGGCCGTCAGTGGGAAGACAGCTGCGTAGAAGTCTTTATCCAGGACCCCGAGGAAAAGACCTACTATAATTTTGAAATCAATGCCTTGGGCAAGGTACTCGCCTGCTGCGGTCCCGACAGACACGACCGCACAGCCCGTCCGGCCGAGGAGATGGAAGAAATCCTGCGTTTTGGTACCGAGCAGAACGTCATCCCCGGCCCCACCGGGGATCTTGAAGGCCTTCAGTCCTGGCGCGTGGGTGTGGTGATCCCCTTCGAACTCATAGGCGTAGATCCCGAGAACCTGCCCCACAGCATCCGGGCCAACTTCTATAAGTGCGGAGACAAAACCGCCCATCCCCATTATTTGAGCTGGAGCCCCATCGAAACCCCCAAGCCGGATTTCCACAGGCCCGAATTCTTTGGCGAACTTATCTTTGACTGATGAGCAAGAAACTTATCACCAGAATTCTATTCTTTCTCTACCTGGCCGCAGTGATTTTCTTATGCTTCGGCCGCTTTGAGAACACGCCGGACATGCCCTGGAGCTTCCTGGGCATTCCTTCCGACAAACTGGTTCATTTTTGCATGTTCTTTCCTTTCCCCATCCTGGCTTTCCTGGCCTTTGACAAATACACGGAAACGCCCCGCGTCACCTTCCTGTATTCCGGCCTCACCTGGGTTCTGGGCATATTGCTGGCCCTGGGAACGGAATGGGGACAGGCACACCTCACCACCTGGCGCAGCGGAGACCCCATGGATTTGCTGGCCGACGGCCTGAGCATCACCATAAGCACCCTCATTGTGATTATTTGGGATTTGAGTAAGCAGAAAAAATGAGAAAACTCTTCCTGGCCCTTGCCCTGGCACTCACCATACTCCCCTGCCAGGCACAGAAAGCCCCCCGGGCACGGGATTTCAATACGGTTACAGATTCTTTGCAGCAGCGCCTCAGGCGCCGCACCGGCGTTACCTCCCGTTTCAAGATTGAAAAGGTATCGGCCCGCGGCAACGTGCTGGATTTCCATTTCTCCCAGAATATGCTGGGCCAGCCCTTCCGCAAGGGAGACATCACCTGGCTCACGGAGCAGATTCAGGAACTGAGCAAGAGCAAGCTGGGCAATTATAAAGTGGGAACGCTGTATGCCAAAGGGCAGAAGCTTTCCAACCTGCCCCAACCCAACGTGGGCCGGGACGGCAGTGCCCTTAATACCAACTTCCGCGTTAAAGAGCCCAAGGGAACACCCCTGGTGCAGGGCAGCGACAACTGGCCGCTGGGCCTGAGCGGGCGCCACATTGCCCTCTGGCAAAGCCATGGCCGCTATTACAACGACGAAATTGAGCTTTGGGACTGGCAGCGCTCTCCCAACCACCGTACGCTGGAGGATGTGTTCACCCAGAGCTTCGTACTCCCCTTCCTCATCCCCATGCTGGAAAATGCCGGCGCTGTGGTGCTTACTCCCCGCGAAAGGGACATCCAGACGCGTGAAGTAGTCTGTGACAACGACCCTGCCTTCACCGAGGGCCGGGGCCCCGCCGTGCGCACCAAGGGCCGATACGAAGAAGACGGCAACTGGGAAGACGCCGGAGCAGGATTTGCCGATTACAGCGCCACCTACAAGGCCTACGATTTTCCCTTCGCCAAGGGATCGGCCCGAAAGATTCATACCGCCCGCGAAGGCGAAGAGCCCGCCACCATTACCTGGCGGCCCAATATAGAAGAAAAGGGTTCCTACGCCGTATACGTTAGCTACAAAACCCTGCCGGAAAGCACTTCCGACGCCCGCTATACCATTCACCACTTGGGCGGAGAAACGCTCAAGCACGTGAACCAGCAGATGGGCGGCGGCATGTGGATTTACCTGGGAACCTACGTCTTTGACAAGGGTAACAAGGGGTATGTGGAACTGAGCAACATATCTTCGGAACTGGGCGTAGTAACGGCCGATGCCGTACGCTTCGGAGGCGGCATGGGCAAAGTGGAAAGGGGCGGCAGCATCTCCGGCATGCCCTCCTACGTAGAAGGCTCCCTGTACAACTTCCAGTACAGCGGCATAGATATGTCCATTGTGGATGAATGGGACAGCGAGTACACCAAGGAATACGCCGGCCGCGGCGCCTGGGTGCAGGAAATCACCGGCGGTTCCCGCGTGAACCCCAATGCCCCGGGCCGCAACATTCCCATAGACCTTTCCCTGGCCTTCCATACGGACGCCGGCGTAACCCCGAATGATTCCATCATCGGCACGCTGGCCATTTACACCCTCAAGAACAAGGGTTCCGACGTGCTCCCTAATGGCGAAAGCCGCTTGAGCTCCCGCCTTCTGGCCGATTTGGTCCAGACCCAGGTGGTGGAAGACATCCGCGCCACCTTTGAGCCCGACTGGACCCGCCGAGAGATTTGGGACCGCAGCTACAGCGAAAGCCGCACCACCGGGGTGCCGGCCCTGCTGCTGGAGCTCCTCTCCCACCAGAACTTTGCCGACATGCGCTACGGCCTGGACCCGAACTTCCGTTTCACCGCCTGCCGTTCCGTTTATAAAGGTATCCTGAAGTTCCTCAGCGCCCGTTACGGTGTGCCTTATGTGGTGCAGCCGCTGCCGGTGCACGCCTTCAGCGCCAAGCTGGATTCCACGCACCAGGTTGTCCTCAATTGGGCCGAAACCCGCGACCCCCTGGAGCCCACGGCTCAGGCCGATTATTACAAGGTATACACCCGCAAGGACAACGGCGCCTTTGACGCTGGCCGCCAGGTGAAGGAAAACACCTGCACCCTGCCGCTGGAACCCGGTCGCCTGTACAGTTTCAAGATTACCGCCTGCAACGCCGGCGGCGAAAGCTTCCCTTCCGAAATTCTGGCCGCAGGCTTCCCTTCGGCCGATGCCCGCAAGGTGGTGGTGGTGAACAATTTTACCCGTGTATCGGCCCCTGCCTGGTTCGATACGCCCCAGTATGCCGGCTTTACGGATAATCTGGAAAGCGGCGTTCCGTGGGGCACAGACATCCTCTTCTGCGGCACCGTGAACAACTTTGACCGCAGCTCCGAATTCACCTCCAACGACAATCCCGGCTTCGGCGGTTCCTTCTTCGACCTGGCCGGCTCGCAGATTGCCGGCAACACCTTCGACTTCACCGCCGCCCACGGCCGCGCTCTCATGGATGCCGGCTACGCTTTTGAGTCTTCATCGGCCGAAGCCTTTAACGGCAGTTTCGACGCTTTTGCCGCAGATATCGTCTGCGGAAAGCAGCTCACCACCCGCGTGGGCCGCGGCGCCGTTCCCGACAAGTATCAGGTGTTCCCCCTTGAGTTCCAGAACGCCCTCCGCGCCTTTACCGCCAAGGGTGGGAGCGTGCTCATTTCCGGTTCCTACATTGCCACCGACGCCTGGGATGCCGTGTATCCCGGCGTAGCCAAAGCTCCCGAAAGCACCCGCACCTTTGTGCAGCAGGTACTGGGTTACAAATGGGTAACCAACTTTGGAGACATCTCCGGTTTTGCCCTTCCGGAGGCTAAGACCGGCCTTCCCACCGTAGCCTATAACCGCGCCCTTTCGCCGCTCATCTATAAGGTGGACAATGCCGACGGCCTCACCCCGGCCGGCAAGGAAACCCAGGTTCTCATGCGCTACAAGGGCTCCGACATCCCCGCCGCCACCCTCTACAAAGCCAAAACCGGCTACCAGGTGGCTGCCTTTGGCTTCCCGCTGGAGACATCGGCCCAAATGGACCAACTTATCAAAAGCATTTTCCAGAAATTTGAAGGCCGATAATTCTTGGCATAAGATTTGAGTAAAGAGTCTATCGGAAAATAAGTAAAACCCGATAGATTATGAAAAGAGGATTTTTGACTGTACTGCTTTCCGTACTGGCCGGTGGCCTTACCGCCTATGCCGTCGTGAAAGCATCAGAACCTGAAACCACCGCCGGAACCACTATTGTCAAGGATGCATCCGGCCAAGAAGTAGAGTACCGCACTGTCAATTTGGCAGAGACCGATTATCCGGACTTCACCTACGCCGCAGAAACGGCTGTGGAGGCTGTAGTATATGTAGAGGTAACCGTTCAGAGCCAGTCCCGTTCCGTAGATCCCTTTGAGTTCTTCTTCGGTTTCGGTAACGGATACGGCTTCGGCCAGCCCCGGGAGCAGAGGGGCAGCGGCTCGGGCGTCATTATCCGTCCCGACGGTTATATCGTTACCAACAACCACGTGGTCAGCGGTGCCACCAAGATTCAGGTTACCCTGAACAACAACGACCAGTACGAGGCCACCGTAGTAGGTACAGACCCTGCAACGGATGTGGCCATCATTAAGGTAGACGCCACCGGCCTGCCTTGCCTCCCCATGGGAGACAGCGACCAGCTGCGTCTGGGAGAATGGGTGCTGGCTATCGGCTCCCCTCTGGGCGCCCAGCTCCGTTCCACCATCACCGCCGGTATCGTGAGTGCCAAGGGCCGCTCCATGCCCGACAATTCCGGTGAATTCAAGATTGAATCTTTCATCCAGACAGATGCCGCCGTGAACCCCGGCAACTCCGGTGGTGCCCTGGTAAACAAGAAGGGCGAACTGGTGGGTATTAACACCGCCATCGTGTCCCAGACCGGCGCCTACTCCGGTTATTCCTTCGCCGTTCCCGTGAACATCGTCAAGCGTGTAGCTCAGGACCTGATGGACTTCGGTTCCGTCAAGCGCGCCGTGCTGGGAATTTCCATGGGCAATGTGGACAAAAAGTTTGCTGACGAAATGAAACTTTCCTCCGTGTCCGGCGTATATATTAACGAGGTTTTGAAGGGAAGTGCCGCAGAAAAAGCCGGCCTCCAGAAGAACGACGTCATCATTGCCATTGATGGCCAGAAAGTTACGGACGGTTCCTCTGTTCAGGCTAAGGTTAGCGGTTACCGCCCTGGCGACAAGGCCACCATCACCTACATCCGTGACGGTAAAACCCAGGAGGCCAAGGTTGTCTTCCAGGCATCCGACTCCCAGGTTAACGGAGAAGCCACGGCCGACGGTGGAACGGTCTTTTACGGAGCCACCCTTAAAGCTGCAGACGCCGAAACACTGAAGGCACTGGGACTCAAGTCCGGTGTAGAGATTGTTTCCCTGGGCAGCGGAAAGATGGCAGAAGCCGGCGCCAAAGTGGGCAGCGTCATCACCTTTGTGAATGACACGCCCGTAGCAAAACCCGAAGAAGTCGTAGCCAAGGCCAAGAAGGCTTCCCGCGCCATTTACCTGGAAGGCGTGGACAAGAACGGAAGGTCCTTCTACTTTGGTTTCGGCAAGTAAGGAATTGCCGCAGTCGCATAGTATTTCGGTCAGTTCCTTACCGTAGGAGCTGACCGAAATATTTTTTGTATAGATAATGCGTCAATTAAAGATTACCAAGTCCATCACCAACCGCGAGAGCGCGTCCCTGGACAAGTACCTGCAGGAAATCGGCCG
>DFLI01000079.1:14413-17030 GCA_002373715.1 Bacteroidales bacterium UBA3623
GAAGAAGTGGAACTGGCCCAGCGCATCCGCAAGGGAGACCAGGAAGCCCTGGAAAAACTCACCCGCGCCAACCTTCGTTTCGTGGTTTCCGTCGCCAAGCAGTACCAGAACCAGGGCCTCAGCCTTCCGGACCTCATCAACGAAGGCAACCTGGGCTTGATCAAGGCTGCCGAGAAGTTCGATGAAACCCGTGGCTTCAAGTTCATCTCCTACGCCGTGTGGTGGATTCGCCAGAGCATTCTTCAGGCCCTGGCCGAGCAGAGCCGTATCGTGCGTCTGCCCCTGAACCAGGTGGGTTCCCTCAACAAGATTAACAAGGCCCTCACCCGCTTTGAGCAGGAAAACGAGCGCCAGCCTACGAATGAGGAACTCTCCGAGATGATTGACGTCCCCAAGGACAAGATTTCCGATACCCTGCGGGTGGGCAGCCGCCACGTCAGTGTGGACGCTCCCTTCGTGGAAGGAGAAGACAACAGCCTGCTGGACGTTCTCCCCAACGACGATTCCCCTTCTGCAGACCGTGGCCTGGTGAACGAAAGCCTGAATACGGAAATTGAGCGTGCCCTGAGCACCCTGACAGACCGCGAAAGAGAGATTGTGAAGTCTTTCTTCGGCATCGGCTGCCAGGAAATGACGCTGGAAGAGATTGGAGAGCGCTTCGGTCTCACCCGCGAGCGCGTGCGTCAGATTAAGGAGAAGGCCATCCGCCGTCTCAAGAGCCCGTCCCGTTCCAAACTGCTTAAAGGCTACCTGGGATGACGGCAGAGCTTTTTATTCAGCAGAAGGCCGCCCAGGCTATCAAAGCCATCTACGGGGCCGATGTTCCCGAAGCCTCCCTCCAGGTTTCCGTAACGAGAAAAGAATTTGAAGGTGACTATACCCTGGTCACCTTTCCTCTGTTAAAGATTACCCATCAGGCACCGGACGCTACCGGCAACGCCATCGGCCAGTGGCTGGTGGACAATGTGCCGGAAATTGCCGCCTTCAACAGCGTGAAGGGTTTTCTGAACCTTTCCTTCTCGGCCCTTTATTGGAACGAGTGCCTCCAGGCCATTGCCGAGGATGCCAGCTTTGGTCAGCTGCCTTCTACGGGCCGAAAGGTTATGGTAGAGTTCTCCAGCCCCAACACCAACAAGCCCCTTCACCTGGGCCATATCCGCAACAACCTCCTGGGAGACAGCGTTTCGCGCCTTCTGAAGGCCTGCGGTAACGAAGTAATCAAGGCCACCCTGGTGAACGACCGCGGCGTGCATATCTGCAAGAGCATGTACGCCTGGGAGAAGCTCTTCAACGGTGCCACACCTGAGAGTACCGGAAAGAAGGGTGACCACCTGGTAGGAGACTGCTACGTAGCCTACGCCAAGCTGGAGAAAGAGCACCCCGAGGTACTGGAGGATGTGCACAAGATGCTGGTA
Organism: Bacteroidales bacterium UBA3623; assembly: GCA_002373715.1. Lineage (GTDB taxonomy): Bacteria > Bacteroidota > Bacteroidia > Bacteroidales > UBA932 > Cryptobacteroides. Next base: position 15,829 of record DFLI01000079.1, read on the forward strand.
GACTGGGAGAAAGGAGACCAGCACGTGCGGGAACTCTGGGCCATGATGAACGGCTGGGTATATGCCGGCTTTGACGAGACCTACAAGGCCCTGGGAATTTCCTTCGACAAGGTGGATTACGAACACGACACCTACCTGCTGGGTAAGGAACTGGTCCAGAAGGGCCTGGATATGGGCGTCTTCGTGAAGGACCCCGACGGCTCTGTCTGGTGCGACCTCACGGCCGACGGCCTGGACCGCAAGCTGGTGCTTCGCGGAGACGGCACGTCCGTATATATCACCCAGGACCTGGGCACCGCCGAGCGCCGTTTTGCCAACTACAAGCTGGACTCCCACGTATATGTAGTAGGTAACGAGCAGGACTACCACTTCCAGGTGCTCAAGCTCATCCTGGGGAAGCTGGGCTTCGATTGGGCCGATCAGATTTACCACCTGTCCTACGGCATGGTGGAGCTTCCGGAAGGAAAGATGAAGTCCCGCGAGGGCACGGTGGTAGACGCCGACGACCTCATCCAGAGCATGTACGAAGAGGCCAAGAAGACTTCCGAGGAAAGCGGCAAGCTGGCCGATATGGACGAGAAGGAGAAAGACGCCCTGTACCACATGATTGGCCTGGGCGCCCTGAAGTACTTCATCATCAAGGTGGATCCCAAGAAGACCATGCTCTTCAACCCCAAGGAGTCCATCGACTTCAACGGCAACACCGGTCCCTTCATCCAGTACACCCACGCCCGCATCTGCAGCATCCTGCGCAAGGCCACCGTGCCTTACGGCCCGGAGGATATCAACGCCTCCGTGGAGCCTTCGGCCAAGGAAATCCGCCTCACGCAGCTGCTAAGCCTGTACCCGGGCAAAGTGGCCGAAGCCGGCGCCGCCCTGAGCCCCGCCATCATTGCCAACTACGCCTACGAGCTGGCCAAGGAGTTCAACCAGTACTACCACGACACGCCCATCCTCAAGGAGGAGAACGAAGCCGTGCTGAAGTACCGCCTGGAACTCATTGACGTTCTGGCCCGTACGCTGCGCAGCGCCATGAAGCTACTTGGTATTGACCTGCCGGAAAGAATGTAATACTCTTTTTTCTCACAATTATTTGCATTCTTAATAATTCTTAATATCTTTGCAAACAGATGTTTGGATTCAACGCATATCACCATCATCACCGTTCCCCCCAGGACCGGTAGGTGATTCGTGTATGTACA
>DFLI01000049.1 GCA_002373715.1 Bacteroidales bacterium UBA3623
TCTGAGTCTGTTCGGCCAGCGAGAATTCTTCCATGTTCAGGTCCAGCACAGCGCCCGTCTTGGGAATGGCCGGCTTGCTGTTGCTCATGGCTGCACTGCCCAGGAACATGAGGAAGAACAAAAAGCGGAGAATGCCCATCACGATAAAGGCACAAATCACCGCTAACATCATTTTAACAAAATCCTTCATATCGTACTAGTTTAACAATTTCGTAGCATCGTTCCAGTCCACATACGTCTTGTAGAACGTTTTCAGGGACTCGGTGCCGGAGCTAGGCAGGAAAACCGACAGCCCGCACACGTGGTCCAGCGAAATGGAAATAAACTTGGCGGTGTGCGCCTCGTACAGCACGCACCCTTGCAGAGCCGTGTCGAACATGGCCATCTCGGTGTCCGACACCCCCGCTTGCTGCAGCATGTGCCGCAGGTCGAAGAAATGTTCGTGCCGCACGTTCATTCCATAGCGGTAATACCGCTGCACCTGGTCGTATTTGAGGGCCGCAATGGGCTCCCTATACTTCTCAAAAAGCGATTCGCATACAATAGCCAGTGGCTCCAGGGCGCTGGCATCCACCAAGGTGATGGTAGCATTCTGATCCCTTTCGCTGGGCTTTTCTGCATACTGGGCAAAATAGTCCTGACAAACGGCCAGGGCATCCGGCTCGGAGGCCAGCAGCCGCTGTCCCAGAGTGAGGTAGTTGAAGCCGTCAGACATAATTTCCGTGGGAGAGAAGCCCACATAATGGGCCTTGTTCCTCAGCGCCCAGGCCACCTCTACGCAGCCCATGAAACAGGCGTCAAGCAGCACATATTCAAGCTTATAGGGAAGCGCCTTCACAAACTCGTGCAGCTCCATTTCCAATTCTTTGCCTGTATCGGCATCCTGGCCCACGGACTTGAGGGCCGCACGGGTGTCTCTCTTATCCGGCATCCAGCCCAGACCGTGCGAAGAAAGCACCAGCCCGTAGCCTTTGGCGGGGAATTTTTCCTTGGCAAAGCGCATCACTTCTTCCAGCACCTTCGGGTCGCAGGCTTGGTCTTCCGCTTGCCAGCGAAGAAGCGTATCCCGTACAACCTCCCCTGCCCTATCCTTATACAAGCGGTAAAGAACGGGCGCCTGAGGGTTGCTGTAATTGGTTTTGGTCTGGCGGGAAAACACCAGCAGAATATGGTCTGAGCGGGATTGTGCGGTGGGCACATACCCTTCCTCCAGCTCCGACAAATCTATGGAAAGTTCTCCGGACAGGCTGTTAAAGCCCGCAGAGTACATAATCATTACCTGCCGCGTTTCCTCCGAAGGGAGCCGCCCGGGCTGGGTGCTGCTGCCACTACTCCCGTTCACGGGTTCAAAGTCGGGATCCTTGGCGCAGGACACCGACAGGGCCACAAGAAGCAGCCCGGCTGCTATGTGCGAAATCTTCATATTAGAGCAAAGATAAGAAAATATTGGTAAATTTGCACTATGAAACATTTTGGACTAATGACTATCGCTTTAAGCGCTGCAGCTCTTCTGGGTAGCTGCGAATCTCCGGAAGCCCTGGGCCCGGACAAAGATTTCAAGTACACCATAGACAGTTTTGCCGATTTAAAAGTGATGCGCTACCGCATCCCCGGCTGGGAAAATCTGTCGCTCCAGCAGAAGGAGTACGCCTACCATCTGGCCGAGGCCGCCAAGTACGGCCGAGACATCCTTTGGGACCAGAACTGCAAGGAAAACCTTCGCATCCGCCATGCCGTAGAGGCCATTTTAGGGGCCGATGGAATCTCCACCGACACGCCGGAGTACCAGGACTTTTTAGTCTATGCCAAGAGGCTCTTCTTCTCCAACGGCATGCACCATCATTATGCGGAGGATAAGTTCGTGCCCGCCTGCCCTCGCGAGTATTTCGCCAGCCTTCTGGCCGCTGCTGGTGTGCAGGACGAAGACCTTCTGGAGATTATATACAATCCCGATATCTACCCCCAGAGGCGTTCCACCAATACTTCCGGGGATATTGTGAAGCAATCGGCCGTTAACTTCTACGATGGCGTTACGCGCGACGAGGTGGAGAAGTATTACGCCGGCATTGTGAACCCGTCCGACCCTGAGCCCATCTCCTACGGCCTCAATACGAAGGTGGTGAAGAAGGACGGAAAAATCCAAGAGCTTCCCTGGAAGATTGGAGGCATTTACTCCCCTGCCCTGGAGAAGATTTGCGAAGAATTGTCACTTGCCCAGGCAGTGGCAGAGAATGATATTCAGAAGCGTGCCATCGGCCTGCTGATAGATTATTACCGCACCGGAGACCTCCGCACCTGGGATGCCTTTAATATAGAGTGGGTGAAGGATACGCTGGGAACGGTGGACTTCATTAACGGTTTCATCGAAGACTATAACGACCCTCTGGGCCGCAAGGCTTCCTGGGAAGGATACGTGAATATCAAGGACTTCGAAGCTTCCAAGCGCACGGAGATTCTTTCCGCCAACGCCCAGTGGTTCGAGGACAATTCCCCGGTGGATCCGCGCTTCAAGAAGGCTACGGTGAAGGGGATATCGGCCAAAGTGATTAATGCCGTTTGCCTGGCGGGAGACAGCTACCCTTCCACGCCCATCGGCATTAACCTGCCCAATGCAGACTGGATTCGCAAGGAGCACGGCTCCAAGAGCGTCACCATTGCCAACATCACGCACACCTATGATTATAGCGCGCAGGAGATGCCCACCAGCACCCTTGCAGAGTTTGCATACGACCAAAAAGAGATTGATTTGGCCAAAAAGTGGGGCACTCTGGCCGATGAGATTCACACAGACCTCCACGAGTGCCTGGGCCACGGATCCGGCCAGCTGCTCCCCGGGGTGAGCACCACCGCTATGGGCGAATATGCATCGGCCCTGGAGGAGGCGCGCGCAGATTTGTTTGGGTTGTACTACACGGCCGATCCGAAGATGGTGGAGCTGGGCATTATGCCCGACAAGGAGGCCTACAAGGCCGAATATGCCAATTATATTCGCAACGGCCTCATGGTACAGTTCACGCGCGTAGAGCTGGGCCGCCCCAACACCGAAGCCCACATGCAGAACCGCAAACTCATTGCCGAGTGGTGCTTTGAGAAGGGAGCGGCCGACAAGGTGATTGAAAAGAAGGTGCGGGATGGCAAGACGTACTTTGTGGTGAATGACTATGTGAAGCTCCGCGCCCTGTTTGCCGAGCTCCTGGCCGAGGTGCAGAGAATCAAGTCCGAAGGAGACTACGAAGCCGGCAAGAATCTCATCGAGACCTATGCCGTACACATTGATCCGGACCTGCATCGCGAAGTCCTGGACCGTTACAAGTCCCTCAACCTCAAGCCCTACGGTGGCTTCATCAACCCGGATATTGTCCCCGTTGTCAAGGACGGCAAGGTAGTAGACTACGAACCCGTCTACACCGACGACTACCTGGCCCAAATGCTCCACTACGGTAAAAAATACAAAACCCTTGATTAAGGACTATCGGAACTACCTTCGTATCGAGCGTAGGATGTCACCCAACACGGTGGCATCCTACTGCCACGACGTGGAGGGCTTCCTCCAGTACGTGGACTGTGCGCCCCGGGCGGTGACATCGGCCCAAATCACGGCCTACCTTGGCAAGGTGACGGCCGATGGCCTCTCCAAGCGCAGCACTGCACGTCTTCTTAGCTCCCTGCGGAGCTTTTTCGACTGGTGCGTGGAAGAGGGCGAGGTGCAGGAGAACCCCTGCGACCGGGTAGACGCGCCCAAACTGGGTAAGTACCTTCCGGCCGTGCTGAGCCAGGCCGAAGTCACGGCCATTCTGGAATCCGTGGACTTGAAGGCGCCCTTCGGTCCCCGCAACCGCGCCATCCTGGAAGTGCTGTACGGCTGCGGCCTGCGTGTCTCCGAAGCCGCCGGCCTCCGCCTTTCGCACGTGTACCTGGACGATGGCTTCGTGAATGTCATCGGCAAAGGCGACAAACAGCGCCTCGTGCCCCTGGGAGAGGTAGCGGCCGATGCCATCCGCGCCTACCTCCCCACCCGACC
>DFLI01000063.1 GCA_002373715.1 Bacteroidales bacterium UBA3623
TCCCCATGCCGCTTTCTCCGGCCCGTATGCTTCGGGAATGTACGGCCCAGCCTCCGCTGGAGCCGGACGGAGACTTTGAGACTTTGGCCGATGAACGCCTGGACCACACGGCAGACCATTACCCATTCAACGAAAAAGACATTGAAGAGTATGCCGTGGCCGTAGAGGAACTGCGCCGCTCCCGCAACCTGCCGCTGCCCTTTGCCGGGCCCTATACCGCCTCCAAGGTGGCCCAGGCCTTGCTGGACGTAGTTTGGTACAACGGCCATTTCCGCCTGGGAGACCTTACCCTGAAGGCAGAATGGAAGTGGAATCTGAAGGCCATGGGCCAGGCCGCTGCCTTCTACGAATCCGTAGAGGCCTGCTGCAATTACATAGACGCCTTGGGCGTGCGGCTGGAGAAATACTCGGTCACGGCCGGTACGCCTTCCGTGAGTTTCAAAGCCGGTACTCTGCTGGAGGAAGAAGATGCCCAGATGGAGGAAGAAGACCTCTTCCGGGACACCCCGTACCGCACGGCCAACCCTCGTTTGAGCCGTCGCAGAAAGGCTCCCGCCACCTTCCAACCCGAATCTTCAGACTGGATTATCTACATCCCCTTCGACCCTTGTGAATACCGTCTGGGTGGTTCCACTCTGGCGGAAGCTGTGGGCGCCACGCCCGCCACGCCGGCCGATGTAGCCGATGCAGATTATTTCATGGACTGCTACGAAGTGCTGCGGGAACTGGTGGAAGACGGCGTGGTAAAAGCCGGCGCCACGGTGGGGGACGGCGGGCTTATATCGGCCCTTCGCAGCCTGGCTTCCGGAGGCACCGGGGCAGAATATTCCATTGCCGAAATTTCCAAAGCCTACGGCGGGGAACTGCCTGTACGCGTCCTTTTCTCCGAGATTCCCGGCGTGGTAATCCAAATTGCCGATATAGACTACGACTACGTAGATGCAGAGCTCATCCTCCAGGATGTGGTGTATTTCCCCATCGGCCACCCTACCCCCGGCAAGCCCGAAGTGAAACTGACCAACCGCATAGAAATACCACAAATACTTGAATCTCTTCTTAACACTTTAGAAGGCGAAGACTAATGGCCAAAATATTCGTACTAGACACCAATATTATCCTGCACGACCACACTGCCATTAAGCAGTTCCAGGATAATGACATTGTTATTCCCATCGCCGTGGTGGAGGAACTGGACAAGTTCAAAAAGGGCAACGACGCCCTGGCGTTCAACGCCCGTTCCTTCATGCGCGAAATGAACCAGCTGCTGGACCGCAAGCCCAACGGGCACCGCGGGTATCCTCTGGGCAAACGTCTGGGTTGCATCAAGCTGGAGCCCAACCACCCCTTTGCCCCCAAGTACCAGGATCTGTTCCGGGATGACACCCAGGACCACCGCATCCTCTCCACCGCCATGTGGGTGAGAGACCACAATCCGGACCGTTTCGTGGCGCTGGTTACCAAGGATATCAACCTCCGTCTGAAGGCCAAGGCCGTGGGCATGGAAGCCCAGGATTACCTGAGAGACCGTGTGGACGACGAGGTTATGCTAAGCCTGGAGAAGGAAGTCATTACCGTAGAGGTATCTTCCGAATCCACGCAGCGCCTGGCCTACGGACAGGACAACTGTCTGCCTTGGCGTGAGGTGCAGGAAACAGAGCCCAAGCCCAACCAGCTGTATAAGTTTGTGTTCGGGGGAGACACTGTTTGCGCCCGCTACGACGCCTCCCGCGGGGTTATTGCCCTGGTGCGCACGCAGCAGGCCGCCGGCATCCGTCCCCGCAATGACGAGCAAAAGTTTGCTCTGGATGCCTGCCTCAATCCCAAGATTCCGCTGGTGTCCCTTACCGGTGGCGCCGGTACGGGTAAAACGCTCATCGCCCTGGCCGCCGCCCTGGAGCAGGAAGGAGACTACGACCAAATTATCCTTTCCCGTCCCACCGTGGTGCTGGGAGGTCAGGACATCGGCTATCTCCCCGGAGACCAGAAGACCAAGATGAGTCCCTACATCCAGCCCCTCATGGACAACCTGGAGGTTATTCGCCACTGCTATAAACCCGGCAGCAAGCAGGCCCAGAAGCTGGACGCCATGATAAGAGATGAAAAGCTGCTCATATCGCCGCTGGCCTACATCCGCGGCCGTTCCCTGGGCAAGGTATACTTCATTGTGGACGAGGCCCAGAACCTCACTCCGCACGAGGTAAAAACCATCATTACCCGTGCCGGTGAAGGCACCAAGATGGTGTTCACGGGAGATATCTACCAGATAGACCAGCCCTTCCTGGACCAGTGGAGTAACGGTCTCACCCACCTGGGAGAAAAGATGCATGGTCAGCCCCTGTTCGAGCATATTTCCCTCCTGAAGGGAGAGCGTTCAGAACTTTCCGAGGTAGCGGCCAAGTTGCTATAAATATGTCTTACGAGGAATTACTGGCCGATATTTTTCGGCGCTTCCCTTCGGTGCAGGGGAACGGGTTCACCCCGGGTGCGTACAAGCCCGGGCTGGAGCGCATGCTGGCCTTTGACGAGGCCCTGGGCTTCCCGTCCAAAGCGTTGAAAACCATCCATATAGCCGGGACCAACGGCAAGGGTTCCGTGGCTAATATGCTGGCATCGGCCCTTACTTCCTGCGGGTATAAAGTGGGACTTTTCACTTCACCGCACCTCATAGATTTCCGCGAGCGCGCGCGCATAGGAAAAGACCTCATCCCCAAAGACTACGTTTTCGATTTCCTGACGGAGTGGCTGCCCTGGATCAAAGAGCACGACCTTTCCTTCTTCGAGATAACTACCGGCCTGGCTTTCAAATGGTTTGCCGATGAGAACGTGGACGCCGCCGTCATCGAGACGGGCCTGGGCGGCCGCCTGGACTCCACCAATGTCCTGGAAAAGCCGGAGCTTTGCATAGTCACTTCCATCGGCTTTGACCACATGGCCCAGCTGGGGAATACGCTGCCCAAGATTGCCGCGGAGAAAGCCGGCATCTTCAAGGCCAACGTCCCGGCCATTGTGGGAGAACTGGACCCCGAGACATCCCCGGTGTTCGAGGAGAAATCCTACATGTTCTGCCCGCTGCATTACGCCAGCGAGGAGCGCCCTTCCCTGTGGAACCGCAGTACGGAAATCCTCAAGGAAATGGACCTCCAGGCCGATGTCCAGGCGCTGAACCTGCGCACCGTACTCCTGGCGGTAGACCTCCTGAGGGAGCGTTTCCCGCGCCTGAGCAACGCCGACGACGTGGTGAACGGCATCATCCACACCGCCCGCAATATGGACTTCCACGGCCGATGGGAACGTCTTTCGGCCAATCCTTATGTGGTGGCAGATATCGGCCACAATGCGCACGCCCTGCAGCACAATTTTGCCCAGCTGGAGCGCCGCGTAAAAAGCGGTCGCTTCTCTTCGCTTATCATTGTATACGGCATAATGGCCGATAAAGACCTGGACGCCATTCTGCCTCTCATGCCCGTGGATGCCACATACATCTTCGCCTCGCCGGATTCCGCGCGGGCCCTGGCCGCCAGCGAGCTCCTGCGCCGTTTCAACGACTACCGGCGCAGCCATGGCCTTTCCAGCCGCTCCTTCTTTGCCGGCAGCGTGCGCCAGGCCGTGCAGATGGCCACCCAGCTGGCTTCCCAGCTTAGCGAGCAGCTAAGCCGGAGCGCATCGGCCCCAGACCCGGCCCCGCCGCTCATCTATATTGGCGGCAGCGCCTTCGTGGTCGCGGAAGCCCTGCCTTTGTTCTAGGGCACAATAGTTGTTTTACCAATCCTTAAATGGATTTGAAATATGAGAAAACTTCTAATACTTGCCATGCTGCTTCTGGGCGGCATGTTTCCTGCGTTTGCCATGGATAACGGTCACGTATTAACAGACCTCTGGAACCAATACGAGGACGCACGCAAGGCCGACCGCCCCCAGAAGGAGGCGGAGGTACTGGCTAAAATCAAGGCCGAAGCCCTCAAAAAGAATTTGCCGGTAGACTTCTACGATGCGGCCACCCAGTACGTGTATGCTGTTGGACGGAGGGACTGGAAGCAGGGAGACAAGCTCCGTGAAGATTTGGAGGCCGAAGTGAAGCGCTTCGACAGCCCTCTCATCACCTTCCTTTGGATGCGGGAGTGGCGGCGCGCCTCTACCGACGAGCTGTGGGCCTATGTAAAAGAGCATCTGAAAGGCTTCCAGGGCAACAATCCAGCCCTTCACCGGGGCGTGGACGGCTATCTGAACGGCGCTCTTAAACCCTTTATCAGAAGCGACCGGGAGTTTGTCCTATGGAACCTCCTGCTAAGCCGCCGCTATGTGAACATCCAGCAGGACGAGATATATCAGGAGCTGAAAAAAGAGCTGGCCGGTTCCTACCCCGGAGACGGCGCGCTGGAGTACTATGTGCTTTCCCGCAAGTCTTACACGCGGGAGCAGCGGCCAGAGCAGAAAAAGGCCCTGCAGGCTCTCCAGAACCAATATATAGGCAAAGCCCTGGCCCTTTATCCCGAGGCCGTTTTGCTGCTTATCCAGAAGGATGAACTGGACCAGAACAAGGCTTCCGGCCAGCAGTATAAGGCCCTGGACACCGCCTGCCAGCGCTTTGAAACCCGCCGCAAGGCCTTCAAAGGCGATGAGGCCACCCTGGCCAAGGGCTGTACTGCCGTAGAATACTTGATAGAGCAGTTGGAAGGCCAGGATTTGGGACTCACCGTGCAGGACGGCCGCATTGAGGTGCTGTTTAAGAACCTCTACCATGCCAACCTTACCCTGCGCGAAGGCAAGTCCACCGTGAAAACCTGGAAGGTGCCCAATTTGAACGAGAGTTTCTATGTGCAGGATACCGTGAGCGTGGAACTCCCCGTGCTTCCGGACGGCAGCTACACCATTGAAGCCCGAAGCGGCAAGCACAGCGTGCAGGAAAACTATACCCAGTATACCCTGTCGCTGGCCATTCGGCAGGATGCCCATGGCCGCAGCGTGTATGTAACGGACTACAAGACCGGCCAGCCGCTGCCCTTTGCCACCCTGCGCCTTCTGAAGGGAGACCAGGAAGTGGCGGCGGGCAACCTGCGTCTGAACGGCTTTACCTACCTTCCCGATGCTTTTGCAAAGCAGACGGACAAACGTTCCTACTATTCGCTGGAGGCGGTGAACGGAGACCGCAAGTCTCCCACTGTGAGTTGGGGAAGGGACGAAGGAGAATACCGCGAGACGGCCCGCGAACAGGCCCGCCTTTACCTGAACCAGGGCGCCTACAACCCCGGCGACACCGTTCGCTTCAAGGGCATCGTTTTCCTGGGCACTTCCACCCAGGGCTTCACAGCCGTAAAGGGCAAACAGGTAACGCTAACCCTCAAGGATACGGAGGATAATGTGGTGGGCCAGCAGGTGCTCAAAACCAACGAATGGGGTTCTGTTTCCGGCTCCTTTGTCCTTCCCACGGGCCTTCGCGGAGGAGATTTTGATCTGTCTCTGGACAATCTGGTCAGCCAGTATTTCCCGGTGGACGAATATGTCTTGCCCAGTTTTGACGTAGATTTTGATGAACTGGAGGAACTGTACCTGGTGGGCAGTGAAGTGCCTGTGAGAGGTACGGTCCAAAGCTATTCCGGCCACAACCTTACTGGTGCTCGCGTGAGCATTTTGGTTGAAAAGTACAATAAGGTGGTGCTGGAGCAGGAGCAGGCTCTTGGGGCCGACAATCGCTTCAGCTTTACCTACCCGGCCCAGGAAGAGGGGTACTACACCGCTACCGTAAAGGTGACGGACGTTACCGGAGAAACCCTGGAATTCTCTACGGGAAGCTATGTGGGCAACAGTCTTTCCGTCCTTACGGTTGTTCCTGGGGCGGCGGATGCCGAATTGAAACTTGCCGAGGATAATGGCATGAATTGGCGCCGTTCCCACGTGGTAGACAGCCGTTCCTTCCGCCTGCAGCTGACGGCCCGCGACGCTTATGGCCGTCAGGTTCCCCTCCCGGTGAGCTACTCCATTTATAAGGCCGATGGCACCTTGGTGCTGGAAGGCAGCATGCCCTCCGGAGAGGAGCGCAAGTTGGAGTTGCCGGGCAGCGGCCTGTACACCATAAAGACGCGCGTAAGTGCCTTGGCCCCCAACGGAGAACAGGTGGCAGAAGAGAGCGTGCAAGGCCTTCTGTGCGTCCAGGC
>DFLI01000061.1:0-565 GCA_002373715.1 Bacteroidales bacterium UBA3623
GCCTGTTCAAGGGCAGCGGTGCCTATGTAAACCGCCTCAGGCTCCACGGCGGCGGGTTCAACCTGGTCATGGAACCGGACCCGGCCGATTCCACTCACGCCGTAGTAAGCCTCCTCCGTGCTCTCCATCTCTTGTCGGAGCCGAAAGAAAGCGACGGCATGCACTGGGGCAACATCCTCACCGCCCATCAGGTGGACATCCAGGACTTCACCTTCCGCATGGAGAATATCCCGGGAGCCCGGCGAGACCTGGAAAGGGGCACTGAAGTGGGAGAAGGCGTCATAGACTGGAACCACCTGAGAGTCCTTGTAGAAAGCATCCGGGTGAACAACCTCAAGATAGCTAACAGCCTTATCGTGGGCCAGGATGCCAGGCTGCAGTTCCTGGAGAAGGACACCGGCATCCACTTCCAGGAAGTATCGGTCCAAAAACTGCGCGTGGGAGAAGGGCTGGTGCACCTCGAGGAGGTACATGCCGACGACGGCTACTCCAACATCCTCCTGGAGCACTTTGACATGGAGGGCAAGCTGGAAGATTACGAAGACTACGTGAACAAGGTGGTCAT
>DFLI01000061.1:673-5736 GCA_002373715.1 Bacteroidales bacterium UBA3623
CATTTTTCCACTCTCAACACCACCTTCAGGGGATATCCCCGCGGCCATGTGCGCGGCACCGTGAACAACCTGAACATAGACAACGTGCACGTCCAGGATGCAGATAACAACGTAACGGTAAATGTATCCGGCAGCATCAAGGGCGTGGAACAGGACGTGGGAAGCGCCCGGCTGGATTTCAACGTACGCAAACTGAGCTTTGACACGGACGGCCTGAGCGGCTTCGTGAACGCCTGGGCCCCGGACACCCACCTGGATCTTAAGGACATTGCCCCCGGAGAACTCCTGAACTTCGAAGGAGCCGTGACGGGCATCCTCAACGACATAAACGTAGACGGCCAAATTCTCTCAGACATAGGAAGCATTTTGGCCGATGTCTACATTCGCAACGTGCTGGACGAAAGGAAGGATATGCACCTGGGCGGCCACTTTGCCACTAGCAACCTGCATCTGGGCAAGGTGCTGGGCACCAGTTCCCTGGGTCCCCTGTCCATGCGCACCACCCTGGATGCCGCTTTCCCCGATGGCGGCAGCATGGACGTGCAGCTGGACACCCTCCAGATTGCCCGTCTGCAGGCGCTGGAATACGACTACACGGGCATATCGGCCCATGGCACTTATAAGAACGAATCCCTGCAGGCGCAGCTGGTTTCCAAAGACCCTAACCTTCTGCTGGACTTCAACGGCCGGCTGGATTTGGGAGAAACCAAAGACGCCCAGTACCGCTTTAAACTGGACCTCCAGAGGGCAGACCTGGCGGCTCTCAACCTGGATACCCGGGAGGTCTCCGAGGTGAGCCTGAAGGCAGAAAGCGACATAGTAAGGGCCGATGCAGACAACCTGGACGGCCACATCCGCGTGAGCAACATCTTCCTGGACAGCTCGGACGGCCTCAAACGCGTGGGAGACGTCCTCATCAAAACCCATCAGAAAGACAGCCTGCATCGGGTAGATATGGAGTCCGATTTCCTCACCGCCAACTATCAGGGTTCCCGCACTATCCTGCGCTTTGTGAAGAGCCTCCAAGACATCTTCGTGGCGGGAGAACTGCCGGCCCTCATCGGCCAGCCTGCCCATGAGTGGGACGGAGCGCAGTATCTATTATCGGCCCAAGTGCTTAACGCTCAAGACCTTCTTACCTTCCTGGTACCGGGCCTTTACATTGAGAACAAAACGGCCGCCCAGCTTAGCATAGACCGTGAGGGCCTCATGAAGGCCACTGTCACTTCCGGCCGCCTGGCCATGAACAACCGCTATGTGAAAGACTTCCGCCTGGAGGCCAACAACCATGGAAATTCCCTCAGCGCCGCCATCACGGGAGGCACGCTGGATTTGGGCAGCACCAAGCTGCTGGATAACCAGGTAAACTTGAAGGCCGATGACAACCACCTGCAGCTGGGCTACACCTTTGGCAACAAGGGAGACGGAAAAACCTACGGCAACTTCCAGGCGGAGGCCGATTTGTCCCGCCAGGATAAGGACCTGGCCATCAAGGGCCGCCTGAAGCCTTCGGTATTCAGCTTCACGGGAGGAGAATGGAAGTTCGTTTCCAATGACATAAACTACTGCGCCGGAGACATCTCTGTAGACGGTTTGGAGGCCTCGCACCAGCGTCAGTCGCTCAAGATTGACGGCGGCCTGCGCTCCGGCCAGGTAGATACGCTCCTGGTTCGCATGGACCAGTTTGACCTGGCCCTTCTGAACGCCATCACGGGCGGCACGCCGGACCTCCAGGGCCTGGCCACCGGCCGCGCCGTGCTCATCTCACCGCTGGATCCCACGCCGGGCCTTCTGGCCAGTATTGTGTGCGATTCCGTTTACGTTTCCGGCCACCCCATGGGAACGCTGCGTATAGCCAGCAACTACAACGAGGCAGACGAGCGCTTCGAGGCCACCGTCCGCAACGACCTGAACGGCCTGAGCAACCTGCGCGCCGAAGCCTTCCTGAAGCCTTCCACGAAGGACTTGGGTGTATCGGCCCTGCTGGACCGCCTCAATCTGGGTTATGCCGCACCCTTCCTGGAAAGCATCTTCTCGGAATTTGGCGGCGCCCTCACCGGAGAGGTGGGCCTGAGCGGAAAACTGGGGAACTTACATGTAAACAGTAAGGACCTCCACGTGGACGACGGTCTTCTCACGCTGGATTTCACCAAGGTGCCCTACCGCATGAGCGGCCAGCTGGACCTGAGGGACCAGGGCCTCTTCTTCAAGCAGGTGCGGCTGGAAGACGGCCAGCGGGGCACGGGTACGGTGGAAGGCGGCCTGCTGTTTAAGGATCTCAAGAACCTGAACCTGGGGATGGACATACACGTGCGCTTTAGCCAGATGCACGCGCTCAATATGCCGCATGACCCGGAGATGCCCTTCTTCGGCAGCGTGGTGGGTAGCGGCCAGGTAGACGTTACCGGAGACATGAACCGCATCAACCTGGACATTGAAGCCACCACCCAGTCCGGAGAAGTCCACATCCCGCTGGGCTCCATGAGCGGAGACACCTCCCGGGAAATGCTCACCTTCAAGCAGCCCGCCCCGGAGCACGAAGACCCGTACGAGAAGATGGTGGCCAGCCGCAACCAAACGAACAAACAGGAATCTGACCTGAACGTGGCCGTGCGGGTACACGCCACTCCGGGGGCCCAGGTATTCATAGACGTAGACAACGAAAGCTCGCTCAACTGCACGGGACAGGGCACCATAGATCTGGTAAGCCGCGCCCGTCAGGGCCTGTTCACCCTGAACGGAGACTACACGCTTAACAGCGGCAGCTTCCACTTCAGCGCCATGAACCTGGTGAGCCGTGACTTCGTGATCCAGGACGGCAGCTCCGTCCGTTTCAACGGAGACGTGATGAACACAGACCTGAACGTGAACGGCCAGTACATCACCAAGGCCAGCCTGTATAATTTAACGGCCGATGAGAGTGCCACCACCCGCCGCACGGTTATCTGCGGCATAGCCATCACCGGCAAGCTGAGCAACCCCGAGCTCAAGTTCAGCATAGAGATTCCGGATCTGAACCCCACCGTTCAGGCCCAGGTGGAAGGTGCCTTGAACACGGAAGACAAGATTCAGAAGCAGTTTATCTACCTGCTGGTAGCCGGCAACTTCCTGCCCTCCGAAGAGTCGGGCATCAGTGCAGGAGGCAGCGACGTGCTCTTCTCCAACGTATCCAGTATCATGTCCGGCCAGCTGAACAACATCTTCCAGAAACTGAACATTCCTCTGGACCTGGGTCTCAACTACAAGAACACCCAGACCGGCACCAATATCTTTGATGTGGCCCTGAGCACCCAGCTGTTCAACAACCGGGTGGTGGTGAACGGCACGGTGGGCAACCGCGAGGACATCGCCGGCGGCTCCAACAACACCATAGCCGGAGACCTGGATATAGAAATCAAGCTGAACCGCAGCGGCTCCCTGCGCCTGAGCCTGTTCACCCACTCGGCCGACCAATTATCGGCCTTCCTGGACAACAGCCAGCGAAACGGTGGCGGTATTGCCTACCAGATGGAGTTCAACACCTTCAAGCAGCTGTTCAGAGATTTGTTCAGCACCCGTGCCCAGCGGGAGGAGAGGGCCCAGGAAGAGGCCCTGCAGCCCGTTAAGAACGTTATTTTGCAAATTGATACTACCGGAAAAGCCCATGTCCTACGGTAAACTATACCTCATTCCCACGCCCCTCGGAGAAGGGGATCCGGCCCAGGTGCTGCCCGCATCGGTGCTGGAGGTAATCCCTACCCTCACCTGCTTTGTAGTAGAGGAGGTGCGCACCGCCCGGCGATTCCTGTCGGCCGCGGGGCTCAAGGGCCAGATTGGAGGCCTGGAGTTCCACGAGCTGAACGAGCACACGGCCCCCGCGGAGGTGGAGGCCCTGGCCTCGCTCTTTGCCGATGGCCGCAATGTGGGCCTGCTCTCGGAAGCCGGCCTGCCCGCCGTGGCAGATCCGGGCGCTCTTCTGGTGGCTCTGTGCCATCGGCGCGGCATTGAGGTGGTGCCCCTGGTAGGTCCCTCATCCCTGATGATGGCCCTCATGGCCTCCGGCCTGAACGGCCAGTCGTTCGCCTTTGTGGGCTACATCCCCGCCAAGACGGAAGAGCGCCGCGCCGCCCTGCGAACGCTGGAAAAACGTTCTGCCAGCGCCCGCCAGACGCAAATTCTCATAGAGACGCCCTACCGTAACGATTCCCTCATGGCCGACATGCTGGCCTGCCTTTCCGGCAACACCCGCCTTTGCGTGGCCGCCAACCTCACCTGCCCCGACGAGTTCATCCAAACCCACACGGTGGCCCAGTGGAAGGCCAAGCCCGTTGTCATCGGCAAAAGGCCTTGTGTATTTTTGATTCTCAGCGCATGAAGATAGCATTCACCACCCTGGGCTGCAAGCTCAACTACGCCGAGACATCCACCTACGAGCGCGGTTTCGTGGCCGCCGGTTGGGAGGTGGTGCCTTGGACCGCCCAGGCCGATGTCTACCTCATCAATACCTGCGCCGTCACGGAAACGGCCGAAAAGAAGTCCCGGAACCTCATCCGCCGCGCCCACAAAACGGCCCCCGAGGCCCGCATAGTGGTCACCGGCTGCTACGCCCAGCTCCGCCGAAACCAACTCCTGTCCATAGAAGGAGTCTGGAAGGTCTTCGGGGCCGAAGAAAAGAAATCACTAGTTTCAGAGACGCTGGAGGCAGTAGTGGTTGGCGAACCGTCGCTTCGCGACCCCTCCCACCGGCAAGCCGGCGGGCCCCTCCCTCTTACGCGGCCGAGGGTGGCCACGGGTTCGCCAACCACTACTGCCTCCAGCTCCACATCCGGAAAAAGTAAACAAAATCCGGACGGGAAGCAGGAAAAGGCCTTCTTATCCGGAAAAACCGCGAATAATCCGGACGCAACCTTTGGTGCTTACAGCACCGGGGAGAGGACCAGGAGCTTTTTGAAGGTGCAGGATGGGTGTGATAACTTCTGCGCTTACTGCACCGTGCCTTACGCCAGGGGCAGGAGCCGGAACATTCCTATCTGTGAGTGTGTGAAAATGGCGCAGAATATTGCGGCAGAAGGGGTGAAGGAAGT
>DFLI01000039.1:0-15583 GCA_002373715.1 Bacteroidales bacterium UBA3623
GTGCGGGACATCCTGTCCAAGGCCAAGGCCGATGGCGTAGCCCTTACCCCCGCCGGAGACTCGCTGCTGCGGGAATCGGCCTATATCTTTGAGAAATACGACGGCATGGACGGCCGCCTCACCCCGCGCGGCGTGCGAGAGCATGCCCAGCTGGCCAAGCGCATGTACCACCGCTTCCCAGCCGTCTTCAAGAAAGGCAGCAAGGAAATCCGCGCCGTCTCCAGCACCACGCCGCGCTGCATTGTGAGTATGAACGGTTTCACCGCCGAGCTCCGAGCCATCCAGCCGGATCTTCAACTTGATCTGGATACCGGAGAAAAGTTCTATGCCTACATTGCCCAGGGAGAGAACGGAACCGTGCGCGCCCGCACCCAGAAAGCCCTGGCAGAGCGTAATGCCGCCCCCATGCCCGGCTTTGAAGCCACGCTGGCCAACCTGTTCCAGGACCCCGAAGAAGGCAAGAAATACGTCTCCAATCCGGACATGTTCCTCTACAGCATCTACGCCGTAGCCAAGGTGGCAGAGGCCTTTGACATCAACGACAACCTCTTCCGCTACCTCCCCTTTGAAACGGTATACCGCTACCACGAGCAGCAGTTCTTGAGCGCCTATCTGAACGAGTGCAATTCAGAGCTGAACGGAGACATCCGCCTGCCCCTGAACAAGCCCCTGGTGGATACGCTCATTGCCCAGGCCGACAGAGTGGTTAACGGCAGTTCCGACCGCGCCGCAGACCTCACCTTCGGCCACGACTGGCCTTTCCTGGGCCTGTGCAGTTATCTGGGCCTGGAAGGCGTGGGAGACCGCCTTTCCGTAGAGGAAGCCGCAGCCACCTGGATGGCTTCCTGGAACTGCCCCTTCGCCGCCAACCTGCAAATCATTTTCTACCGCAGCAGGAAAGAGGATGCCCCCGTGCTGGTGAAGTTCCTGCTAAACGAGCGTGAAACCGCCATCCCGGCCCTCACCCCCGTCCAGGGACCTTATTATAATTGGGAAGACGTGAAGGCCTACGTGGCTAACCGCATGCCCCACACCCAGATTGTAGCCCACCGCGGCTATTGGAACGACAATGCCCAGAACTCCATCGCCTCCCTGAAGAAGGCCCAGGAGTTTGGCTGCTGGGGCAGCGAATGCGACATCCACCTTACGGCCGATGACGCCGTGGTTGTCAATCACGACAGAACCACCCAGGGAGTAGACATCCAGAAGAGCAAACTGGAACAAGTACGCGCCCTCAAACTCAAGAACGGAGAAAAGATTCCCACGCTGGACGAATACCTGGCCCAGGCCGCCAAGAACCAGGACTGCGTGCTGGTGGTAGAGATGAAGCCCAATTACAACCAGGAGCGGGAAAGCATCCTGGTGGAAAAGACCCTGGCCGCCCTCAAGGAGCGTAAACTCCTGGATTCCAAACGCACAGCCTTCATCTCCTTCAGCTATAACATCTGCAAGCAGCTGGCCCGCAAATGCCCTGGCTTTGACGTGCAGTATCTGGAAGGAGACAAGACACCCGCCGAAGTATTTGCCGACGGCATCAACGGCATAGACTACCATTACTCCTACTTCCAGAAGCACCCCGAGTGGGTAAAAGAGGCCCACGACCTGGGCATGAGCGTAAATGCCTGGACAGTGGACAAGGCCGATGACATCCGACAGATGATGAATCTGGGCGTAGACCAGATTACCACCAACAACCCCGAGCTCACCCGGGAAATCCTCTTTGGCCGCAAGTAATGTCCTTTGATAAAAAAGCAGTCGGAAGCCAGCCTCCGCGCGTAACCAGTGCGGAGGCCATGCTTTCCACTATACAGGAACTGGGCATCGTCCCCTTCTTCGAAAACCTCATCCCGGGCTATTCCATTGAGGAAATGACGCCTCCTGGCAACTGGTTTGACACGCAGGAAAACCTCACCTACACCCCCTGGGACTGGAAGATTCCCTGTGTCCAGAGCGGAGAAGTAGCCTATGGAAAGTTCCTGCTGGGCGGCAAGGCGGCCTTCGCCACCGTCGAATGGTACCGCGAACTTCGCAACTACCGCCAGGCCCAGGAGAAATATCGGCCCGACGCCGCCCAAAAGCAAATCCTGGATTACCTAAAGGGAAACGGCAGCATCAGCATCAAGGAAATCCGCGGCATGCTGGGTATCAAGAAAGGACAGGCCGATGCCCTCATCTGCCGCCTCATGATGCAGTGCCGGGTGGTCACCGGAGACATCATCCGCGTCTTCCGAGGGCCGGACCTTCACTACAACGGCTGGCAAACCTCTTCTTTCTGCACTCCGGAAGACCTCTTCGACTCCTCCGCTGTGCCCTTCTTTGCCGGCTTTGAGGCCGCCTCCCGCAGCCTGAAGGTGAGCCACTCCCCTGCCGAATCCTACGAGCGCCTTAAAGAACACATCCGCAGCATTGTTCCCAATGCCACGGATGCTCAAATCTCAAAACTGCTGGGTTAATACTCCCGAGGGCCGAAGATATCTGTGCCGATGCGCACCATAGTAGCCCCATGCTTCACGGCCAGCGGCCAGTCCCCGGACATTCCTATAGACAATTGATCAAAGCCTTCCATCCCGAGGGCTTTGATTCTGTTATAAAGCCTCTCAATCCGCTCAAAGTCCCTTTCCACCACCTCCATATCATCCGTATTCGTCGCCATACCCATGAGACCACGAATCCTTACATTACTTAGCGGAGAAGGTGTACCCTCTGAAACCCATGGCCACCCTCGGCCGTGTAAGAGGGAGGGGCCCGCCGCGGAGCGGTGGGAGGGGTCGGCGCAGCCGACGGTTTCAGAGGGTATACCTTCGTAGCTAAGTACATCAAGTATTTCACCCTCTGTGAAGCCTTGTTTTGTTTCTTCGGCACCAAGATGCAACTCCAGGAGCACATCTATAACCTTATTATTGGCGGCGCCCCAGGTATTGATGGCTTCCAGCAGGTGCAGGGAGTCTACGGACTGGACCAGCTTTACATACGGAAGCACCAGTTTGAGCTTGTTGGTCTGGAGGTGGCCTATGAAATGCCACTGGACATCGGCCGGCATTTGCGGGGCCTTGGCGGCCAGCTCCTGCGGGCGGTTCTCTCCAAAGATACGCTGACCGGCGTTGTAGGCCTCCATGAGCCTTTCCACCGGGTGGAATTTGGATACAGCGACAAGTTGTACTCCAGACGGTAACGCCTTGTTGATACTCTGTATATTATTCTTTATCATACCTTATCCAAGTCCCTCCCCCGAGGGGAGGGGTTTCGGGAGGGGGTAACGTGCGAAGCATTAAGCAAAAGAAGGGGAACTTATCGTCTCCCCTTCTTTTGCTTCTCCATCTCTCTCTGCATCTTCTGGGCCTCTTCCAGGCGCTGCTGCCACTTGCTCTTGGGGGCAGGCTTGTTTTCGGCCGCCTTTACCTTGGCCACCACCTCTTCAGGGTCTACCACCCACTTGCGGATGATCCAGGTTTCCAGCATGGTGATGAGGTTACTAAGCAGATAATAGTAGCTAAGGCCGGAGCTCAGGTTGTTACAGATGAAGAACATCATGATGGGCATCATGTAGAGGCTCATCGCCTGCATCATCTTGGCGTTAGGGTCGTTGCCTGCGGTGGTCTGGCTCTGCATAATCTTCGAGTAGAAGAACATGGACAGGGCCATCAGAAGGGCAAAGAGGGAGATGTGGTCCATACCCAGGATGCTGGTACCCCAGTGAATCACATCGTCATAGGCGCTCAGGTCCTCGGCCCAGAGGAAGGGCTGCTGACGCAGCTCAATGGAGGCCGGGAAGAAGCGGAACATGGCCCAGAGGATAGGCATCTGGAGGAGCATGGGGAGACAGCCTCCCATCATGTTCACACCGGCCTTCCTGTACAGCTCCATGGTTTCCTGCTGCTTCTTCATGGCATCCTCCGGCTTGGGATACTTGGCGTTGATCTTCTCCATGAAAGGCTTGAGGGCCTGCATCTTGGCCGACGAAGAGAGACTCTTGTAGGCGAAGGGGAACACCACAATCTTGATGAAGATGGTCATCAGGAGGATGATGATACCATAGTTTGAGATGAAGCGACTGAGCCAGTCGAACAGCGGGATAATCACGTACTTGGTGAATACGCCGATAATCTTACCGCCCAGAGGAATAACCTTCTCGTAGGAATGGCCGTACGCCTTCAAACCCTTATAGCTGTTGGGGCCGAAGTAGAATTCGAAGGGAACGTCTATGCGCTGCTGGCCACGAGCCATGGTAATGCCGGTGCGCATGGAAGCGTGGCAGTTCATGAGGTCGTGCTCTGCGTTGTCCTTGGGAAGGAAATCTATGGCAAACTCTCCGAAAGTGAAGTTATTCGGGGCGCGCATAATGGCGCTGAAGAACTGCTGCTGGAAAGCGAACCACTCAATGTTGTTGGAGAAGCGCTTCTCACCCTTTCGGCCATTGCCGATATTACCCGGCTTCTTGTCTTCCGGGAAGTAGTAATTGAGGCGGGAATACTGGCTCTCGTTCTTCTGGCCCTTCTCCATGCGCTGGATGGTGGCGTCGAAGTGGATGTCCACGCTGCCGGAGCTGCGCTGGAAAGTCATGTCCACCAGGGAGAGCGTCTCGTTTACAGAGTAGGAATTGCCCACCAGGGAGTAAGTTTGCTCAATATAGCCACCGGTCTGCAGAGGCAGGCGCATCACCACCGTGCTGTCCGAAGAAGCCTCCGGAATGTACTGGAAGGTGAATTTACGCGTATCGATGGCCGAAGGGGCATACACTACATAACCCAGCTCCGTCTTACCGGCCTGCAGGAGGTAAAGCGGTTCCTTGGTGTAGGTCTGGTAATCTTTTACCCGAACTGAATAAGGCTGAGCGCCCCGGGTGGTGAACACCACCTCCAGCTTTTCGTTGGCCAGGGTGATGAACTGTTCCTCGGCGCGGGCGGCCAGGTTCAGAAGGGAATCGGAATATACCGGAGCAACGGGAGCAACCGGAGCGGCAGCCACGGAATCTGCAGCGGCGGCCTCAACGGGATGTTCTGCCCTCCAGGCGCTGTCCAGCTGATACTGGGCATAAGCCTCTGCGGCGGCAATGGAATCCAGCTGTGCCTGGTATTCCTGTTGTTTTTTAACTTGACGGCTTTGGTACCCGAAGAAGCCCACCATGATGAGGGCAATCAGGACAAAGCCAATAACCGAATTCTTGTCCATAGGCTACTCCTGACTCTCCTCCTGTTCTTTTGCACGAATCTGGGCCTTGAGGTCTTCCAGCTTGGCCTTGGCAGCGTCAATGCGATCCTGCATCTGAGCCTTAAGTTTTTCTGCACCCTTGGACAGGCCGAAGAAGCCAATATTGTTTTCGTAGGTTTGAATTTCCTGCTGGAGAGCGTTGAACTGCTCCTTGAGCTTGTCCTTCTCGCTCAGCGGGCGGCGCTCTGCACCACCGCGGGCATTATTACGCTCGTGACGACGGCCTCCGAAGTCCGGGAACTTGGCCTGCATGGCCTCGCGGTATTCGGCCTGGATCTTTTCCTTCTCCTTGAAGGGCACAAAGCCAATCTCCTGCCACTTGGCGGCGAAGTCCTTGGCGGCGGCTGCATCGGCCTCTGCATCTACGGAGACGTAGGCCTTGATGGCCTCGATAAGGGCCTTCTTGGCGGCCAGGTTGGCGCTCAGGCTGCCGGGGCCGTCCGGACGGTTGTCACGGGCGGTGAAGAAGGCGTCGCAGGCGGCGCGGAAACGCTTCCAGATTTGCTCGCTCTTCTTGCGGGGCACGGCGCCAATTTCCTTCCACTGCTTCTGCAGTTCAATGAAACGGTCGCTGGTGGCCTTCCAATCCGTGCTGTCCTTGAGGGATTCGGCCTCGGTGATGATGGCCATCTTCTTCTCTAGGTTGGCGTTCATGGAATCCTTGAACTCTGTGAAGGAGGCGCGCTTGCGCTCGAAGAACTTGTCGCATGCGGCGCGGAAACGGTCGTAAATCTTCTGGTTTTCCTTGCGGGTGGCAAAGCCGATGGTGCGCCACTTGGCCTGGATTTCTTCAATCTGCTTGCTCAGGGCGTTCCACTCCGTAGAGGAAGTGATTTCCTTATTGGCAATGGCCTCTACCTCTTCGCAAAGGGCCTGCTTGGCTTCCAGGTTCTGGGCCTGCTGCTCCTTAAGGCCTTCGAAATGGGCCTGGTAACGCTTGTTCACCACGGAAGTGGCAGCGCGGAAACGCTCCCAGATTTCATCGCGGAACTCCTTGGCCACGGGGCCCAGGTCTTTCCACTGCTCGTGCAGCTTCTGCAGTTCCTTGAAGGCTTCCACCACGTCCTCGTCTTCCGAGAGGGCCTCTGCCTGCTCGCAGAAAGCGGTTTTGGCTTCCAGGTTCTTCTTGAAGTCCAGATCCCGGAGTTCGCGGTTGATGTCTACCAGGTCGTAGAACTTGGTTACGTGCAGCTGGTAGGTATCGTTGATGTCACGGAAATTCTGCTGAGGAACGGGACCCACCTCTCTCCAGCGGTTCTGAATGTCACGGAACTTGGGGAAGGCTTCCTTCATGTCTCCGGGTTCTTCCACCAGCGCCTTCAGCTCTTCGATGATGGCCTGCTTCTTCTGGAGGTTCTCCTCACGGAGGGCGTCCTGTTCCTTATTGTATTCGGCGCGCTCTTTCTTGTAGTCCATATAGAGGGACTTGAAGCCGGCCTCAATGGCAGCGAAGGGGCTCACCGGACCGCTCTGCATAGGAACGGTGCTTTCCTCCACGGTGGTGTTCTCGTCGGGTTCTTCCACAGTGGCATCCTCGCCGGCATCCGCCTTCTCACGGGAAAGACGCTTATAGAAGGCCGATTTGATAGCCTCGGCCTCCTTGGACCGCTTCATGCGGTCTTCACTCTCTTTCAGTTGCTGGAACAGCTCGGACAGTTCGGCCAGGGTTTTCTCGCCAAAATTGACGACGGCTTCCTTAACCTCCTCCACGGCTTCTTTAACATCCTCCACCACGGGAGTTTCTTTCACTTCCTGTTCCTTTTTTTCTACATCTGCGGGAACTTCGTTCACCACAGGCTTAATTTCTTCACTCATAGTATTTAATTTAACATTAGCTTACAAATGTACATATAATATATCACTTCTCCAATAACCCGGGCCTGCGCTCGCGCGTACGGGAGAGAGCTTGTTCGTCCTGCCAGGCCTGGATAAGCTTGGGATTGCCGCTCAAAAGCACATCAGGCACCTTCCAGCCATTGAATTCGGCCGGGCGCGTGTACACTGGAGGGGAAACCAGGCCGTCCTGGAAAGAATCGCTCAGGGCCGATGTTTCGTCGGTAAGAACGCCCGGCACCAGGCGGATGATGCTGTCGGCCAACAGGGCCGCCGGAATCTCTCCCCCGCTTACCACAAAGTCTCCCACGGAGATTTCCCGCGTGACAATGTGCTCCCGGATGCGCTCGTCTATGCCCTTGTAATGGCCGCAGAGGATAATGATGTTCTCCTTGAGGGAAAGCTCGTTGGCAATGCCCTGGGTAAGGATTTCTCCGTCCGGAGCCATATAGATAACCTCGTCGTAGTGACGCTGGGCCTTAAGGTCGTTAATGCAGTTGAACACCGGTTCCACCATCATCACCATGCCGGCATCTCCACCGTAGGAATAATCGTCTACGGTTTGGCGGGAGCCCAGGCCATACTGGCGTAAATCGTGGATATAAATCTCTGCCAGGCCCTTTTTCACGGCACGCGCCGGAATGGAATAACTGAGGGGGCTTTCCAGCAGTTCGGGGACAACACTGATAATATCTATTCTAAGCATATCAAGCTTGTTTAGTCTGCAAAAATACGAAAAATAATCCTTATCTTTGCGCCGCCTTATGAAATCTCTCAGAGAACTTTACAAAATAGGAAAAGGCCCGTCCTCTTCCCATACCATGGGCCCCTTCAAGGCCGCCCAGTTATTCGGACAGCGTCACCCCGAAGCAGCCCGCTTCGAGGTTACTCTCTACGGCTCCCTCGCCGCCACCGGCAAGGGCCATATGACGGATGTTGCCATCCTGGAAGTGCTGGAGCCCATCGGCCCGGTGCAGATTATCTGGGAGCCCTCCCGTTTTCTGGAGTATCATCCCAACGGCATGTTGTTCAAGGCTTTCGGGGCCGATGAAAGCCTCCTGGAAGAATGGACGGTGTACTCCATTGGCGGCGGCGCCCTTTCCGAAGGTCCCGGCCAAGAGCTGAGCCAGTCCGGTGAGGTGTACGAGCTGGGTACCCTGGCAGAAATCATTCAGTGGTGCGATTCCCGCGGCCACAACCTCTGGGAATACGTGGACATCTGCGAAGGCCCCGCCATCTGGGACTATCTGCAGGAGATTTGGGAGGCTATGAAGGCCGCCGTAGAGCGTGGTCTCAACCACGAAGGCCGCCTGCCCGGTCCCCTCAACCTCACCCGCAAAGCCAGCGTATATCACGTGAAGGCCCTGGGGTACCAGCCCAACCTGCGTTCCCGCGGCCTGGTGTTCGCCTATGCCCTGGCTGTGAGCGAGGAAAACGCATCCGGCGGTACCATTGTCACCGCCCCTACCTGTGGCTCCTCCGGCGTCATTCCCGGCGTGCTGTACCACCTGGCCAAGAGCCACGCCTTCTCCGACACCAAAATCCTCCATGCCCTGGCCACCGCCGGTCTTATCGGCAATGTGGTAAAGCACAACGCCTCCATCTCCGGCGCCGAGGTAGGCTGTCAGGGAGAGGTGGGAGTGGCCTGCGCCATGGCATCGGCCGCCGCCTGCCAAATCTTTGGCGGCAGCCCCTTCCAAATTGAATATGCGGCCGAAATGGGCCTGGAGCACCACCTGGGCATGACTTGCGACCCGGTGTGCGGTCTAGTGCAAATCCCCTGCATAGAGCGCAACGCCTTTGCCGCCTGCCGCGCCCTGGACGCCAATATCTACTCCTCTTTCTCCGACGGCCGCCACCGCATTTCCTTCGACCACGTGGTGGAAGTGATGAAACAAACCGGCAAAGACCTCCCCTCCCTGTACAAGGAAACATCGGCCGGGGGCTTGGCGCTCAAGTATTTGCAGAAATAAAAAAACACCGGTCTTTCCAGGCCGATGTTTTTTATTGTGCAGGCGCTGCTTACAGGCGCTTCTTAATGGCCTTGCTGGCCTCTTCGTAGCCGGGCTTTTCCAGCAGGGCGAACATGTTCTTCTTGTAGGCCTCTACACCGGGCTGGTTGAAAGGATTTACACCCAGGATGTAGGCGCTGATACCGCAGGCAAACTCGAAGAAATAGAGCAGACCGCCAATATTGAAGGCATCCACCTTCTCGAAGTTCACGTTCATCTGGGGCACGCCGCCGTCAATGTGAGCCAGCACGGTTCCCAGTTCGGCCATGTGGTTGCAGTGCTCCACGTGTTTACCGGCCAGATAGTTCAGCTGGTCCAGGTTCTGGGAATCCGACTCAATAACCACGCTGCGCTGGGCATTCTCTACGTGGAGAACGGTCTCAAACATCACGCGGCTGCCTTCCTGGATAAACTGACCCATGGAGTGAAGGTCTGCGGTGTTGTTCACGCTGGCCGGGAAGATACCCTTGCCTTCCTTGCCCTCAGACTCACCGTAGAGCTGCTTCCACCATTCGGCCACATAGGTGAGCTTGGGGTTGTAGTTCACCAGAATTTCGGTGCTCTTACCCAGCTCCGTGTACAGGCAGTTACGCATGGCAGCGTAGATGATGGCGGGGTTCTTATCGCTCTTGATTTCCAGACCCTTGGCGGCATCCAGGGCACCTTCTACCAGGGCCTTGATGTCAAAACCGGCCACACAGATGGGCAGCAGACCCACCGGAGTGAGCACGGAGAAACGGCCACCTACGTTATCCGGGACCACGAAGCTTTCGTAATTCTCCTGGGTAGCCAGGGTTTTGAGAGCGCCCTTCTTGGCGTCGGTGATGGCCACAATGCGGTCTGCGGCTTCGGTCTTACCGTAACGGGATTCTATGAACTGCTTCACAACACGGAAAGCAACGGCAGGTTCCGTGGTGGTACCACTCTTGGAGATGACGATGCAGGCTACGTTACGCTCGGCAGCCAGATCCATCAGTTCTGCCAGATATTCCTCGGAAAGGTTGTTGCCGGCGAACACCACCTCGGGGGCGTCCTTGTGCTTGAGCTGCTTGGCAAAGCTGTGGCTCAGGGCCTCCATCACGCACTTGGCGCCCAAGTAGGAGCCGCCGATGCCGATGGCAATCACCAGATCCACACCCTTTTTCATCCACTTGTCGCGGATGGCCTCGTAGTCGTGAAGTTCACGCTCGGTAATCTGGCGGGGAAGTTTCTTCCAGCCCAGGAAATCATTACCGGCACCGTTTTCGTTTTTCAGCACGTCGAAGGCATCGAAAGCCTTCTGAACATACTCCTGATACTTGGCGGAATCCACGAAGGACTCACAACCTTTTACGTCAACTTTGATCATATTGCGTTTTAATATTAATAACCTACTAACTTTAGAGCATACAAATGTAAGCATTTCCGGCAAAATATCCTTATCTTTGAGGTATTAAGCGAACAGGAAAGAAAACTTTTGACCATTTGAAACATTCTATTCTACTTCTGGGCCTTCTAGCGGCCTGCACCCAGGTTCCGGTGCCCCCCATGGTGGAGCTTCCCGGCTTCAAGATGAGCGCCACGGAAATAACCAATGCACAATACGAAGTCTTTGCCCCTTCGCACAAGGAGCTTCGCGGCTACAAGGGTTTCTCCCGGGCCGATGACGAAGCCGTGGTAATGGTGTCGTGGGAGGAAGCATCGGCCTACTGCCAGTGGCTCTCCCGGAAAACCGGCAGAAACTTCCGCCTTCCCACCGAGGCCGAATGGGAACTGGCCTGCCGGGCGGGTAGCGAAACGCCCTACAACACCGGTGAAACCTTCCCTGAGGAGCAGTGGAAAGTGCAAAAGAACACCCGGGACAAAGTGCCCGTTTCGCTGCAGGTGGCCCAGTTTGAGTCCAATGCCTGGGGCCTTTACGACATGCACGGCAACGTGGAAGAGTGGTGCCAGGACCTGGTGGACGGCCAGTACCGCGCCGTCCGGGGAGGCAGCCACAACACGCCCGTTGAATTCTTAAGGGCCGATTACCGCTGCGCCTCCATCCCCCAGGACCGCTCCGTTCTGCTGGGCTTCCGCGTGGTGGAAGCTACCCCGTACGCCACAGAGGCCTCTTCCGTGCACGGGACGCCTTTTTCGGCCCCTCCGTGCACCACAGAGCCTGAATCCGTGCACGGGCCCTTCTTCGCCGAACCCATCCCGTATGTGATAGCGCCCACAGACGGCACCACGCCCTTCTATTCCCACAACCACCAGCCAGCCGTCACCTGGCTGCCGGGCGGCGGCCTTCTGGCCATCTGGTTCTCAACAGACGCCGAAGCCGGCCGCGAAATGGTGGTGCTGCAAAGCACGTTTGACAGCAAGGACTGGACGCCCGCCACGCTCTTCTGCAAGGTGCCCGGCCGCAATATGACCGGCAGTGCCCTTCTCACCCTGGACAGCGGAGAAATCCTCCATTTCCAGGGCGTAGGAGATGCCGGAGAATGGAAGGATTTAGCACTGGCCATGAGGCGTTTAGGGGCCGATGGAACCTGGACACCCCTCCAATACATAGAACCCGAACATGAGGTGAGGCACCAGGTGATTGCCGGGCCCATCGTCACAAAAGACGGCCGCATCCTCCTTTGCTGCGACGCCGGCCCGGACGGAGAGGCCGGCACCTCGCTGCACGTTTCCAAGGACGGCGGCCTCACCTGGGAAGACACCGGCAGCACCATCAAAGGCATCCACGCCGGCATTGTAGAGCTCAAAGACGGCCGCCTCATGACCTACGGCCGGGGCAATGCCATAGACGGCAGAATGCCCTGCAGCCTTTCGGCCGATGGCGGCTACACCTGGGAATACAAAGCCACGGAGTTCCCGCCCATCGGCAGTGGGCAGCGCCTTGTGCTGAAGCGCCTGCAGGAAGGGCCGCTCATGCTCTGCTCCTTCGGACCGGATGGCCTGTTTGTTGCACTGAGCTACGACGAGGGAGAAAGCTGGCCCGTGAAAAAACTGCTCACAGACGGAAAGAAACGCGTGCTGGACGGCGGCGCCTGGACAGGGACCTTTACCCTGGACGCCACCCACGCCGAACCCAAGGGCTACCTGGCCTGCACGCAGAGTCCGGACGGAACCATCCATCTTTTGAGCAGCCGCGTTCATTATCGCTTCAACCTCCCTTGGATAGAAAATAAATAAGTATTACCTTTGTGGCCCTATGAAACGACTAGGTGTATTCTTGACAGCAATTCTCCTGTGCGCCTGCTCCCAGGCCCAGGTAACGCAGTATAAGCTGAAGGTGGTGAAGGATTATCCGCACGACATGGCGGCCTACACCCAGGGTCTGTTTTTCCATAACGGCACGCTTTACGAGACCACGGGCCAGTACGGCACCAGCTCCATCCGCACCGTAGACCTCCAAAGCGGCAAGCCCATCAAGAATAAGAAGCTCAACTCCAAGTACTTCGCCGAAGGATCGGCCATCCTGGGAGGTAATCTGTACATCCTCACCTGGACCAACAAGGTAGCCTTTGTGTACAACCCCAAAACCTTGGAATACATTAAAACCGTGGGCTATCCCCGCGAGGGCTGGGGCCTCACCACAGACGGCAAGCAGCTCATCGCCAGCGACGGCAGCTCCAACCTCTACTTCCTGGACGAAAGCCTGAAAACGGTGAAGAAACTTCCCGTCACCATGAACGGCCGCGCGCTCAAGAACCTGAACGAACTGGAATGGATTAACGGTAAGATTTGGGCCAACGTGTACCTCACGGACATGATAGCCATCATAGATCCTAAAACCGGCAAGGTGGAAGGCACCATAGACTGCAACGGCCTCCTCCCCGACGACCTCTGGACCTCTGCCACCGACGTCCTCAACGGCATAGCCGTAGACGCCGCCGGCAAAATATACTTAACTGGAAAGAACTGGCCTAAACTTTATCAAATAGAAATTAACAAATAATTTTTAGGGGTGAAATTATTCGATTGATTCGGAGCGAAGCGACCCAGGGGGTCTGGGGGATTAGTCCCCCAGTAAGATAACAGAATTAATCGAAGATTTTCTGAGATTATACCCTTTGAACTTGATACGGTTCATACCGTCGTAAGGAAAATGAAAAAAACCATGCTTTTGGCGGCGCTTTGTGCGCTGCCCCTCTGCGCCCAGGCGCAGGAAAAGACGGAGCGTCTGGACTCCGTAGTTGTATCGGCCTCCCGTGCCGGCAAACAAACTCCCGTCACTTACACCAGCCTTGGCAAGGCAGAACTGTCGCAGGACAATCCTATGAATTCCCTGCCCATGACGCTGAACCTGCTGCCGTCCGTTGTCACCTACAACGAGGGAGGCACCGGGCTGGGCAACTCGGCCATGACCATCCGCGGCTCCAAAGGCTCGCAGATTAACGTGACGCTCAACGGCATCACCCTCAACGATGCCGAAAGCCAGGAAGTGTTCTGGGTGAACATCCCCTCCCTCACCAACCTGCTCTCTTCCGTGCAGGTGCAGCGCGGACTGGGGACATCGGCCAACGGGGCCGGAGCTTTTGGCGCCAGCATCAACATGAACACCGCTTTCGTGGGGGCCAGCCCCAGCGGCGGCGTAGAGATAAGTGCCGGTTCCTATTCCACCTTCATCACCTCGGCCGCCTTCTCCACCGGTCTTCTGCGCAGCGGGCTCTACTTTAACGTAGCGGCCAATTTCGGCCATACAGATGGCTACATCCGTAACGCCAAGGTGAACTCCCAGTCCGTTTTCGCCGTGCTGGGTTGGCTCAAAGGAAAGCGTTCCCTTCGCCTTACCTACCTCATGGGCAACCAGAAGAGTGGCATCACCTGGGACGGCATAGACCTGGAGCAGTATGCCATAGACCGCCGTTACAACGGCGCCGGAGAGTACTACGACGAGGATGGTAACGTGCATTACTACTCCAACCAGACGGACAATTACCGCCAGCACCACCTGCAGCTCAACTACACCCGCGCCTTCGGTGAACACCTCACCTGGACCAATACCTTTAATTATACCCGCGGAGACGGCTACGACGAGTACTATAAGTGCAACAAAAAGTTGAAGAATTACGGTTTTCCGGCCGATATCCAGCCCGCCCGGAGCGATATCGTGTATCGCAAGGGCATGGACAATGACTACTGGGTGCTTAACTCCAACCTCCGTTATCGCTCCGCCAAGCTGGATGTGACCGGCGGCCTCAGCTGGAGCAACTACCGCGGCGGCCACTGGGGTCAGGTGCTCTGGACCAAAACCCTGGGAGATGTGGAAAGTCCCGACTGGTACTCCAGTACGGCCGGGAAGTTGGACCGGAGTGCCTTTTTGAGGGCCGAATATCACCCCTGGAAATGGCTCACGGCATATGTAGATCTCCAGTACCGCAGCATCCGATACAAGATGGATGGGGTGGACGATGACTGGATAGAGTATGGCAGGGTTCCGGAAGACCGCCTGGAATACCAGTCCAACTGGCGCTTCTTCAACCCCCGCGGTGGCCTCACGGCAGCCTGGGACGGCCATAAGCTCTACGCTTCGGTGGCATACGGCAACCGTGAGCCCGGCCGCGGAGACATCAAGGAAAACATCAAGGGCACTGGCGCCCCCATCCAGCCGGAAAAGATGGTGGACGTGGAAGCCGGCTACGCCTACAGCGGCCAGCACCTCAGCGCATCGGCCAACATCTACGCCATGGAATACAGGGACATGCTCCTGGAAACGGGCCGATTGTCCTCTTCCGGCTACGCCATCAAGGAAAATGTCCCCCGTGCCTGGCGCCGGGGCGTAGAACTGGCGGCCGCCTGGCAGCCGCTCAAATGGCTCAAGGCCGACGGCAACCTCACCCTGTCGCTGAACCAGATTGCCGATTATACCTCCTACGTCCCCTACGACGACTACTCCGGCACCGTCCCCGTGAACTACGGGAAAACCACCATGCTCATGTCGCCTTCGGTCATTGGCATGGCCCGCCTCAGCTTCACTCCCGGGAAGCGCTGGATCCTTTCCGTAGACGGAAAATACGTGGGAAAGCAGTATCTTGACAACTCCATGAGGGAAGAAATGGCCATTCCCCAATATTTTATTATGGATGCCCAAGTGCAAAAGGACATTCCCGTGGGCCCCGGCATTTTGAACCTGGGCTTCTACGTGCATAACCTCTTGAATCACATGTATTACGCCTCTGGATGGCGCTGGGAAAGCATTTCGAAAGAAGACGGAAGCCTCTATTACGGGGTAGGAGTTTACCCCCAGGCTCCAATAAATTTCATGATAAAAGCACGCTTTACTTTTTAAAATATTTTATTTAATAAAAAATAGTTAAAAAAATTTTGGAAGAATAAAAAACTTTACTAACTTTGCATTAGGAAAACGGGTGAAAGCTCCTTTTCCAAGACGAAACGCTTTTTCTAACCAACTAATTAACCTTCTTCTTTAAGGTAAGAATACACTACTAACTAACCAAACAAAGCCCGCAGTGATGCGGGCTTTGTTTGTACCTAAAAAGGCCCCCGGAAAACCGGGAGCCTTAAGAAAATGGTAAAGCCGTAAGCCGCTTTCTGTTTTT
>DFLI01000039.1:15642-33449 GCA_002373715.1 Bacteroidales bacterium UBA3623
CATTTATCTTCGCAACCTACCCCCCGGCATCGGACGGGCAGCCCTCATCTGCCGGTATATTTGGTCTTGCAGGCCCGGACAACGTACCCGGTGTATGTCGCCATACAGCGTCGTGAGCTCTTACCTCGCGTTTTCACCCTTACTGCGGTGTATCGGCCCTAAGGCCTCCCGCAGCGGTTGTTTTCTGTTACCTTGTCTGAAGATTACTCCCCACTGTGCTTTCCACAGGCGGGTGCCCTTTCCTGTGCGGACTTTCCTCAGCATCCTGTCCCTAAAAACGGGGGCCCGGTCCAGGAGCCGCGACAGATCGCTATACCACTTATTGCGCTGCAAAGGTAGCAATAATTTTGGAAACCGCCTCTTCCACCTGGTCGTAATTGTATCCCCGGCCCAGGCCAAACTTCAGGAGCTTGAGCTTGAACTGAGGGTCCCCGGCAAGGGTTTTGGCCTTAGTTTCCAGAAGTTTCTGCAGCTTTGCCCGGGCCTTTTCCGGCTCCACTTCCTCCAGGGCGGCGTGGATATTGGCATCCGACACCCCTTTTGCGCGCAGCTGGAAGCGGATTTTCACCGGCCCCCAGCCCTGGAGCGAAGCCTTTTCCCGGGCATAGGCACTGGCGTAGCGGGCATCGTCCACGTACTTATCGGCCAAGAGCTGCTCCACTACCCTGCCCGCGGCCTCCTCGTCTCCCTCCAGGTCTTTCAGGGCCTTGCGGTAGACATCGGCCCGGCAATACTCTGCCTTGGAACAGAGCTTTTGCAGGCGGCTCAGGCAACGGGCGGCATCCATGGCTAGAAGGTAAAGCCGAAGGACAGGTACGCGCCCACCTTCTTGGTGAGGGTGGACCAGAACAGCTGGGCCTTCAGCGGGCCAACGATGGTGTTGTAGCCATAGCCAAGGCCGGTGCCGAAGATCCATCGGCCCTGCCCTATCTCCTTGAAGCTGTCAAAGTCGAAACTGGCATTGGTCATGAGCGAGAGATAGTGGTTGGGGGCCAGCTGGTAGCGGGCATCTACACGGGCCAGGGCCAGGTGATCCTGCATGATGGCCGTACCGTTCAGACCCACGAAGGGAATCTGCTGTTCAATATAGCGGCCGGAAATATCTCCACCCATCACGTTGGAAAACATGAGCGGAATGCCCTGTCCCCAAATGATGCGGCCATACAGGCTGGGAATGAGCGTGAATTTGCCAAAAGAAACAGGAACCGTCACATCTCCGGAAACAATGCCCAGCCACTTGGATTCCGCATTCTGCTCAAACACGCGGGACACAAAGTCTCCCCGGAAACCGGCCGATATACCCTTCTTCGGGAAATAGCTGTTATCCAGCGATTCCACCCGGGCATTGAGGAAGACGCTGGGGAAATCTACCGAAGGATTGGTGCTGTAATCTCCGTCTACAACGCCGTCACTCAGGATATCGTACAAGCGGAAGTACTGGTTCCGGAGACCCAGGTTGAAGTCCAGGTTGTTCAGATGGATGTTGGAAAAATACAGGTCCGTAGTGTTGAGCAAGAAGGAGGCGTTGTAGCGGTTATCGTGCAGGAACGCATTCATGCGGCCGGTATAACGCAGCATGTTTCTCAGGTTAAAGGTAGAGAAACGGGGTGCCGTGTAGGAATAAACCACATCCAGATAGGGATTGCTGCTGATGCGGGCCGTAATATCCAGGGAATGGCCGCTCATGGCGCGGGTATTCAAGCCCACATTCAGGAGCAGGGCCACCAGTTCTTCCGTATCTACACGGGCGCTCGCTCCCAAAATGTGCATGGGGCCCCTCTTGCAGAAAATTCTCAGCTTGTAGGGTTCATCCTTTCCGCGGAGCTCATAGTTCACATAGTCGTAGGAACCTTTACCGAAGATGCGGGCCACGTCCTGTTCAATCAGCCACCGGCCCACTCTCATACCGGCCTTGACGTGCATCTTGTCCCGGATGTAGTCGGCTTCGGTTTGGTCTACGCCGTCCACTATCACCTCATCAATGAGCACATCCTGGCGGCCGATGTCCACGGCCGGCTTGGCGTGGAGCCTGGTGGTAGCATTGCCCACACGCCTTTTCAGCGTGGCAATCTGCGCAGCTTTCTCCTGGGCGGCCAGATAACCGCGATTGTACATGGTATCCACGGCCACCTCGTTGAAACTGAGCATATTGTAACCATCCAGATTGGGATGGATGTACAGGTCTACCTTGTTCAGATTGGCCTCGTAAACGTCGTTGGAGATGAGGTCCATACCGGAGATAAGGATATCGGCCAGATTCTGAATCTGGTCTGCCTGCAGGCTGGCCTGGGCCAAATCTACGCCGATGATAATATCGGCCCCCATTTCACGCGCCACGTTCACGGGGAAGTTGTTGCGCATGCCGCCGTCGGTGAGCACCATACCGTTGGTTCTCACGGGAGCGAAGAGGCCGGGGATGCTCATGGTAGAGCGCATGGCCATGTTGATGGAACCGTCGTGCCACACCTTGGCCTTACCGGAAGCCATATCCGTGGCTATACAGGCAAAAGGTATGGGAAACTTGAAGAAATCCGTAGAGTCGGAATAGCCCACCGTGCGGCTGGTGATAATCTGGTTCACATTCTGGCCAAACACAAAGCCGGCGGGCAGGCTGCCCATCAGGTTGCCCTGGGCAATTTCACCAATGGTCTTGCGGTCCCTGATCCTGGCCTCTGCGCCAAAGTCCAGCTGGCGGTTACGGGCCGATGCAAAGGGGGCATCTCCCCTAAGGTAGTTCTCATAGTCCTCGTCCCTGTAATAGAAGGGGAAGGAGAGCATATACTTCTCTTTGTAGCGGAGGCGGGAATAAGGGATGAACTTCTTGTCCACCTTGTCGCTCAGGGCCATTTCCCAGTTGATGGTATGGATAAGGGTATCCAGGTACTCGGCGTCGTAGCCCAGGGAATACAGGGAGCCCAGCAGGCCGCCGATACTGGTACCTACCACCAGGTCCACGGGCACTTCGCACTCTTCCAGGTATTTGAGTACGCCCACCGTAGCAGCGCCCTTGGCACCACCGCCGGAGAGCACCAGGCCCACCGTGGGACGGGTTTTACGAATCTGTGCCATACGGTAACGAATTTCCTGCACAGCTTTGGCATCTTGGGGATCCAGGCCGAAGGAGGAGAACACCTCCTCCTGGGCCGATGCCACCAGCGGCAGCATCAGTAAAAGTATGGTAAGAATACGTTTCATAGTTTCTCTTTGTGTTTGCCGGCCAGCAGGCCACAGGCGGCAAAAATATCTTCTCCGCGGGAGGCTCGGATGGTGGCGGTTACTCCCCCGGCGTTCAGGCGGTCCCGGAAGGCTTCCATAACGTTGTCCGGAGCCGTTCCGTAGGGGAAGTCCGGTATCTTGTGAAAGCGGATCAGGTTTACCCGGCACTCCAGGTTCTTCAGGAGTTTCAGCAGGCCGTCGGCGTGCCGGGGGCTGGAATTCCAGCCTTCAAAAACAGTGTATTCGAAGCTCACGCGGCGCTGGCCGGTGAAATCGTATTGCTTGATAAGGCGCACCACCTCCGTAATGGACCAGGCCTTCTGCACGGGCATCATCTCCTCCCTCTCTTCCGGGAAGGGATTGTGCAGGCTCACGGCCAGGTGGCACTTGCTTTCGTCCAGGTATTGCTTCAGCTTGGGCAGAACGCCAATGGTGCTTAGCGTTATACGCTTCGGGCTCCAGGCCAGGCCCCAATCGGCCGTTAACACCTCTATTACGCGCTTTACGTTGTCCCAATTGTCCAGCGGCTCTCCCATTCCCATGAACACGGTGTTGGTGAGTTCCCCGGCCTCTTCAATGGCGAAGTATTGGTTTAGGATATCTGCGGCGCTCAGGTTGCCGTGAAAGCCCTGCCGACCCGTCATGCAGAACTTGCAGCCCATCTTGCACCCGGCCTGCGAGCTCACGCATAGCGTTTTGCGGTCTTCGTCCGGAATCATGACGGCTTCAATACACGACTCCTCGTCATGCCCGGCTCCGACCGGGCAACTTACTGGGAACAGGTACTTCCGCGTGCCGTCCTTGGACGTTTGCACGTCTATGGGGGCCACATAGCCCACTTCATAGTCCTGTGCCAGCGCTTCCCTACCAGCCTTGGACAGATTGGTCATTTCCTCCAGGCTGCGCACCCGCTTTTGGTACAACCACTGCGCCATCTGCTTCCCCGCAAAGGCAGGGAGGCCATGTGCCTTGGCTATCTCCGTAAGTTCCGCCGGCGTTTTGCCCAGTAAGCGCTCTTTCATATCCACAAAATTAACCATTTCTTGGCAAAAAGCCAGACTTCCTTCCGGAAACCTGGCTTTTTTAAAACTCCTGGGTATTTCGCCCGGGCTTATCCTTTGATGATGGTACTAAACAGAGTGCTCAGCGGGAAAGGCTTGGCATTCGGATCTGCCGGGTTGTACAGATAGAGATCCATCGTACGCTTGCCATTTTCGTCCTCTCCGCGGAGGAAAGCCAACTTGTAAGCACCATAGATGGAAATGCCAAGGCCCTCGGAAGCTTTCTTGAGATAGAACTCACAGCTGAAGTTATCCAGGGCAAGGGCAGCCAGGGCATAGTTGGTAGAAATCTGAACCAAATCCAGCTGACCGACCACGGGAATCATTCCCAAGGCAACGAGGTCCAGGTCTATGGCCACAGGATGGAGATCTCCTACAACGAGGCCCAGGGAACCGGCAATATAGGAGCCTTCATAGCCTTCTTTCGTACTGGCCACTTCAAATTCAAAGTGACGGGCATCTTTCCCCTCTTTTACCATGATGAGGACATCCTTGATGAAGAGTTTCACCTCATCTTCTTCAGCCACTTCATTGAGGGCGGCGGCGACGGACTTTACATCGGGGATGGCTGCAGGCTCTTC
Organism: Bacteroidales bacterium UBA3623; assembly: GCA_002373715.1. Taxonomy (GTDB): domain Bacteria; phylum Bacteroidota; class Bacteroidia; order Bacteroidales; family UBA932; genus Cryptobacteroides. The sequence goes on from DFLI01000039.1 coordinate 20,501, forward strand.
AGTAGCCTCCTGAGCCACCTCTTGTTCGGGTTCGGGTGCGGGCTCCTGGGCTACTGCTACTTCAGGTTCTTCCTGCTGCACGTCCGGAGTCTCGATTTTCTGGCAGGCAGCGATGCCCAAGAGGGCAAGCGCAGCAATGATTAATCTGGTTTGTTTCATGGCCTATAAGTTTTTTAGTGTTATTCATTATCTTCTGCCAGGGCTTTCTGGTAACATTCCCGGCAGAGGGGTTCATATGTATCTTTTTCTCCCAATACCACCAGTTTTTTGGAGGCCGACAGGCGGTGGGAGTGGTTAGCCAGGGCGCCGCAGCGGACACAGATGGCGTGTACCTTCTGGACGTCTTCTGCAATGGCCATCAGGCCGGGCATGGGGCCGAAAGGATTGCCTAAATAATCCGTATCCAGGCCGGCGATGATAACGCGGATGCCGCGGTTGGCCAGTTCCTGGCACACGCCTATAATGCTTTCGTCAAAGAACTGGGCTTCGTCAATACCTACCACCTGCACATCTTCCTCTATCTGGAGCATGCGGGAAGGGGTTTTGATGGGAGTACAGGAAATGCTGTGGGAATCGTGGGAAACAACGTCCAAATCGGAATAGCGCTTGTCTACGGTGGGCTTGAAAGTGGCTATCTTCTGCTTGGCAAATTGGGCCCTCTTCAGCCTCCGGATAAGCTCCTCGGTTTTGCCGGAGAACATAGAACCGCAAATTACTTCAATGCAGCCCGATTTTTTTGAATTTTCCAAAAACATTTCCGTATCTTTGTTGTTGTTGACTACAAATTTAGTCATTTATGGAGAAAAGTCAAACAAAATTGCTGCAAGAATACCAGCAGGAGTTGGAAAGCCTGAAAGGCCGCATCGCTGCCCTGGAGGAAAAAATAGCCACTCTTCTAGGTACTGCTTACCCCGACGAAGAAGCCGTAGATTTCACCGATATTCAGTTGGGTATCAACGAATTACCGGAACAATCCGCCCCCGCAGAACCGGAGATGACACAGACGGAAGTGCCCTTCGAGGCAGAGCCCGAACCGGCCCCTGCAGAGCCAGAACCGGCACCCGAAATTTCTGCACCCGAAGTGTCCGTTCTGGAGCCGGAACCCGAGCCGGCGGCAGAACCCCAGCCGGCCCCGGCACCCGCTCCTGCACCTGCGCCCGTATCGGCAGAGCCGGATCCCACGGCGCAGCTTCCCTGGCGCAAGGATAAGCCGGGCATGGCCGTGAAGAACATCCGCAGCGGCATCAGCCTGCTGGACCGTGCGCTGTTCATCGGCACTCTGTTCAAAGAAGACTTTGCCCTGTACGACCAAACCATCGCCAACCTGAACGCCATGTCCTCCCTGGACGAGGCTGTGGACTATATCCGGGAGAACTTCCCCTCCTGGAACCTCAAGAGCGACGTGGTATACCACTTCATGATGAGCATCCGTAAGAAGCTGGGTTAGTGGCGGGTAAGCTTTATATCGTCCCCACGCCGGTGGGCAACCTGGAAGACATGACTTTCCGTGCCGTCCAGGTGCTCAAGGAGGCAGACCTCATCCTGGCCGAGGACACCCGCACCAGCTCTGTTCTTCTCAAGCATTACGATATCCATCGGCCCCTCCAGAGCCATCACAAATTTAACGAGCACCAGACGGTGCAGCTGGTGAAGGAACGCATCCTCGCCGGGCTCAACGTGGCGCTCATTTCCGATGCCGGCACCCCCGGCATCTCAGACCCGGGTTTCCTCCTGGCCCGCACCTGCGCAGAAGAAGGTATTGAGGTGCAAACGCTTCCGGGCGCTACGGCCTGCATCCCGGCCATCGTTTCCAGCGGCCTGCCCTGCGACAAATTTGCCTTTGAGGGCTTTCTGCCGCAGAAAAAAGGCCGACAAACCTTGCTGCAAGCACTGGCCACTGAAACCCGAACCATGGTCTTTTACGAGTCCCCCTACCGGCTGGTGAAAACACTGGAACAGCTGGCCCAGTTCTTCGGGGAGGACAGGCGCTGCTCCGTAGCGCGGGAAATCTCCAAGGTGCATGAAGAGCACCGCCGCGGCACCCTTGCAGAGGTAGCCGCCTGGTTCAAGGAACATGAACCCAAGGGAGAGATAGTCTTAGTTGTAGCCGGGGCCCATCCGGCGAAACCCGCTAAAGAGAGGCGTTATGGAGGAGGGGAAGAAAAAGACTCAACCGACTAGCAGCTTCGTCACCGGAGCCATAGCCCTGGTTTTCCTGATTATCGGTTACGAAGTGGCCTTGTTCATGCACAAGGCTGCGGTTACTACGGTGGCGGCCCACCGGGACAAGCCGGATACGGTGTATGTAATGGTTACAGATCCTTCGTCGCCTCCGGCTCCTCAGGATGACAGTACGGTAATACATAAAGAGTATCCCCATTCGGAGGCCGTCAAAGTGTTCCGGGAGAAGGCGGCGCCGCGGCGGGTGGAGAGCTTCCGCTTCAATCCCAATACGGTGAGCGTGGAAGACCTACAGCGGCTGGGTTTTAGCGAAAAGCAGGCGCAGTCCATCAATAATTACAGGCTCAAGGGCGGCCGGTTCCGTCGGCGGGAAGACTTTGCTAGGAGCTTTGTAGTGGCAGACAGCGTATACAAACGCCTGGAGCCCTTCATCGACATTCCTCTGCTGGATATCAATAAGGCCGATAGCACGGCTCTGCTGGCACTGCCCGGCATCGGCCCCTATTTTGCCGGAAAGGTAGTGAGTTACCGGAAGCAATTGGGAGGCTATTCAAGCAAGGAGCAGCTGATGGAAATATACCACTTTGACCGGCAGAAATACGATGGCCTTAAAGACCTCATTACCTGTTCTGAGCCGGAGCCGTACCCTCTCTGGACACTCCCGGAGGCCCAATTGGCTCGCCATCCACACATCTCCCGTACCGAAGCCCACGCCATTGTGCTGTACCGCCAGCATCACAAGCCCGAAGAATGCACGCTGGAGGGCCTGAAAAAAGCCGGCGTGCTCTCGGAAGAACACGCCAGCCGTTTATCTCTGTGCCGGATTGCACCGGCGGAATAATCTTTACATAGAAACTATCTTGGTGCCGCGAGACATGTTCAGCTTGGTCTGAATGGGCTTGTCTCCCACGGCCTTGTAGCGGCATTCGGAGGCGCCGGTAGCTTCCACTTCCAGGCTTTCTTTCACGCTGATACGGCAGCTGGAAGCGCCGGAAAGGTCAATCACGGCGTGGCCGGTCACGGCTTCCTCGGCCCTCAGGGAAGAGGCACCAGTTCCCTCGTATTTCAGCGTTTCGGAAGGGATGGAAACATCCGTCTTGGCGGCACCGGAGTTCTCCAGAGTCAGCGTCTGGCAAGCCGCGCCGCTCATTTGGGAATAGGCCGATCCGGAAAGGGACACATTCCACTGGTTGGCATCGGCCTTAATGTAGCACTTGCTGGCGCCGGAGGCGTCCAGGCTTACCTGCTGGAAAGAGCCTTCCATATGGATGTTCTTAGAAGAGCCGCTTAGCACCAGACGTGCTTTCTGGGCCCTTACAGACAGGTTTTCTGCCTTAGAGGCACCGGACATATCCAGGCGGAAGTCTTCCTTGCAAACAAAACTGCCTTGCTGCCAGAGCTTGGTAGCACCGCTCATAGAGAGCTTGTTGAGCCTGGGCATGTGCACGGTAGCCTTCAAAGTGGGACCGTTCTTGTACTGACGGGACTCACGGACAGATCTGGGGAGGTTCTTGAGCCCGAGATGCAGCATATCGCCACTCACTTTCACATCCAGGTATTCCTCCAGGAAATCGCTGTATTCCACCTCTACCAACCACTTGCTGTCCTGCACCAGATTCACCTGGAAGGAACCGCTGGCCGACAAAGCCTCGAAATCCTTGAAATCATACTTCTTGGTAAGAGTCTGCGACTCTGCAGCCAGGGCGCTGCCAAGGGAAAGCGCCAACACGGCGCACATAAGGGTACAAATTCGTTTCATAATATGGGTTTAGACAATACTATTTATCTTTCATTTATAGTTAGACGTAAGTAAAGGCCAAAAGGTTGAAAAAAAGTCACGTTTAGCGAACCAAACGTGACTATAAAGGGGAAGTACCTGATACTTAGTCCTGTACGGAAGCCAAAGCCTCGCGGATTTTGGCTTCAATTTCCTCTGCCAGTTCCACGTTGTCCATGAGGAGCTTCTTCACGGCTTCGCGGCCCTGGGCCAGTTTGGTATCGTTATAGGAGAACCAGGAACCGCTCTTCTGGATAATACCCAGTTCTACGCCCAGGTCCACGATTTCTCCGGTGCGGGAAATACCTTCTCCGAACACAATGTCAAACTCTGCCTTCTTGAAAGGCGGGGCCATCTTGTTCTTTACCACCTTTACCTTCACGTGGTTGCCCAGGGCCTCTTCACCGTCCTTGATTTGGGTGGTGCGGCGAATGTCCAGACGCACGGAAGCGTAGAACTTGAGGGCGTTACCGCCGGTGGTGGTTTCGGGATTGCCGAACATGATGCCAATCTTCTCACGCAGCTGGTTGATGAAGATGCAGCAGGTGTTGGTTTTAGAAATGTTGGCGGTGAGTTTACGGAGGGCCTGGCTCATGAGACGGGCCTGTAGACCCACCTTGTTGTCTCCCATTTCTCCCTCAATTTCTGCACGGGGAGTAAGGGCGGCCACGGAGTCTATGACCACAATGTCCACGGCGCCGGAACGGATGAGGTTGTCTGCAATTTCCAGGGCCTGTTCACCGTTGTCCGGCTGGGAGATGAGGAGGGTTTCCAAATCTACTCCCAGGGACTTGGCGTAGGTGCGGTCGAAGGCATGCTCTGCGTCAATGATGGCGGCAATGCCACCGGCCTTCTGGGCCTGGGCGATAGCATGGATGGCCAGCGTGGTTTTACCGGAGCTTTCCGGACCGTAAATTTCAATGATGCGGCCTTTGGGGTAACCTCCGATGCCCAGGGCATGGTCCAGGGAAATGGAACCGCTGGGGATTACCTGGGAGGAATCCCATTCCGGCTGGTCTCCCAGCTTCATGATGGTGCCTTTTCCGTAGTCTTTCTCAATTTTGTCGATGGTGGCCTGGAGCGCCTTCAGTTTGGCGGCGTTGATTCCAGTTCCTTCAGCTTCTTTTGCCATACTCAAATGAATTAATGTTAGTTCGCGGGCATCCTAAACCGCATCTACAAAGATAACGAAAACTCAGGAAATAAATACAAGAAATAATTAGTATTTTTGTAAGGTGAAACGAGGCTTCCTAATAACGGCATTTTTCCTGTTCTGTGCACTGCAAACGGGCGGCGCGCAGATCCTTCCGCAGCAAAGGCTGGACATTCACTCCGGCCAATATTCCGGCATTACGCCGCTGCAGGGGCCTTATTTTGCCGTAGTTCACGATAAATCCTGGGGCGGCGGTCTCCACCTTTTCACCTTACAGATAAAGGCCGATGGCACCCTCTCGCAGGCGCGTGCCTGGGAGCTGGCCGCCAACCGCGAAGGAGAGCCCGGAAAAGACAACGAAGACGTGGTGTACGTGCCGGAAAGCGGCACGCTTTGGGTATCGGCCGAGGCCGATGCCTCCATCCGCGAATACAACCTGGAGGGCTACCCTACCGGCCGCCGGCTGGAAGTTCCCTACCCTTTCAAAGGCCATCGGCCCAATGCCGGCTTCGAGGCCCTTGCCTACCGCGACAGCCTTTTCTGGACCACCACCGAGTTTCCCCTTCCCGGCGAAGCCTACCACCGAATTCAACGCTTTTCCCTGGGTAACCTCCAGGCCGGCGAGCAATACCTTTATATAGAAGACGCTCCTGAAGCCCAGGAGGAGAACGCCTCCACTTACGTACATGGCATATCGGCCATGACGGCCCTCCCCGACGGCCGGCTGGCCGTGCTGGAACGCGAAGTGTACGTTCCCTCCGGGGGCCTCAAGGATAAGCTCAAAGCCTTCACCCGCACCAAGATTTACCTTACAGAGCCGCAGTATAACGGTCAGCTGCTGGAGAAAACCCTCCTGAGCAGCTTCACCACCAATGTTCTGAATATCGCCAATTACGAAGGCATGTGCCTGGGCCCGGAAATAAACGGCAAGCCCTCGCTCCTGCTATTGGCAGATTCCCAGGACGGCGCCGGCGGCCTTACCAAAGAATATCTACAAATCATCCTCATCCATCTATGATTCAATCCATGACCGGCTATGGCAAGGCCGAAGCCCAAATCCAGAGTGGCAAACTTACCCTTGAAATCCGTACCCTCAACTCCAAGAGCGCCGATATCAATATCAAAACTTCCCTCCTTCCCAAAGACAAGGACCTGGAGGTGAGAAAGCGCCTGGCCGAGAAGCTGGTCCGCGGCACCATAGACCTGTATGTCTCATACGAGGCCAACGCCTCTGAGGCAGCCCACAGCATCAATGCCGATGCCTTCCACGACTATTGGAAGAGCGCCGTGGCCGCCCTGGACAAAGAGACCCTTCTGGCCAAAGCCTGCCTGAAGGACGCCACCCTGGGCAGCATCCTCGCCACCGCCGTCCTCCGCCTGCCGGATGTAGTGGATGCCAAGAAGGCCGATGTGATTGGCCCCGAAGACTGGCCCGCCGTATCGGCCGCCCTTGACAGCGCCCTGCAGCAGCTCATGGACTACCGCGCCACGGAGGGAAAGGCCCTGTACAAGGACGTCACCTCCCGCGTAGAAGGCATTCTGAAGCTCTACGACCAGGTGGAAGCCCTGGAGGGAGAGCGCATAGCTCTGGTTAGGGAAAAGTTTGACAAGGCCCTCTCCGAACTGGCCACCAAACCCAATCCGGAGCGCCTGGAACAGGAAATGATCTTTTACCTGGAGAAGTACGACATCAACGAAGAGAAGGTGCGCCTGCGCCAGCACTGCAAGTACTTCATGGAGGTAATAGATTCCGACCCGTTCCCTGGCAAGAAACTGGGTTTCATTATACAGGAAATGGGTCGGGAAATCAACACCACCGGCTCCAAGGCCAATCACGCAGGCATTCAGCAGCTGGTGGTTCGTATGAAAGACGAGCTCGAGAAGATTAGAGAGCAGTCTATGAATATCCTGTAGCAGGATATTCATAGACTGTACAAAAATCTTCGATTTACTGGGGGCCTAATCCCCCAGACCCCCTGAGTCGCTACGCTCCAAAGTCTCTTCGTCAAAAAGAGACATGGGCGGTGCCTTGGTAGGAGCCCCTCCAGCCGGTCTGGAGAATGGGCACCTCCTTGCCGTCCAGGTTCTTCACCACTACAGGCTCGTACAGGAAGGTGTGAGAGTGACCGCCTACAATGAGGTCTATGCCGCGGGTGGCGGCAGCCAGCATGGGATCGGTGGTGTCTCCGGGATTATGCTCCGTATAGCCGATATGGGTTAAAGCAATCACATAGTCGCACTGGGGGCGAATCTCGTCCACGTACTTCTGTACGGTGGGAATCATGTCGTATTCCGGCAGACGGTTGGAGATGTCTCCCTGCACCATGGAGCCCAGGGACGTGAGTACACCCACAATACCAATCTTCTTACCGGCCTTCTCCACAATCACATAAGGCTTGATGTACTTGCCAGCCTCGAAGGGAGAGAAATCGTAGTTACACACCACCACAGGCACCTCAATGGAAGAAAGACGCTCTCCCAGGGCCTCCAGACCGTTGTCAAACTCGTGGTTACCCAGGGTAACGGCGTCGTACTTGATCTGGTTGATGATGTCCACCCCAACGGTTCCTCCAAACTCGGAGAAGTAGCAGGTGCCCTGCCAGAAGTCTCCGGCGTGCAGAAGCAGTACGTTCTCCGGGCCGTCGGCCTTGCGCACAGAATCTATGTAGGCTACCCTTTCCAGGACGCCGCCCGTTCCGGCCAGGTCGCCTGCCCTCACGGGCTCCAGCTGGCTGTGAGAGTCGTTCACATGCACAATGGTGAGCACCTTCGTTTCACGCTTGCCCACCTGGTATCCTGCATAAACGCAGTAACTCACTACCAGCAAGCCCACAATTGTATACAGCGTGCGTATAATATTGTTGTTCATAGCTTAGTCCTCCATAACTACACGTCCGTCACTCTTACCATCCAGCACAATGCCTGCCGCCTCACAGGAACGCACGTAGTCCAACATCACATCCAGGATGAGCGTGTGGGTTAACTTCACGCTCTGGGCCAGGGAACCCACGCGGATATTGTCTCCACCATCCAGCAGGAAGTCGATGGTAATGAGATTGTACACCTTATTGGGATCGATGGGCTTTCCGTCTATCAGGGCTTCCTCCACTTTATGGTCTTTCACCTTTACCTTAGCACCGGAGATGGCCTGGAAGGCCTTGGTACCGGCCAGCTGCTCAAACAGCTTCTGGACGCCCTCTCCCTTGATTTTTACCAGGCAGATGTAGTTCTTGAACGGGAACATGGAATTGATATCCTCCAGCGTCACGGCGCCTTGCGGCAGCGGGGTGCGGATGCCGCCAAAATTAAGAAGGGCCAAATCCATGGGCATCTTGAAGAGCTTGCTTCCCTGGGAGCGCATGGCATCTGTAACCAGGTTACCCAGCGGGAGGTCCGGATTATCCCTGTCGTTCGTTAACATGGAAGCGCTGTGACCAATCACCGTCTTAAGGAAGGCCAGCTTGGGCTGGGCCTCCATAAGGATGGAAGCCACGCCCGCCATGGGGCTGTCTTCTGCATAGCGCACACCGGAGGGCGTCACATAGCCTTCGTCGTCAAAAGTACCCAGGGCGGTGGAGGCGTTCTCCAGCGTTACAGACTGCACACCGGTGCGGTGGCCGTCCATCTTAACCAGCTTATAATCAAAGCTGGGAGCCTTGGGCTGCATGGCCTGGTTAGCAGCCACAAGGGCTCCCACAAAAATGAGAGCCCATGCTATATACCAGACCCCTTGATTCTTCTTCTCAGCTTCCATATAGCACTAATTTGTTCTTATTTGCGCGTTGGCCTAGCGTTGATTCAGCCATTTCCAGAGGTCTTTGAACGTTGATTTCTTGCCGTACATGAGGATACCCACCTTGTAAATCTTGGCCGATCCCCAGGCGCACACCAGGAAGGTGAGCACCAGAATGACCATGGAGAGCACCAGCTGCCAGGTAGGAACGCCGAAGGGGATGCGGGCCAGCATGGCAATGGGCGAGGTGAAAGGTATCATGGAGCCCCAGAACACAATGGAACTGTCCGGAGCTTTGAAGGCATACAGGGCAATGAAGAAGGCTAGCATGAGCGGGATGGTAACCGGCAGCTGCAGCTGGGTGGCTTCTCCCTCGTTCTCCACGGCCGATCCGATGGCGGCGAACATGGAGGCGTACAGCAGGTAGCCGAACACGAAGAAGAAGAGGAAGGCAAAGAGGATGAGACCCAGGTCTATATTGCCGAGGGTGCTCATGATGACCTCCATACCGGAAGGCTCACCGGCGGCCACAGCCGTGGTGTCCGTAGCGGCGGCCAAGGCGCTCTCCAGGTCCATATCACCGGGCATATTCATGCCGGGAGACATCTGCTGCACCATTTCGGTGGTGCTTTCGTCTCCCATCATGCCCATAAGCTTGTCCTTACCCATGATGCCCATGGCAACGCCCAGGAGCATGAGGGTGAGCAAGATCCACAGCACAAACTGCGTGAGGGCCACCAGGGCCACACCGATGATTTTGCCGAACATGAGTTCCGTGGACTTCACGGAAGACATGAGAACCTCTACCACGCGGGAGCTCTTCTCTTCAATCACGGAGCTCATCACCATGCCGGAGAAGAGGGCGATGAACATATACAAGGCCATGCCCAGGATGAGGCTCAGGGCCATGTAGATGCCACTTTCGGAAATGGTTTCCTTACCAGCCTCGTCAATGGTGTAAGTATGAAGCTTCACGTTGGACTTCACACTGGACATAATCTCTTCCAGGTTCTCAATGCCGTAAGAATCTATACGATAGGCCTCCACGGCATCGTTGATGCGGCTTTCGATCATGCTGCCCGTATCCATGCCCATGGGCTTTTCGGAGTAGCAGTCTGCCTGCACCGTACGGTTTTCAGTGTCCAGTTCGGAGATGGTGAGGAGGATATCCACGCCGGCGGCGGAGAAATCTGCCTTGATATCTTCCGCAGACGCATCGGCCCCCAAATCTACGAAATGGGTAACGTCATTGTCCGTAAGATAAGGCAGCACAATGCCGGAGCGGTCTATCACGCCCACCTGTTTGGCTTCTTCCTTGGCTCCCATCATAATGACACTGGGCAGGATGCAGATGGCGGCGAAGAAAACCGGCGCCAGGAAGGTAATGAGCAGGAAGCTCTTCTTTTTGACTTTATTCAGGTATTCACGCTGAATAACAATCCACATTTTCTTGAAATTCATAGCCTATTCCTCCTCCGTTACCAGTTTGATAAAGATGTCGTTCATGCGGGGAATCACCTCCTTGAAGGAGTTGATGGTGTAGTCCTTGGCAATGAGCTCGTGCAGGGTGGGGTTCACCTGCACACGGGGCACTACCATGCACTTGCGGTCCATGGTTTCGTCCGTGTACTCAATTTCCACATTGTCTTCCCCGTGCTGGCGGCGGATTTCGTCCGTATTGCCGCACACCACCAGTTTACCCTTGTTGATGAGGGCAATGTTTTCGCACAGGGCCTCTACAGACTCCATGTTGTGGGTGGAAAGGATAACCGTGGCACCCTCTTCCTTCAGGCGCAGGATTTCCTTGCGGATGAGTTCTGCGTTCACAGGGTCGAAACCGGAGAAGGGTTCGTCCAGAATCATGAGGGAAGGCTTGTGAACCACGGTAGTGATGAACTGCACCTTCTGGGCCATACCCTTGGAGAGTTCCTCCACCTTCTTGTTCCACCAGTCGGCAATGTCAAAGCGGACAAACCACTTCTTCAGCTCCACGGCGGCGTCGTGAGAACTCATACCCTTAAGCTGGGCCAGGTACATACACTGGTCTCCCACCTTCATCTTACGGTACAGGCCACGCTCTTCGGGGAGGTAGCCAATGTGAGACACATCCTCTTCCGTGATGGGGTGGCCTTGGAAGTACACCTCACCGGCGGTAGCAATGGTGATGCGGTTGATGATGCGGATGAGAGTACTCTTACCCGCACCGTTGGGCCCCAGGAGTCCGAAGATTTTGCCCTCCGGAATGTCCAGCGACACATTGTCCAGTGCCACTTTGGGACCGAAATGCTTTGTTACGTTCTTGACTTCAATGATTGCCATAGCAAAATGGTTTTGCTGCAAATATAGTAATTATTTATTGTTTTGCAATAATATTTCTTAAATATTCAATAATTTTGTAACGAGTTCCGTGAAAAGCTCCGGCTGCGAAGCTTCTCCGGCATCTCCTCCCTTGCCCTTGTAATCGTACTCCGTGAGAACAGAAACTGCTGCCATGGCCTGCTGCAGGGAATAATTGCGCACCGCGGCGTCGTACTCCTTCAGGAAATACGGGTTCACGCCCAGCACGCGCGCAGCATCTGCAGGGCCGGGCCGGGTGGGCAGCAAAGCATGGTATTTAAGGATGCGGCTGAAGTGCGTAAAGAGCGGCGCCACCACCATGGGCAGCACAAAGCGGGGCGTTTGGCCGATGTACGCCGCCACCTTGAGGGCCTGGGCAGCCTGCCGGTAACTCAGGCACTTGGTGAGCTCGAACACGCTCCACTGACGGCTGATGCCCACGTTCTTTTCAATATCGGCCACTCCTATCTCCTTCACGCCTTCCGGCAGGTTTTTGAGGAGCTTGTCCGTTTCTACGGCTATTTTGCCCAGGTCTGTTCCGGCGCTTTCCGCCAACAGTTGGGCCGCCTCGGGATGAATTTTGAGGCCCCTGCTTTCATAGTAGGCGCTTATCCACTGGGGCATTTCGTAGTCTCGGAGGGCCGGGGAATCTACCACCACGCCCGTTTTGAGAACGCTTTTATAAAGGGCTTTTCTTTTATCGGCCGATGCGCCATGCATCAGAAGCACCAGCACAGTGCTTTCCAGGGGCTGCTGGCAGTAAACGGCCAAGTCTTCCAGGCCCTTCATCTGCTGGGCCTCCTTCACCACCACCAGCTGGCGGTCTGCCATCATGGGGAAGCGGCGGGCGGCGGTGATAACCGTTTCTGCCGTCACGTCGGCCCCGAAGCAAATGGTTTCGTTAAAGTCTTTTTCCCAATCCTGGAGGCAATTCTCTATGATGGCATTGCACACCATCTCGGGATAATAGGGTTCTTCCCCCATCAGTAAATATACACACTTGAAGATGCCACTACGGACATCTTCAAGTATGCTTTGGACCTGTCGGTCCGTCTCGATATAAGCTTTCTGGGCTGCCACCTATTATTTGGCAAACTTCTTCTCTTTGGCGCGGACAATCTTCTCTTTCAGGACGTCTGCGGCCTCGGTTACGGCCTCTTCAAAGGTGTGGGCATTGCGCTCAATTACGATGTCTTCTCCGGGGATGTGGGTTTGGAGCTTCACGCTCTTGTTTTCTGCGTCCGGAAGGAGACTGAGAGTGACATCAATATCACCCATGTTGTCGAAGAACTTCTCTGCTTTTCCAACTTTCTTCTCAATGAAGTCCAGCAGCTTCTCGTCTGCGTTGAACTTAAGGGACTTAACATTAATCATGTCTGTCTTCGTTTTTTGCCCGGGGATGGGCGTTCATGTATTGTGCCTTCAGCCTTTCGATGGAATTGTGGGTGTACACCTCCGTGGCGGCAAGTGAAGCGTGGCCCAGCATCTCTTTGATGGCATTGAGGTCTGCTCCTTCGTCCAGCAGGGCGGTTGCGAGCGAGTGCCTTAGCACATGGGGGGATTTCCTCCCGGTGATGCCGTAGCCATCCAGCTCTGCCTTCACGGCGCGGTCTACAAACTCCGGATACAGGGGCCTGCCCTTTTCCGTTGTCAGGAGGGGACTTTCCGGCGTACCTTCCCCTACCATCGATCTAGCTGCTTGTAAATATAGTGAAATTTCTTCAAGAATGGAAGGGATGAGGGGAATTTCTCGCATTTTATCTCCCTT
>DFLI01000075.1:0-13671 GCA_002373715.1 Bacteroidales bacterium UBA3623
GACACCGTGAAGGAACTCCGCACCCGCAACGCTGCCAACCTGGCCGCCAAGATGCTGGAAGTGAATGAAGCCAAGCACCTGTGCAAGCGCACCCCCGTTGAGAAGGAGATCGCCAAGTACATTGAACTGGCCCAGAAACTGGAGCCCGTTGTAACGTACTAACGTTTTAATTACAAACAGAAAGCCGGCCCTTGTGGGTCGGCTTTTCTTTTATTCTGCATTCTCGTAACCGAAGTAGTAACCTTTCTTGGCGCTGGGAATACCCTGCTGCGTCATCCAGGCCGGCATGGGTGCGCCCTTCAGATAATAGTCGAAGAATTCCTGCAGACGGATGGAAAGGTCTTTGCGGTTGCGGCGCTGTTTGAGGTTGTGGGCCTCGTCGTTATATTCCAGCAGCCAGGCGGGTTTGCTAAGTCGCCTCAGGCCCATGAACATCTCAATGCCCTGGTACCACGGCACGGCGCCGTCGGCATCGTTGTGCATGATGAGAACGGGCGTGGTTACATTGGGCAGGCGGTAGATGGGGGAGTTCTCCACATACAGCTGCCAGCCGTTCCACAGGTCCCGGCCAATACGGCTTTGCCCCTGCTCGTACTGGCCCTGGCGGCTGTTGCCGGATTCCCAGCGAATGCCTCCGAAGGCCGATGTCATGTTGCTCACGGGAGCACCGGCGCCGGCGGCTTTGAACATGCCGGTGCGGGTAATGAGGTAGGCCACCTGGTAGCCGCCCCAGCTCTGGCCCTGGATGGCCATGTTGTCCTTATCAATCCAGGAGTATTTGGTAAGGGATTCGGCGCCGCTCACAATGCAGTTCACGGCCGATTCTCCCGGCAGCCCGCGCGTGTAAACGATATCCGGAACAAACACCACGTAGCCGCGGGATACGAAGAAGGGAATGTTGATGATGGACCACATGGGCTGCACCTGGATGTGGCTGTACAGGGTTTCAGAGTTCTTCTCGTAGAAGTAAATCATTACCGGGTACTTCTTGGAGGCATCAAAGTCTTCCGGCTTGTACAGCAGGCCGTCCAGGGCGGTGCCATCGTAGGCCGTCCAGTGATAGAGTTCCACGGTGCCCCAGTTGTAGTCCTTAATCTGGGGGTTGATGGCAGTGAGTTTCTGCTCGCTCTTGCCCAGGGCGGTGGTGTAGTACACGTCCATAGGATCCCGGAAATTGCCCTTGGTGTAGGCGTACACGTTGGCTTTTTCGGCCTTCTTTACGCTGGCCCAGGTATAACCGCCGCGCACCAGGGTGCGGAAGGTTTTCTGAGGATTGCTCACCTGCACGCTGGCCAGGCCATTCTCCTTGCTCCCGTTGTCAAACAGGCTAAGCAGGATGGTCTCATTCTGGCCGATATGGCGCTCTTCCTCGCGGTCCTTTACATTAATATAACGGTAAGTAACGCCGGCTTCGCGGCCCTGGGTAAGGCGAACGGGAGCGCTGCCGTCCAGTGGCATCTTCCAGAGGTCGTAATAGTCGTACAGAACCACGGCATTGTCTTCCTCCAGCCAGCCGGCCATGCCGTAGGCGTCCGGACGGGTGGGGTGGTCGTCCTCTTCTTCCCAGAAGTTTACGCCGGCTTCCAGGGTTTGGGTCTGGGCCGATGCAATGTTGTACACATTCCACTTAAGGGTGCTGTAATCCCACCAGAGGATGTGTTTGGCAAGAGGGGAGAGGACTACACTGGAAAGAATGCCTGTGGCAATTTCTTTCTCTCCTTCGGGGCCCTGCAGGAGCACCTGCACGGTGGGCTGGTAGTTCCACTGGGTTTCTACCGGGTTGACGGTTTTTACCTTCAGGTTATACGGGGAGTCTCCGCGGTTGCCCTGGGAGAAACGGGTGAATTTGTTGTTGTTCAAAAGCTTGATGCGATTGCCGGATAGCACCTCTGCCGGGAAGGTGCGGGCAGCGTCGCGCTGCAGGTTCACCTTCATTGCCGGGGGAATCTCATCGGCATTCCAGGTCCAGATATCCAGACCGGGCGTTTCGAAGGGTACCAGACTGGTGTCCTTGGGCGGGGCATATTCCTGCACGCCCACAAAGATGCGGCTGCCGTCATGGCTGAACCAGCCGTAGCTTTTCTCCGTGATGCCCCAGTTATGGGGGAAGTTGGCATCGGCCCCAATTAACTTCTGCAGGCCTTTTTCGGCGGTGTACTGGTACAGGCTGCCGTGCTTGCTGCCGCTGTCCAGGGTGTCCGGTGCGCTCACAAAGAGGAAGGAACTGCCGTCTTCGTTAAAGCGCGGGGCGCTGTGCCAGGCGGTGGTGTCCTGCAGGAAGGTGGCGTTGCCATCGGCCACTTTGTATACTCCGGCTTCCGTCTTAAACTTGCAGTGCTCCTTTACAAGGGCCAGCGTACCGCCGTCCTTGGAGAAGACGTATTGGCTGATGTGCCTTAAGGTGTCCAGGTGGCCGTCCTTGAAATAATATACGGCCACGGGGCCGCCGATATTCTTTTTCTTTCGCTCGGCCTTGGGGATGAAGGTGGTGTCGGCCGTGCTGAAGGCGAAGGCCTCCAGGGCGTGCTTACCCATCTTGTAGCCCTTTACGTTGGGGAATTTGGTGATTTCTCCGGTGGCCAGGTTCACTACGGCCAGGGAGTCTTTGGGCATATCGTCGGCCTTTTTCTTGTCTATCTTGGCCTTGCGGGTTTTCTGGAATTCGGGTTTGATGAGGCAAACGGCAAAGCGGCTGTTGTCCAGAAGGCTAACGTTGTATCCGCGGGGGATGGTAACGGTGCGACCTTTCTTGCCCATCACCTGGATGGTGAGGGTGCCGTCCCCTTCCTGGGGGTTCACTTCATAGGCAATGACGTTGCCGTCCGGAGAAAGGACGGTATTGGCGGTACTTTGCCAGCTGTCAAACACACTGTGATCCAGAGGTTTCTTCTGAGCCTGAAGGCTTAGGGTGGCGGCTACGAGGGCCGCGGTAGCAAGGATTCTTTTCATGCCGCTAATATAAGGATTATTCTTGTATCTTTGCAGTATGCATCCGAAGTTTGTACTGGTTTCTTTACCGTCCTCCCCACGCGTGGGAACTTTCGTGTACGGCCTGGTGGGCCAGCACGAAGAATTGGTACGTGCCTACGAGCAGGTTCACGGCTACTGCAAGGTGCATGGGGGCGGCTGGTACCAAAAAGACGATGCCGCCCGCACCATGGTCCTGTACGGCAGTTCCGGAGACTACGGAGAGCCCCGTCTGGCCTTTTTGAACCGCATTCCCAGCGAGTTACGAGAGTACACTTTCTACTTCTCCCCGGGCTGGAATCTGCCGCCCAATCCGCTGGACCTGCAGGACGTGGAATGGATTTGAAAAAATTTTTTGGAAAGGTATTGCAGATTCAGAATTTGTTTGTACCTTTGCAATCCCGAAAGGGAAGTTCACTGAAAACTTGGTGCGGTAGTTCAGTCGGTTTAGAATACCGGCCTGTCACGCCGGGGGTCGCGAGTTCGAGCCTCGTCCGCACCGCAAGAATGGAGTTTAGCCATCTGGCTAGACTCCATTCTTTAGTTTTCGGCGACTCGAACTGAGACCCCAGCCCCCGAGGGGCAGCTGCCGCAGGCAGCGGGGGTAACGTGTATGTCCGCGAGGGCCGAAGGCCCCTGCCCGCGCTAGCGGGCTCGAGCCTCGTCCGCACCGCCTGACTTCCTTGCCGGCGCCCTGCTGGGCGCATCGTCGCTTCGCTCCTCCAATTCCACCGCACATTATACCCTCTCGGTCCAACGGTCCAGAGAGTGGGACGTTGGGTACGAAAATCGGCCCAAAAGTGATCCAACGGTCCAGAGAGTGGGACGTTGGGCAGGGGTTAGGCGGTGTATTTCTTTCCGGGGAAGAAGCGGGGGACGCTCTGGCAGTACTTTTCGTACTCGGGGTACTTTCCGCCGCTGATTTCTTCGGCCAGCGAGGAACTGCCCTGGAAGAGGACAATGAGGAGCAGGGCGCCAATGATGCTCCAGTTGAAGAGGCCCATGCCAGCGCCGATGGAGAACACGTAGAATGCCACCCATGTACCCTGCTCGGCGAAATAATTGGGATGGCGGCTGCGACCCCAAAGACCGGTGGTGTTGAAACCTTTGTTATAAGGTGCAGGCAGTTCTTCAAGCTTCTTGCCCTCGTTAAGCATAGCCCATTTCTTGGTCTGGAAGGCCCACTGCTGCTCATCGGCAATGGTTTCCCAGATGATGAAGCCCAGCATCAGGACTGCTGCAAGGCAATCCACCCAGGTGAAGGGCGTGTCCGAGGACATGGCAACCAGCGCAGGGAAGGTGGTCATGAGAACCAGCGCATTCTGATAGATGGATATGAAGCCCAGGTCAAAGGCAGTCCAGGCCCAGCGCTTGCGGAAGGCGGGACCGGAGCGGACAATAGCCCATCGGTAGTCTTCTACGCCTTCCCAGAATTTGAGTTTGTAGGCCCCCTTCCGTGCGAAATTGAAGGTGAGCCGAATCCCCCACAGCGTTGCCAGAATGGCCATCACAACCAGCCGGGTGCTCATCCCGCCCTTGGCGGCAATCACCCAGGTGTAGGCAATGGGCAGCAGGCTCCAGAGCTTATCCATCTGGCTGTTATTGCCGGTAAGTTCTCCAACAATAAAGCAGAAAGCGGCGCTGCAAGCGGCAATAATACCCAGTATCTTCAGCGTTTCAAGCTGGGTTTCGTTCAAGGCGGGGCCCACTGTGAAATATAACA
The DNA here is from genome assembly GCA_002373715.1 of Bacteroidales bacterium UBA3623. Classification (GTDB taxonomy): domain Bacteria; phylum Bacteroidota; class Bacteroidia; order Bacteroidales; family UBA932; genus Cryptobacteroides. Next base: position 4,691 of record DFLI01000075.1, read on the forward strand.
CGGGGCAAACGATGATGGACAGCGCCAGTAGCGTGGCCATCAGGGGAATGTTCATTTTCTTCATATCAGTAGTTGAATTGGAGTTCGTCTACGTAGAGGACGGTGTTGCTACTGCCGGTGTAATATTCGCCCAGCATGCTGGAAAGGATGCTGATGCCCACAAAGGTAGGGGTGGCATCCCGCTTGTATTCGATGGGAATCTCAAAGTGGACGTAGCCGTTGGTTGTTTGGGTTAATTTCAGCACGCCCCTGCCTATAAAATGAGGGTCTGCTTCCGGCACATAGTGACCTTTGGTGGTGACAAGGCGCAGCACTTTGGGCCAGTCGTACAAGGCCACTTCAATTTGGCCGATGTCCGTTTTCCCCTTCATGGACAGATAAGGCTCCTTGGCATAGTCCACCACGCCAGGCAGATAATGATAATATCCCGACAGGCTCTTGGGACGTCCTTTGAAGGGCGTTCCGTTGTCCATTTCAATCCCGGAGAAGTTCACGAGGCGGATAAAATGGCCGGTATAAAGACTGCCGGCAGCAAAAGTCCAGGTCACTTTCCGGCTTACAATCTTGGCGGCCGCCTTGCCGGGTCCGGAAACTGCCACGTGCTCATACTCCGGTGTAGTGGAATTGATGCCCAAAACCTTCATGGCGCCGTTAGCAGTGGCCCATACACGCTGCTCTTCGCTGGCATTTTTGGGATAAGGATTCCAGGTACGCCCTTGTTTGGACCAGGTATCCAGGTTCATATTGTAAAGCTGCTGCGCCTGAAGGGCCTGGCACAGGCAAAGGATAGCTAAGAAAATGGATGTTTTTTTCATAACTATGAATTAGATTGAAATACCCTGAGTGAGGCACGGTAGTCCGAAGGAGACATGCCCACTGCCCGCTTGAAGTATCGGCCAAAGAGGGACTGGCTGGGGAAATTAAGATCAAATGCTATTTGCTGAATAGTGTTGACGGTTGAAGACAATTGTGCCTTGGCTTCCAGAATAATGTAATCTTCAATCCACTTCAAGGCCGATTTCCCGCTGGCTTTCTTGACAAGCGTGGTCATGTATTTTGCTGTTATGTTCATCTTATCGGCATAAAAACCCACTTCGTGCTGTTCCTTGTAATGGAGATTCAGAAGCTGCAGAAACTGCATCATTACTTCCCCCTGGCGCTGACCTGTTTCTTTTTCGGGAGAAGAGGGGTTGATGATCCGATAGGACAATAGATAGAATAACCTTGCTACAAGGCCGAAAATTTCCTCCATACCGGGGCTGTTGTCACTGCTCAGTATCAGGTTGTGTGACAGGTCTGTAAGGGAACGGAATACGCTTGCCGTCTTTTCATCCAACTGGTAAATGGGGTTGATTTGCACATTCCTGAGGAAAAGATAGGCGTCTCCAATGTTGATACGGGACAGGAAGCGCTCTGACAAGACCAAAAAGGTGGCCTTGAAGTCCTCGTCTACCTTTTGGGATACCACAATTTGTGAGGGAAGTGCTATCAGGAGAGAGTTTTTCCGAAGATGGATGGAGCGCAAGTTAACGGCCCCATAACCGTTGCCCTGGTGACAGAGTACCACCAGGACTTGTTTGAGCTTATACGGCTCCCAGCGGCCACTGAATTTGGGGTTGTGAAGAATAAGGATATCATCCTGAAAGTTTCCCCACCATTCTGTACGGGTCAAATCTATTCTGGACATCTGGAGATGGTCCAGCTGCTTTTGGTTGAGCTTTTCATTTTGGCTCATGGGCTTGCACAATTTTTCTGCGAAATTAAGCAATTATTCCATTATTGGATAAATGACAGGAAAAATTGAACAATAATAAGGAATAAATGAGAACAAAATTGCTATTAATTAGAGTAATTTTGCTGCCCAATACTTGCGATATGAAAATCCTTTTTATCCTGAATACTTTTTATGCTACGGGCAACGGGTTGTCGGCATCGGCAAGACGCACGGTTGAGGCCCTGAAGGCAGCCGGACAGGACGTCCGGATAGTTGCCGGCCCCAACGATGATCCCAATGGCCCCCAGCCCTATTACCGGCTCAAGTGGTACCATTTCCCTCTTGTTCAGCCCATCATAGATGCCCATGGCTATCACTTTGCCTCTACGGACAAAAAGATTTTGGAAGAAGCCATCCGCTGGGCCGATGTCGTCCATATGGAAGAGCCTTTTGTGCTGGAGGTCAATGCCTACAAGATAGCAAAGAAGCTTGGGAAACCCGTCACCGGAACCTATCACCTGCATCCAGAGAACGTTTTTTCCTCCCTTTGGCTGGGTTGGTGCAAGACGGCCAACTTCCTTCTTCTCAATGCCTGGCGGGATTTGGCCTTCAACGATTGGTCTCACATCCAGTGCCCTACACAAAATGTATGTGACAGACTGGTTCGCCACCATTTCAAGTCCAAACTTCACGTATTCTCCAACGGGCTTGTCCCGGATGCTTGTATCCGCCCGGACGTTCCCCCTGAAGACTATCTGGATCCCCAGCGTCCCCTCAAGGTGGTTTACATAGGCCGACTTTCAGAGGAGAAGGATCAGCCCACGCTTATCCGCGCCATCCGCCATTCGGCCTTTGCCCACCGTATTCATCTCCAGTTCGCCGGCCATGGCCCCAAGGAAAAGCAGTACAAGCGCATGGCCATGAAACTATACGAAGACGGCGTTGTGAAGTACAAACCGGAGTTCCTGTTCTGCACAAGGGATGAACTCAGAGCCCTTGCCGCAGGGGCCGATCTTTGCATCCACTGCGCCACCACCGAGGTGGAAGGCCTTTCCATCATGGAAGCCTTGCAGCAGGGCGCAGTGCCAGTCATTGCGAAAGGCCGATACACCGGCGCATATCAGTTTGCCCTGGACAATCGCAGCATCTTCCGGGAAAAGGACGAAAAAGAGCTGGCTGAGAAGATAGACTGGTGGCTCTCCCATCCCCAGGAGCGCTGGGAAGAAGGCCAGCGCTATGTCAAGTCCATGGAGCAGTATAACATAGCCAATTCGGCCCAGGCCCTTATCAAAATGTATGAAGAGGCCATTGCCGAAGCAAAATAAACATTTCTTCCTTTTTCTGGGGAATTAGCCCATTGGAGTCGCTGAGAAATCGGCGACTCTTTTTGTTTTTTCGCTGAACAGACTTATTTTTGTAATATGAAGGTTACGACATACTTAGTAGAAGGGGTGACAGCTTTCCTTGTGAAGGTGCTTCTCAGGCCCAAGGTGTATTACTTGGAGCCACCCAGGCGTAGGCGCCGCCTGGACAGCCCGTCGGTGCTCATCATTAACCACACCGGCCATCTGGACGGGCCGGTGGTGAGCACGGTGTTCCGTAAGGACCACATCCATAACCTGGCTGCTAAGGACCGTTTTGAACAGCGTGGCTTCGGGTTCTTCTTAAGAAATACCCGTTGCATCCCTATAGACCGGCAGAATGCCGATACCACCTGGGTTCATCAGGCCATCCGTACTCTGCGACAAGACAAGGAGAGTGTGGCCATCTTTCCGGAAGGCCGCCATGGAGAGCACCGCAAGCAGCTGCCCTTCCATCCGGGAGCGGCCATGCTGGCGGCCGTCTCCCAGGCCCCGCTGGTGATGGTTTACATTGACGGCCCCATCAAGATTTTGGGTCCCCGTGCCCGCATGATCGTATCTCCCCAGTTCCATCTTGATCCGCCCACTGAGGGAATGAATGCAGAGTATCTCATGGCACAGACCCAAATGCTGCAGGAAAAAATGAAAGGGCTGATGGAGGAGTTGGTAAAACGCTTGTAAATGATATAAATGGTATGGGAGAATACAGAAATATAGACATCAATGCCTGGACCAAGGTGGGCGAGGGCGGAAACGGAAGCGTGTATGAGAATCCGTCAGAGCCGGATGTGATCCTGAAGGTCAACAGGGCGGGCATTAACACATTTGAGTTTGTCTCCAATGAGTTCAACGTGTCCCGGGAAGTGGAAGAACTGGGCATCCGGATTCCCAAGATGTACGAGATGGTTAAGGTGGGGGATGCCTATGCCACCCTTTCCCAGCGCATCAGGAATAAGAAATCGCTATCTCGTATTTGCCATGATGAACCCGACCGGACGGAAGAGATGGCTCAGGTAATGTGCAAGATGGGAAAAGAACTGTTTGGTACTCCCTGCAATACAGAGGTCTTCCCCAGCCGGAAAGAGCAGCTTCTCAGAGCTATTAATCTGGTGAAGTTCATCGGCCCGAAAAACCGCCGCATCATTGCGGAATTTGCCGGTACCATTCAGGAGGCGGATACCTGCATTCACGGGGACTTCAATCCGGGAAATATCATTTTCTCAGAAGGGAATTACTACTGGATAGACCTGGACCGCTTCGGCCATGGAGACCCGATGTTCGATATCGGCCATCTTTTCCTGATATGTAATTCTTATTCTTCTATGAAGCAGGTGCAGGACATCTTCCATATGTCCCAGGAGCAGTTGCATCGCTTCTGGAAGGCGTTTGCCAAGACCTATACGGGAGAGGAAAACCCGGAAGAGTTTAACCGTCTGGCCGGCAAGTTCGCCTGTCTGGATCTGGTTGTACGCTACGTACTGCAGAAGCCCAGCCTGCCGGAAAGCCTGTTCTTTGCCTTCCACATCCGCCGTCACGTTAAGACTTATTACTTATGAGCACGGTAAGAGCCTTTTTATTTGCATCTGCCATGATAGTTTCCACCTCCATATACGCCCAGCAGTTTCTTCCCACAAAGAGCATTGTGAATGCCAGGGACTTGGGCGGTTATGCCGTGCAGGACGGAAGGAAGGTGAAGGATAAGGTGCTGCTCAGGGCGGCCCATCTGGCCGATGCCAGCGACAAGGACTTGGAGTACCTTTCTCAGCTTCCGGTAACGAAGGTGGTGGACTTCCGCCAGGAGAGCGAGAAGGTGGAAAGGGCCGATCGCGTAGTCCCCGGGGCCGATTACATTGTCCTCCCCGCCGACGCCAGCGGCAAGGCCAAGGAGCAGATGACGGAAGAGGAAAAGAAGAAGTTCACCCGCGGAAAGAAGAAGTTTGACGTAAAGAAGATCATCGTCTTTGCCGCGTTCAACGAAAAGGGCCAGCAGGTGGCCCGGGAAATGTATCCCAACCTGTTGTTCGATCCCGAGAACCAAAGGCAGTTTGCCAAGTTCTTCCGCCATGTGCTGGCCACCAAAGACGGCGCCGTGCTTTTCCACTGCACGCAGGGAAAAGACCGCACCGGCGTGGCATCGGCCCTACTGCTGGCGGCCTTGGGCGCAAGCCGGGAAACCATTGTGGCCGATTTTGACGCGACCAATAAGGTGTATGAAGACGACGTTAAGAAGTACACCCGCCGCGTCAAGTTCTTTGGCGGGAAAGAAGAAGAGATTGGCGTTGTAAAAGCCTTCCTGGGCTGCAATACGGACAACTTCGTAAAGGCTCTGAACCGCATAGACCAGGAATACGGCTCCCTGGAGGCCTATCTAAAAGGCCCCATGGGACTCACGGATGAGGATATCCAAGTGCTGCGGGAGCGGTATCTGGAATAAAGATTATTTTGCAGCGATGCACTCAATCTCCACCAGAGCGCCCTTGGGCAGGGTTTTCACGGCTACGGCGCTGCGGGCGGGGAAAGGCTGCGTGAAGAACTGGGCATACACCTCGTTCATGGCAGCGAAGTCTCCCATATCGGCCAGAAATACCGTGGTTTTGACAACGTTGGAAAGGCCCAGTCCGGCGGCTTCCAGAATGGCCTTGGCGTTCAGGATGGACTGACGGGTTTGCTCCTTCACACCTCCCTCCGGGAAAGCGCCTGTTGCAGAGTCTATGGGAAGCTGACCGGAGAGGAAAACGAGGCCTGCGCCACTGTCAATGGCCTGGCTGTAAGGGCCGATGGCGGCCGGAGCTTTGTCTGTGCTGATGGGTTTCATATACTATTGAATCTTATTCTTGTTTTGCATACAAAACTAAGCATTTCTGAGGAGATTTTTGTTATATTTGTGGGAATAATATATCTCAAATGAGACAGAAAAGTAAACTATTCAGCCTTCTGGCCCTTGCCATGCTGGTGTTCAGCGCCTGCGGAAGCAAGGAAAATGAGGTGGTAATTAACAGCGAGGCAGATTTGGCCGGCCTCAAAGTAGGCACCATTGCCGGCAGTATTTACGACATCCAGCTAAGTGCCAGGGAAGACATTAGCCTGCACCTGTTTTCCAGCACCTCGGACTGTGTGGAAGCCCTCAAGAGCGGAAAGGTGGATGCCCTTCTGATGGACGAGGTGGTATTCTCCAAGGCAGACCTTAAACGCTTGGGATTCAAGCGTGGGTACCAGCTGGACGAAGGAATCCCATCGGCTTTTGCTTTCCAGAAAGGCGACTCCTCCCTGGTGAAGTCTTTCAATGCCTTCCTGAAGGAATTCAAAGAATCTGGAGGCCTGGCCGCCACCAAGGATTACTGGATGGAAACGGAGGTGTTGCGTCCGGAAGACTTTCCCAAAGTAGAGGAATACACCACCGGAGAGCCTCTTCGTTACGGAAACAGCGAAGTGTTGGCTCCTATCGCCTTTTATGAGAACGGAGTGTGGAACGGTTTCGAGATAGAACTGGTCCGTCGTTTCGCCGCTTATATGCATCGCCCTGTAAAGATAGAGTTAATGGAGTTTGCCTCTCTGATAGTGAGCCTTCAGATGGGGAAGTCCGATTTTATAGGCGGCTGTATTTCCGTCACGGAAGAAAGGAAAATGCAGGTAGATTTCTCGGATCCCTTTTACGATATCCATCCTGTCTATTTTGTTAGAGATGCGGAAGCTATCAGCGCTAAGAGTTCCTCATGGGAGGGATTAGTGAACAGTTTCCGTCAAGCCTTCATAGTGGAAAACCGGTGGAAAATACTCGCCGATGGCCTCCTCACCACTCTCAAGATAACTTTCTGGGCCATCGTGCTGGGCTCCCTGCTGGGTATTGTGCTTTGCGAGATGGGTGCCAGTCGCCGCAAGTGGATGCGCCGTTTTGTAAGTCTGTATGACGCCTTTATGTACGGCATTCCTATGCTGGTGCTCCTTCTCATCATGTTCTATGTGGTGTTTTCCAAGGCTGGTCTGAGCGGTGCCACCATTGCCATCATTGCCTTTGCGCTTAATTTTGCGTCGGCCTCGGGCGGGGTGTTCAGAACCGCCGTGCATTCGGTGCCGCCCGGTCAGATGGAAGCCGCCCTGGCCCTGGGCTTTACCAAAGCCCGCGCCTTCATTAAAATAGTGATTCCCCAGGCCGTTCGCGTGGGCCTTCCGCTGTTCCGGGGAGAGTGCATTTCTCTCCTGAAGGGAACGTCCATTGTGGGTTACATTGCCATCATTGATGTAACCCGCGCCAGCGACCTGTTGCGCAGCCGCACCTTCGACGCTTTCTTCCCGCTGCTGGCCGTTACCGTCATCTACTTTGTGCTGGCCTGGCTTATCGGCTTTGTGTTGAACCTTCTTAACAAGAGTAGTAAATGATTACCGTCAACCATCTTAGCAAGACTTTCAAGAACCCGGACGGGAGCGTTGTCCAGGTTCTCAAAGACGTGAACTGCACCATAGAGCCGGGCGAGGTAATCAGTATCATCGGCCCTTCCGGTACTGGTAAAAGTACTTTCCTGCGTGCCCTGAATATGCTGGAGCCGCCCACCGGGGGAGAAATCCTCTTTGAAGGGGAGAACATCCTGGCCAAAGGATATAAACTGGACAAGATGCGCCGGCAGATGGGCATGGTGTTCCAAAGCTTTAACCTCTTCGAGCACATGACGGTGCTGGAAAACGTGACTTATGCACCCAAGAAACTTCTGGAACTTTCGGAAGATGAGGCCCAGAAGGAAGGCATGGAGCTGCTTCGCAAGGTGGGCATGGCAGAAAAGGCCGATGTCTACCCTTCCCAGCTTTCCGGTGGCCAGAAGCAGCGCGTGGCCATAGCCCGCGCCCTGGCCATGAAGCCCAAGGCCATCCTCTTTGACGAGCCCACATCGGCCCTGGATCCTACCATGGTGGGAGAAGTGCTCAGCGTCATGCGCCAGCTGGCCAAGGAGGGTATGACCATGCTCATCGTTACGCACGAGATGAAGTTTGCCCGCGACGTGAGCACCCGCATCTTCTTCATGAACGAGGGCATTATCTACGAAGACGGTACGCCGGAACAAATCTTCAACAACCCCGAACGCAGCGCCACCAAGGCCTTTGTGCAGCGAATCCGGAAAGAGGTGTTCGAGGTAAACGGGAAAGATTTTGACCTGCTGGGCATGGAAACACGTATTAACTGCTTCTGTATCAAATACAATATCTCAGACAAAAAGGATGCAGCCATTTCCCTGTGCCATCAGGTCCTGCCGGTGTATCAGGAGACCGGTGGGAATATCACTTTGCGCATGACCTACAGCGAACTCTCCGGAGATACGGCGCTGGACTTCATGCGGGAAGAGGACCAGGCTGCTCCTGCCCGCTTCCAGGACGAAAGTTTCCGCAAGCAGTTGCTCTCCCTGTGCAAAGACATTGTGGAGGAACCTACCGCCAGAGGCTTCCGGGTAAAGCTGATGCTGTAATACGGGAAACGGAGTCCGGCCGGGTGGCTGAACTCCGTTTCTTTACATGAAAGGGGCTTGTAGCTTACTCGATGGTAATCTGCTTTTTAGCCTTTTCTACTTCTACTTTCTTGAGCTTGGGCATGTTCACCAGGAGCACGCCGTTCTCTACTTTGGCGCCAATGGCTTCGCGGTCGGTGTCCTCGGGCAGGAGCATGGTCTGCTGGAACTTGGTGTAAGAGAACTCGCGGCGCACATAGTGGCCCTTCTTCTGCTCGTTCTGGTCCTGCTTCTTCTCCATCTTGATCACGAGGTCTCCCTCTTCGTCCAGGTGGATGTCAAAATCGGCCTTGGTCATGCCGGGGGCGGCCAGTTCCAACTGGTAGGCCTCGGGGGTTTCTAATACGTTGATGGCGGGGCAGGTAGCCTTCGGACGCTCCATCCAGCTATTGTCAAAGAAATCGTTGAACAGGT
>DFLI01000075.1:13906-16149 GCA_002373715.1 Bacteroidales bacterium UBA3623
ATCCTGCCAAAATGGCAATAAATACTGTCAAAATGGCGTATTTGCGGGGTCTCAAAATAAGTTGTAACTTTGTAGGCTATATATATTGGCCCAATGGAAAAGAGCAACGCACAGGTTCAGGAAAACTGGTATGCCGTCAAGGTGTTCTTCAACAAGGTGTTCTTGATGGAGAACATCCTGCTGGATATGGGCCTGGAGACGTACCTGGCCACCGAAAAGGTGCAGCTCAAGGGGCATGATCATATGGCGGCGGCCCGCAAACTGGCGCAGGTGCCTGAGGGCCACAGGCCGGACAACCAGTACATCCAGGAAGGACCGGTCATTTATAAGCGGGTGCCCATGGTGTCTTCCATCATTTTCGTGAAGGCCACCGAGGAAGAAATTGTGGAGGTAAGTGCCCGTCTTAAGCCCGAAGCCACGGGTGGCCGCATCCTGGGCTTTGTGTACCGCAGGGCCGATTGGAAAGGCTACGCAGTTATCCCCCCCAAGCAGATGGAATCCTTCCGCCTGCTCACGCAGAAGGGGAGCGAAGGCCTGGCGTTCTACTCCGACGGAGAGCTGGTGCACTACCGTTCCGGAGACAAGGTGCGCGTGACGGAAGGCCCGCTGAAGGGCGCTGAGGGCTATATCAAACGAATCAAGAAAGACAAGCGTCTGCTGGTGTGCATAGAGGGTGTCATTGCGGTGGCCACCTCTTACATCCCTGCCAAGATGCTGGAGCCAATAACGGAATAAACCATGCCGGCCGAAGGAAACATAGTCATCAGGCATGCCAAGGTGAACAACCTCAAGGACATTACGGTGGAAATCCCCCGTAATCGCCTGGTGGTGGTAACCGGCGTGTCGGGCAGCGGCAAGAGCTCCCTGGCGTTCGATACCCTTTTTGCCGAGGGTCAGCGCCGCTTTGCCGAAAGCCTCTCCTCCTATGCCCGCCAGTTCCTGGGCCGTATGGCCAAGCCCGATGTGGAGGCCATAGACGGCATTCCGCCGGCCATTGCCATAGAGCAGAAGGTGAACATCCGAAACCCGCGGAGCACCGTGGCCACCACCACCGAAATCTACGACTTCCTCCGCCTGCTGTTTGCCCGCATCGGCCGCACCTATTCGCCGGTGAGCGGGGAAGAGGTGAAGGCGCAGGGAGTGCCGGACGTCCTGGCTGCCATAGAAGACGGAAAGCCTCATGCGCTTTATATTTTGGCCGATGTCCGCTGGGATACCCGGGAAGACAAGGTGGAGCTGATGCTGGCCCTCAAGGAAGAGGGCTACGGCCGTCTTTTCGCCCCGGCCGATGGCACCATGTACCAGATAGAAGAGGTCCTGAAGATGGACGGAAAGTACCCCGCCGGCCTCATGCTCCTGGTAGACCGTGTAAAGACTACCGGAACCCTGGACCAGGACATGCGAACCCGCCTGAACGCCTCCGTCCAGGCCGCCTTTGACAAAGGCAACGGAGACATGGCGCTCTGGTTCAAAGATGAGGGGCGGGTGGCCACGGATTCCGGGACCTCTGTCCCCCCTTTCTCTTTGCAGCATTTCTGCTCACGGTTTGAAAAGGATGGAATTGTGTTTAGGAAGCCGGATGAGTATCTGTTCAGTTTTAACAGTCCGCTGGGGGCTTGTCCTGTGTGTGGCGGTCTGGGTAAGATTGTGGGAGTGAGTGAGGACTTGGTGGTGCCGGACAAGACGAAGAGTATCTATGACGGGGCCATTGCCTGCTGGAGAGGAGAGAAGATGAGCTGGTTCAAGGATCAGCTTATCAAGAATGCAGAGCGGTTGGGCATTCCTATCTTCGAGCCTTACTGCAAGCTCACGGAAGACCAGAAACGCATTATCTGGACTCACCGGGGAGACTATGAAGACCCCGATGCCTACTGTGGTCTGGACCAGTTTTTTGAATGGGTAGAGAGCAACCGATACAAGATTCAGTATAAGTACATGCTGAGTCGGTACAGTGGCCGTACCACCTGTCACGCCTGCGGCGGCAGCCGCCTGCGGAAGGAGGCCCTGTACGTGAAAGTGGGAGGAAAAACCATCCACGAGCTCATGAGCTTGACGGTGGAGGAACTCCTGAAATGGTTTGCGTCCTGTAAGCTTACGGAACAGGAGACCGCCATTGCGGGGAAAACCGTTGAGGAGATTTGCTACAGGCTCCAATGCATCCAGGATGTGGGACTGGGGTATCTGACGCTCAGCCGTACCATGAATACCCTTTCCGGTGGCGAGAGCCAGCGGGTGAACCTGGT
>DFLI01000141.1 GCA_002373715.1 Bacteroidales bacterium UBA3623
CTTGGAAGCGGTGGTTTCCGCCTTGGGGTTCTTGCCCAGCCACCAGCGGATGGATTCGTCGGTGAGAAGGTCGGCCTTGGAGATTTGCACCAGGGAGGGGTTCTCGCGGAACCGGCCCACCAGCCAGGCCACCTCCGCCGGGGGAATGGTGCCTTCCAGCATCTCGGGGCTCTGGCCTTCAATGCGGCCGTCTCCAAGGGGCGTCCCGTAAAAAAGAGCCTGGTACACCTGGTCTTCATCCGGCAGGTAAAGGGCTTCAGCATACTCTCCTTCACCGTTCCGGTACCCGAAGTGAATGAATTCCCTCTTGCCACCCAGCGGGGTAATAACCTCCATGGGAATGCAAAGAGTAATGCTGGGGGTGCCATCCTGCATGGTGTACACCGGGATGGTCCGTCTTTCTACCAACGTGCCTTCGGGGGAGAGCACGCGGAGGGAAAGATCGGCATCCAGGGCCAGTACCCGCTCTACGCCATTGCGCTTCCATCCAAGGGCCGAAAGAGCGTTTCCGGCAATGGAAAGGGCCTCCTCAGGGGTAATCTTGGTGGTATTTGCCTCCAGGTATTCCGCCAGCAGGAGGGAGTCTTTCATCTCCGTAATGCGGGGCGCATAGACAGACTTGGGGTATTTCTTGAGGAACTTATCGGCCGATTGCACCGAGAAGTCCTTCACCGTTTTTCCGTAAAGTTTCTTTTCTGCCTTAGACTGGGCATTCATGCCGAGGGGTAACAGCAGCAGCCCCATCACGGCAATAATCATTCTCATCGTTTTCATCGCCGCAAAGTTAGCAAAATATTTGCCACAAGGAGAGATAAAAATGATATGACCCTAGAAGAGCAAATCCAGCAGTTCATCAGTGGGCACCGTTCTTTCGAGAGAACAGGCGCTGGGGCAGTTCCATTGCAAATACAATTCCCAGGACGATAGCCACGGCTACTTTAACGGCTGTGAAGCCGAATGAGCGGGCCATGTCGATATCCCCGGCTGTCAGGTGATAGGTGGACCAGAAGATTCCCGCACCGGGAACCAGGGTGAACAGGCCGCAGATGAGGAACAACTGTGCCGGACAGCGTGCTGGAACTGCCACCACGCGGGCCATCAGACATACCAGCATGGCAGCAAATAGAGCGGCAACAGGAGCGCTTGCCCCAGCCTGCCGGGCAAGCAGGAGATAAGCCATCCAGCCCAGCGCACCGATAATACCCATGCTCACATACTGGATCCGGTCTACCCCGTACAGGCAGGCAAAGGCTACCGTGCCCACGAAGGCGGCAAGAGCCTGCAGCAGGTACGGTTCCGTCTCGGGGTTTACGCCCACTCCCTGGAGACTTATAATACCTCCGAATACGGCGCCATCCAGAAGGAAGGAGGCCGTCACGCCCATGGCAATGCAGAAAAAGCCCAGCATGGCATCTGTCAGACGGGTGAGCCCGGCCAGGTAATCGGAATTAGCCAGGTCCCTCACTCCATTCACGAAGGGAACTCCGGGAACGAGCGGCATCATGGCAGCGATGATAACATTGCTCAGGCTCTCGGCGAAGCCTATCCTCCAAAGAATGATGCAAAGAAGGTTCGCGATAAGGGCGTTGCTAATTCCACCCACTATCTTGGAGAGGTAACGGCCGCTCACAAGGAGCATCCAGGCGCCCAGGATGAGTCCCACCACCAGGGCCGCGGCGCAGTCCAGGTATCCGCCGCCGAACACGGCGCAGAAACCCCCTGCGCCTAGTCCTGTTGCCAGTGTCTGTTCCCAGACGGGCTTGGGAGGGATGGCCCTAATGCTGCGCAGACGCTCCCGCGCTTCCTCAAGGGTGCATCGGCCCCCTACAATATCATAGCTAAGCTGATTGACGGCTCTTACCTTCGAGAGCTGGACGCCACGGATAGGGATGAACTCCACGTTGGCGTAGGTGGAAGCCTGACCTCCGGCCTTAGATACCTTTTCGGAATTGCCCGTGGTGAAGATACCGTTGGACAGAACAAAGAAGTTGCCGGAGTCCACTCCAAAGTGATTGGCGATGCGGGACATAATGTCCTCCACCCGGGAGATTTCTGCCCCGTTCTCCAAGAGGATATGTCCCGCCTCCGAAGCTACCTCAAGCACCTCGGATAACTCGTACTTCTTTTCCATCGCGGTTTATTGGCTACTTGAACCACTCTACCAGGTGGTCCTTAGCATACAGGTAATACACGGCCAGGCCAATCCAGCTGGTGGCCAGCACCAGGATGCAGCAGATAATCTTACCTACCAGAGAAATGGGTTTCTTAAGAATGTCTACAACGGCAAGGATAGCCAGGACGATACCTGCAATGTAAAGAATTGTTCCAAGCATGGCAAATAGATTTAATGATTATTGCTAGGCAAAGATAACAAATATTTTCATGAACGATGGTTTTCCGGACGACCTTTATTCCGGTGCTGTAGTCCGTATTGACAACGTGCGCAGATTTGGTTAACTTTGTATGGTTAAGCATTTCCGTTAATATGTCACAATCGCCATACGAACTTTCTTCCGCCACCTGGGGCGAGGTCCGAAAGCAGGACCACTACGACTGGGCTATCCTTCCCTGGGGCTCTACCGAGCCGCATAATTACCATCTTCCCTACGGAACGGATGTTATCTGCTCGTCCGGCATTGCCTGCCGGGTAGCAGAAGGGCTATCGGCCTTTGGTATTCGTGCGATGGTTCTTCCGGGCGTTCCCTTCGGTTCCCAGAACCCCGGTCAGGTGAACCTTCCTTTCTGCCTCCATACCCGCCAGGAAACCCAGGCGGCCATCCTTCGTGATATCGTCACGTCCCTGAAGCGGCAGGGCATCGGGAGGCTCCTTCTTATTAATGGTCATGGTGGCAATTCCTTCAAGGGAATGGTCCGGGACCTGACGGCGGAGGATCCTTCGTTCCTCATCCTTGTGAGTGACTGGTATACGGTTCTGCCAATGAAGGATTACTTTGAGGCCGATATTGACGACCATGCCGGAGAACAGGAGACTTCCGTGGTGATGTACCTTCGTCCGGAGCTTGTGAAGATGGAGACTGCAGGAACGGGCGCGTCCAAGCGCTTTGCCATTGACGGGCTGAACGGAAAGGTGGCCTGGCATCCCCGAGACTGGTCCCGTGTGTCGGTGGATACAGGAATCGGCGACCCTTCCAAGGCTACCCCCGAAAAGGGACGCCGCTATGTGGAGGATGCCGTGGCACTCTACGTGAAGATGCTCCGGGAAATATGCCAGAAGGGCAGTTTGTACCAAGACTAAGTGAATCCATGATGAAAAGATTATCCATATTTCTTGCGGCCATGCTTGTCATGGCATCCGTTAGCTTTGCTCAGGAGCGGCGCGTACAGCCCACCCCCGAGCAGATCCAGGCATATCTTCGTACCCTTACCTCCCATCCCGACCAGCATATCCTCACGCCGGACCCGGAAGTGGCCCGGGTGAGCCCTTACCGTGGAATGAAAAACTACGGCAAGCGTATCGCGGTCTTTGGAGGCTCCTTGTCGGTTAACAAGGAGTCTGATGCCGCCAAGCAGATGTGGGCCAATCTTCTTGGCGCCGAGGTGACTACCTATGGGGTAGGCGGAGCGGGCTTTTCGTCGGAACAGGGTTACACCCTCCAGAAGCAGGTGGATACGGCGGGCGTGTACGATGTCTATGTCCTCTGGGCCTCCACGAATGACTACACCAACAGCCGGGAGTGCGGAACATGGAAGGACTACACGGTGTATGACGGCTTCGATGAGTCCAAACTCACCACCCAGTGCGGCGGTATCAATTACTGCATCCGTAAGCTCATGGAGAAGAACCCCCGGGCAGAAATTTACTTCTTTACCTCTCTCCGTTTCTTCGGAAGCGATGCCGGTCATAATCCCTTCTCTCAAGAGCCCAACAAGACCGGAAAGACCTTCTCCGAATATATCGATGCCCAGAAAGCCTGCTGTGCCCATTACGGGGTTCCCGTGCTGGACCAGTTCAACCTGCAGGGCATCAATGAATTCAATTGCAGTCTCTATTACCAGAAAGACCTCCTTCACATGAACGAGGACGGCTATAGAAAGATAGGCCCCGTCCAAGCAGCCTTCCTCTCCAACGGACGTTAGGGAATAGCCGCTCAATATTATGCTCCATGCCCCCGGTGCTAGGCCTTTAGTTCCGGGAGAGAGGTGGCCGAGTGGTTCCGTTCCGCGCTTCGCGCTCCACTTCATCCCTCCCATTGCTTTTTGAACATTTGTCTCGGAGCAAGCTCCGGCCAAATATCCAAAAATCAACGGGCCCCTCCCTCTAATGCGGCCGAGGGTGGCCACACCCTCGGCCACCTCTCTCCCTGCACTAAATATCCTTTTGGTGCTGGCAGGGTGCGGTAGGTCTGCAAAACTATGGACCACCTAACTCACTGAGGCTATGTTTTTGAGGTAGGTCTGCATTTATTTGGACCACCTACCGCAGTGGGAGGGAAGGGAATTTTACCCATATACCTCATACTTTGCATTTAGCCACGTATTATATCAGTTACAGATTCAGAAAAAAATCATAACTTTGCAGAAGAACGGAATTGATGGGGCGATAGTAAAAGGGGTAGTCCTTCTGTCGCCCGGAACCAGAGATATCCGAGAGCCACCCTGCTACCGGGGTGGTTTTATTATTCCTTTTTCTTCCTCCGGTAAGAGGAGATGAGGTCATCTATTTCCTCTTTTGTCCATTCATGTCCTTCTTGAGCAGATAATGCCTGGGCACGATCAAGCGCATGCTGAGCATTAATTGACTTAGTGGTGATTGGGAAGGGAATTCCTTGTTCTCGAACCACAGCTCTGGCAAATAGGTTAAAAGCGGCATTGGTGCTAATGCCAAGTTCTTTACAAATCTTATCAAACTTCTCCTTAATGTCGGAGTCAAGGCGGATGGAAATGGCAGTTGTAGACATGGCGTTATATTAGTTTCACAAATATAGCAATTAGATTGATAATTAATATAATTTTGATGCAAATATTGGTTTGGTTGATTACTCCTTTTATATCAATAGTTATAACGTGAGTTATATTTTTTTTCTAGAGTTTTTGGTCTTTCCTCTTTGACCGATCCGAACTTTTTGTAACTTTGTAGGAGTGTGCAATGCCTATGACGATGTTTGAAGAACATACACATGCTCGGCCTTTTATAAAATGGGTTGGTGGAAAGACGCAGCTGCTTGACGAAGTCCACAAGTCGCTTCCTGCGGATTTTGCTAGCCGTGAGCACGTTACGTATGTGGAACCATTTGTTGGTGGAGGCGCCGTGTTATTCTGGATTCTTCAGACATATCCTAACATTGACAGGGCGATTATCAATGACATCAACTCAGAACTGATTTGTACCTACAGAGTCATTAAAGACGATGTTGAGAGTCTGATCAATGTACTTCGTCGTTTGCAGGAGGAGTACATTCCAAAGAATGCTGGTGAGCGCAAGGACTATTTCATGGAAAAGAGAAGCCTCTTTAACACGAGACGGACCTCTTTGGTGGAAACGGCAGCATTATTCATTTTCCTCAACAGAACCTGCTTTAACGGGCTGTATAGAGTCAATTCCAAAGGCGAGTTTAACGTTCCCCACGGCAAGTATTTAAATCCTCGTATCTGTGATGCAAACAACCTCCGTGCGTGTTCTGCTGTCCTGCAGAGGGTAGAGATTCTTTGCGGTGATTTTGCAGAAACCGGGCGTTACGCCGGACCTAATTCCTTGTTCTACCTTGACCCGCCTTACAAGCCCATCACGGAGACATCCTCTTTCACGTCCTATTCTAAGGATGGCTTTGATGATACGGAGCAGATTCGCCTGCGTGACTTCTGCGACCAGATTAGTAAGGATAAGGCTCTTTTTGTTGCCAGTAACTCGGACCCCAAGGAAGTGAATCCTAAAGAGGATTTCTTCGATAGCATATACAATCATTTTTTCATCAAGAGAGTATCCGCCGCCAGGATGATTAACTCTGATGCTTCTGGCCGTGGCGCCATCTCGGAATTGATGATTTCCAACGTTGTAAACGCGTAAATATGAGAGATTTCACTACTTGGCTGGCAGGCTTCCGGTCCGCCATTGCTGGCTATAAGTATTACACCGACTTCGAGAAGATCTACCGAAATGTTGACGCTATCAAAGTTGAGCTCAACATCATGAACTCCCTGATAGGATGTCCGGATATTGAAAAGGAGTTCGTGGCGCTATACAAGCGCTATCCAGAGATCCTCAAGAGCATTCCTATCCTGCTTGCCAAACGAGAATCTGATATCCTTACGGTAGACTTTGATGGAGAGCACGTTTGGAACTTTAGGCGTGCCAATTACCACATAGAGGAATACGTGGTATTTATGCGCGAAACCGGATTGTTTGACCTCATGCAGCAAAAGCACATTCACAACCTAGTGGATTACGTTACTGGTGTGGAAGCCGGATTGGACTCCAACGCGCGCAAGAATCGTGGTGGCCATGTCATGGAAGACCTGGTGGAAGGATATCTTGTCAAGGCCGGCCTAGTCAAGAACAAAACCTACTTCAAGGAGATGTACATCCACGAGATTGAGCAGAAGTGGGGTGTCGACCTGTCCTGTATCTCCAACGAGGGTGGTACCGAAAAGCGCTTCGATTTCGTCATCAAGCGTCCCAATATGATATATGGCATCGAGACCAACTTCTACGCAAGCAGTGGTTCCAAACTGAACGAGACAGCCCGCAGTTACAAGACTATTGCACTGGAGACCAGGAACCACCCCAAATTCAAGTTCGTGTGGATTACCGATGGCCAAGGTTGGGGTTCTGCCCGGAACAATCTGAAAGAGACCTTCGATGTTCTGGAAAATATGTACAATATCATGGACCTCGATGAGGGCGTAGTCGAGAAACAGCTAGTATAATATGGTAAAGAACAAGTACTCTCACGCGATAGAATTAAAGCACATTCGTGTCAAGAATTCTAAGAAAGAGGATTTCGCGAAAGCGTTAATTGAACTGCCCTATCGAGGATATGAGGTCGAAGATATCTCTGATGGAAGAAGGATTGTGATAACAAAGCCTGGAGGCAAAATGAGCTTTGGAAGAATGAGTAAGGAGGACTTTCTTGTCTTCATCTTCACGCCCGAAACTCAGGAATTATGGCAGATTTCTCACAATCAGATTCTTGAAGATTTGCAAGCGAAAGCTGCTGAAGATAAGGAACAGACAAAGCGTTTAATCGACGTTTTTGAGAGCGTTCTCAACGGAACAGATCCCGAAGACCTTCAAGATAGCATATCTTCTTTTTCTTTTACTTCGGGAGAATTGCCGGAGGCCCTTCTTAAAGCATACAAATGGATTTGGGGTCAGGAAGACGTTAATTACCCTAATGGTAAAGGCAGAATGATGTCTTGGGAGTCAATTGCGGAGTTGAGAGACAGTTTATGATTACTCCTTTCTACAAGTCTCAGGACAAAAACTTCACGCTCTTGCAGGGAGACTGTATCGAACTTTTGAATTCTTTTGATTTCAAGTTCGATATGATTTTCGCAGATCCGCCGTACCATCTTTCCAACGGTGGGATTAGCATACAGAGTGGTGTTCCTGTATCCGTGAATAAAGGCAAGTGGGATAAGTCCCAGGGCTTTGAGGAGGACTACAAGTTTGACAAAACGTGGCTGGCAGCCTGCCGGGAACATCTGAAATCCGACGGCACCATCTGGGTCAGTGGAACATACCACAATATCTTTTCCGTTGCGCGTTGCCTTACGGAGCTAGATTTCAAGATTTTAAACTGCATTACATGGGTGAAGACTAATCCTCCACCCAACCTTTCTTGTCGTTATTTCACCTATTCGGCGGAGTATATCCTGTGGGCTAGAAAAGAGCAAAAGGTTGCTCATTACTACAATTATGAGCTGATGAAGGAGATTAACGGTGGTACACAGATGCGTGACGTATGGACACTTCCTGCCATTGCTCCGTGGGAGAAAACATGTGGCAAGCATCCGACTCAGAAACCGCTGTGTGTTCTGTCAAGAATTATTCAGGCTTCTACAAAATCCGGAGCTTGGGTACTTGATCCGTTCACCGGAAGCAGCACGACAGGTGTAGCTGCAAACCTTCTTGGGCGCCGTTTTCTTGGCATTGACCAGGAAGAAAAATTCCTCGAGATAAGCAAGGCCCGTCGCGAGGAACTTAATAGTATTAATCGAAGAGGCGAGATTCTAGGAAAGCTGGAGAAGCAGGCAAAACTCTTCCAGGATAGTGACATTCGCGTTCTTTCTGAACCGGAGGTTTATTACGGTCCAGAGTTGCCGTTCTAAATCAGCACTTTACCTATCAGTTGCGATATCTTCTTGAATTCAGGGGCAAAAATTTTTAGCTTGTGCCATGGTTTGGCACAAGCGGGTTGTAGCTTTGCATCGTAACATTAAATGCAAAGCACTATGACTGAGATTATCATTACTGTGAGCCTGTATATTGGCGCTATTGCCCTTTTGGTGAAGGGAGCTATCGTTTTCTGCAACAACACTAAAGACCAGGCGGCATGACAAGCATTGAAGATGTTATCCGCATTGCGGTGTCGGCCCATGAGGGGCAGAAGGATATGGTGGGGAATCCCGCTATTCTACACGTGCTGGCCGTGGGACTGATGGGAAAGACGGACCTGGAAAAGAAGGCCGGGGTACTGCACGACGTGGTGGAGGACTCTGACGTTACTCTGGCAGACCTTAGGGCCAGGGGAGTGGAGGAGGGGGTTCTGGAGGCGGTGGACCTGCTGACGCACCGCTCCGGTATGAGCTACGAAGACTACGTGAAGAATATAGTGAATTCCGGCAACGAGACGGCCATTCGCGTTAAACTGAACGACCTGCATCACAATCTGTGGCGGGCAGAGGACGCGCTGAATACGCTGGATACCGGTACCCAGGAACGGAAGGACTTGCTGGATGAGATTATGCGCATTGCTGCCGTGCATGACCGGGCGGAACGCTATATTCAGAGCGCGGTTAATCACAGGCGCTAGGGGAGGCGTATATTGCGGAATAGCCAATTATTGCGTACATTTACGGACGTAAACCACTTTAACGATGAAAAGGATTCTTTTTACAGCCGTGTTGCTGTTATGCACTCTGCCCCTTCTGAGGGCGCAGGAGGAAGAGGATTGGAGTTTCCCCGTAAAGTACAGCGGACCGCGTCCCACTATCACTGATTTCGTATCGGCCATCCTGTCACCGGAGGATATTGGCGAATCGCTGGGAGAGATGTCCGAGAACTGGGACCTCTATCTGGCCGGCAAAGCGCTTCCCGCAGACCATTCTTTTGTGGTGGACACAAAGAACGGCTATGTCCGTTATGATGTGACCTTCCCTCGTGAGGAGGGTGAATACGTGTACCATGACTTCATTGAGTTCTGCTACTGGAACTGTGCAGACGGAAAGCATAAGGTGGTGGCAGAGAATACGGTCTCTACCCAGGACGGAGAGCCTTTCGTGGGCCAGTATTCCGGCCTTTCGTTCTTCCTGTATGACAACAATACCCGAAAGATGACTCCGATTTATTCGGGAGACCTGGGAATAGATGTGGAGTGTCCTGAGGACACCGAGTGGTTTACCCACAAACTGCCCCAGACCGGAAAGACCATCGAGTACTTGTTCCACACCCCTTCAGGTGAAACTAGGAGGTCATTCACCTGGAACGGAACTAAGTTCGTAGAGGACTAAGAGGGACTATTTCAGGCGGAAGCGCCAGAGCTTGGAATGCCGGGGCTCCCGTGAGGTGTGGAAGACCACGTAGGCCCAGCGTCCCTTAAGGTCGATTCCTTCGGGCTCGTCCTTCAGCTCGTTGAGGTTCTTTGTGAGAACAATCTTTTTCTCTTCCAGATCTACAACATGCAGCAGCAGGTCATGAGGGGCGTACCCATCCGGGAGAAAGGCATACTTTCCGCGGACGATACTGCCCTGCCAGATATTAATCCCGGAATCCAGTCTGGTGACGTCCAGGACGTCCTCATCGGTGAGATGAACCTCTCCGTTTGCGTCTGAATCGGCCAGGCGCGGCAGGCGGAACTTCTTAAGGAGCTTATAGTCTCCGTTTCGGCCGCCGTATGTGTAGATGAACCCGTTCTTGGCATCCAGGCACCAGTCGATGGTCCCGGCATAGTCTGTCCCAGTGTAGAAGATCTTCTGGACGATGCGGCTCCCTTCCAGGGTGATGTCCGTCACGTAGCAGCAGTTCTCGCCACCGCAGGAGGCGATGTAAAGGAGCGGGAATTTTGAATCACGGGAAGCCTTCTCCACCCCGAAGCAAGCATTGTTGCAGTGGGAGCGGTTCCCATCCAGGAGGAAGGTGTTCACGAGACTCTTCTTTTTCATGTCGAAGATGCAGATGCGTCCTTTGTCATGGAGAACGAAGGCGTACTTTCCGTGCATGGCAAAGCCTTGCGTGGATCCTGTCACCTCGGCTTCTTCGGGCGTCCAGTCTGCAAAATCACAGACGAACTCCGGTTCCAGGGTGGGACGGAAACCTGCTTTGTCAAACTGTGCGCTTACGGGGAGAGCGAGGAGCGTAAGAATCAAGGCCAGAAGAATCTTTTTCATCGCGGTGGTTTTTCCAAAGTTACAGAATTTTTGCGAAACGAGGAAGAACAAAAACCCTGGCCCGGCAAATGATGCCAGGCCAGGGTTTTCAGGCTGTCTTGCCAAAACGACAAACTCTGCTGCTATAATACGGGATACACTTATTAAAAGTACACGCTTTCCAGGCGTGCAAACACGCCCTTCGCGCCCTCCTCGCAAAGCCAGCCAAGTGTCTTATTTAGAGGCGTTTACGCTCTTTTGTGTTAAACAATAAAAAACCTTTGTTTTCTCATTTGCGGGCTATTTGCGGGTTTTTTGTCCATTTTTTCATCCTAGCCCACTCAGAAGAAACGCAGCAAAGATACTCATTTCCGAGTAGCCTTGCAAGCGCCTTAATGGAGATAAATAGAGAACATCGGCGATGAGCCTGACACCATCTGTTCCGTTACTACCCATCACCTCCGTCAAAAATAAGGACAAAGACTAATCACAATTAATATGATGCAGTTTCAACAGTCCAGCCTATAGGAATACCATAAGCGCCCGTTACATCCCATGTCGCCTCCGCACTCTTTACAAAGGTGCCGGTAGTGGAGACGCCCGCTAACCAACCTTTCATTGTATCGGAAGAAGGTTCAGTAAGAAACAGAGCCTTGACATAATTCAATGGTATACAATCATAGAACATGTACGAATAACAGCCGGTTACTAATTGTCTAGCAGGAAGTACCGGCGCAGCAGTTAGTGATTCACATTGCCAGAACATATTCTCGTAGCAACGCTCCTCCAGTGTGGTTGCAGGGAGTTCAGGAGCCACAGCCAAAGTAGTGCAGCCTTTGAACATGTAGGCATAGCAGCGTTTAGCCAACTGGGTGGCTGGTAGTTCAGGAGCTTTAGACAATGAGGTACACCCCGAAAACATGCTGTAATAACACAGCTCTTCCAATGAGGATGCTGGCAGTTTGGGAGCTGAAATCAAAGAGGAACAGCCATTAAACATAGAACTATAGCATGAATTCGCCAGTTTGGTGGCGGGTAGTTCAGGAGCTTTAGACAATGAGGTACACCCCGAAAACATGCCGCTATAACAGAATTGCGCCAACGAAGTTGCTGGAAGCGTGGGGACACCAATTAATGAATAGCAGGCCTGGAACATATTACTATAGCAATTATCTGCCAACGTTTCCGCAGGGAGCTCTGGGGCTGCCGCCAATAAAAAACATGAGCTAAACATGCTCGAATAACAGGATTTAGCCAGCGTAGTCGCAGGGAGGGCAGGCGCCTTAGTCAACGATTCACAGCCACCGAACATCGCCGCATAGCAGCCCTCCTTCATCGTTATAGCTGGAAGTTCAGGAGCTTTATTCAATGAGGTACAGTTGGCAAACATATAATAATAGCAGCGTGCTGCTAAATTAGTTGCTGGGAGGTCCGGTGCCGTCGTCAATGCCGAACAGCACCAGAACATTGATTCGTAGCATTTTTCCGCCAAAGTATTTGCCGGAAGCTTTGGAGGCTTTATTATTGAGCCACACCATGCGAACATTTCTGAATAGCAGCCCTTCGCCAGCACAGTGGCAGGAAGATCCGGCGGGGTGGTAAGGTTTTCGCACTCATAGAATAGTCTTGCGAAACAATACTCCGAAGGAATTGTAATATTGTCCGCCTTCTGTTCCAATAAAAGCATAATATTGCCCAACACGCTAAAATTCGCTCCGGATGTTTTAAACCAGCTCCGTTTCTCGTTACTCGTACTGAACCCTGCTGGGTTGTCACCATACATATAGAGCGGAGATTCCCGTGTAAAAGTAAGCTCACTGTAATCCCATAAGTTCCAGTTATTCTTGTCGTAAGAATAATATACAACAGGAGCATTACCCCCCTCGTTATTTAACGAAACGGATGTCGTTTCATTGGATTGGAAAGTAAGAAACTGTTTTGCTTTCTGAGAAACGGTTACAGTACATGTTGCACTCTTATCACCAGCCGATGCCGTGATGGTGGATGTTCCCTCAGAGATTGCTGTAACTAGACCTGTGGAAGACACCGTGGCAACTGATTGCTTAGACGAAGCCCAGGATACAGTTTTGTTGGTGGCGTCACTCGGGAGTACTATCACAGAAAGCTGGACCGTCTCTCCAATATACATTTCTGCCGTGGCTTGACCTATGGTGACCGAGGTTACAGCAATCTCTTTCTCCTTTTCACAGGAAGCAAGTATCAACGCGAGGGTCCCGCATAATACGGCAGTGATGACTCTATTCATAGTGAGGGTTATTAGCTTCAGTTTCACAAATATAAGAAAAAAAGCTAATTATGTCTTGAAGTGCTTCACTTACTCCCTGATTTCATCATCGGCTACTAAGGGTCTGCTTGAAAGAGCCCCACAATTTGTGATAATATTATTCTTTGATTAAAAGGTGTACTGAAATAATACTGTACCGCTTACTTCGCACGATTATTATCTCAACACGTGCTGGGTGAGTACTTTTATTAACCTAAAGGCATAAAAGAAAGGTCTGACAGTTTGTTCGAACTGCCAGACCTTCCGTGTTTCCTGGGCTTCCCACGGATGCCCTTAGGAGGAAGGTGTTTACCAGCTTCTTCTTTTTATCATAGCATAGCTTTTTCCAAAAGTTACGGATTTTTTGTGAAACTATTTCTTCGTATCTTTACAGCTCGAAATAGAAGTTGTTATGTTTGATGTTAGCAAACTCTCCGATACGGTGGAGAATGGCGTGCGCAAGGCCTCTTTCAAAACTTGCGGGGTAACCTGCTCCACGCAGATTAATGTGGAGGTGGAAGGGGATACCGTTCGCCGGGTAGAAATTGTAAAAGGTTGTGACGGCAATACCAAGGGTGTGGCCCGTCTTTGCGAAGGCCGGAAGGTGCAGGATGTGATTGACATGCTCTCCGGCATAGATTGCAAGGGCCGCGGAACCAGTTGCCCCGACCAGCTGGCCCGGGCGCTGAAGCAGCTTCAGTAAACAATGGCCGTAAACATAGATCATTCCCTGGCGGTTCGTTGGCGGGCCTTCCGTATTTGGCAGGAACTGGGTTATCTTCCCTGGCACAAACCCAAGGAGGCACCCAAGGAAGTGCCTAAGGATAAGGCCGATAAGAAAACCTTCTACAAGGGCGCCTTCGACAGCATTCCCTTCCTGAACGACGATGCCAAGCGCACCTTCGTGGAACTCCTTTTCCGCCCGGGGTACATGATTAGAGACTATATCCGCGGCCAGCACGATCGCTATATGGCCCCGCTGGCTGCGCTTATTATCTTCTACTCTTTCTTTGCCCTTTTGTCGGCTGTTCTGAAGCCTTATCAGAAGGGAGATCCCAGCGGAGAGATGCTGGACAAGCGCATAGAGAACGTGGAGGTGAGTTCCGATCGCGAATCGGCCAAAAACATTATTACCAAGACACTCCGGCTTGTGCGGCTGGGCTATGATTACCTGTCGCTGGACCTCCATCCCGAGAAGGTAGATACCCGACACGAGCAGGCCATTGCCGCCCTGGAGAGCAGCCTGCGCTCGCAGGGAATTCCCCTGTTTATTGGTAAGCTGATTTTGCTGTGGCTGGCCCTGGCGCGGGTGCTTAGGCGGGATGGTTATGGCTCATCGGCCTGCGCCACCATATCGGCCTTTATCCTTTGCCAGTTCAGCTTCTTTATGCTCTTTGCCCTCATTGCCACCTGGGGGGAAAGCACGTCCCTGAGCGCCTTGCTTATGTTGGCGCTCGTGTCGCTGGATTTGCATCAGATGCTGGGTGTTGACTGGAAGAAGAGCGTGAGAAAGGCCATTGCTGTGAGCATTTGGTATGCTGTTTATTACGTGGCCTTCCTTCTTTTGATCAGCGTTGCCATAGTTATTACGGCGTACCTGACCAATCCCACTCTGTAGCTTCCGCTTTATTCTCCGTCTTTCAGTTTCAGATAGCCGATGTAGCTGATGTCGTCGCGGTTGCGGCTGTGTACGCGGATGTCGGCCTTGGTGTTGTCGTAGACCGTGATGTTGAACACGAAGGTGTCTTCGTCCGTGGTGGTGGTAATGGTGATGTTGCGGCGACCTTTCTTGAGACCGGAGTCCTGATAATCGTCAATGGTGTCTTCGAAGTTGAGACCGCTGCCACCGCCGTAAGGCACGCTGCGGGCTTCTCCTACGTACGGAAGATAGGATTTGATATTGTCTCCGTCCACTTTTACGTTGTAACCGAAAGTGACGGAACGTCCGCCGCCGCGCAGGGGGCTCATATAGTCTACGTCAATCTCATAGGAACGGGCGTCCAGCTTGGCCCAGACAGCGTTGGCAATGAGGGTTTCCTGACGCTTCTTTTCCTCGGAAGTCATACGGGTGGTGCCGCAGCTGGTAATAACCAGGAGCGCGGCAGCAATGGCAATGATAGAACGGTTCATAGTGTTGGGGATAATTAAATGATGGCTAATTCTTTGTTGGGCAGATACTTGTTCAGAAGATCCTGCGTTTTGATTTTTACAAAGCAGGTGGCGGTGCCGTCCGTGCAGGCAAACCATTCGCTTTCTGCTACGTTTTTGTCCATGACCAGGTGAACTTTATCGGCCTGGGGGAGGATGGCGCTGAGGATGGTGGTGGCGCCCACCAGTACGCCCGTGAGTTCCCAGAGTTTATCGGCCGATGCAAAAGACACCCGCGGGATGCCCAGTGCTCCGCAAAAATCTCTGGTGACAAATGGCTTGTCGTCGGTGGTGACGTAGAGGTAGAACTCTGTTTGCTGCCGGTTGCAAAGGAAGATGGTCTTCACAATCTTCACCCC
Organism: Bacteroidales bacterium UBA3623; assembly: GCA_002373715.1. Lineage (GTDB taxonomy): Bacteria > Bacteroidota > Bacteroidia > Bacteroidales > UBA932 > Cryptobacteroides. The sequence continues at coordinate 15,337 of DFLI01000141.1, forward strand.
AATTTTGGCATCTATGTGCTGGCAGTCTTCCATGGTGATGCCGGGGTCTGTGTCTACCCTCTCAAAGGGAATGCCCTTGGACTGGAAGGTTTCATAGACTTTTTGCTGCAGTTCCGAGGAGAACGCAGAGGGGGGAGTGGTGAGGATTTCACTGACTTTGAACATACGGGCCCTTTTTGTCTTTACAAAGATAATAGATAATATGGAATATGTGGCCAAATGCCAAAAAAGTGTTATATTTACGAAGTTTTAACGACTATTTTAATGACGCTGATTCATCTGCACATACAGTCGGAAACAGCCCGTTTGAGGGAGGTGGTACTGGGAATGCCGTATTCTTCCGGCCCGGTTCCCTCCCTGGAACAGACTTACGACAGCAAGTCCTACGAGAGCGTCTGCAACGGCGTTTATCCCAAGGAGGAGGACATTGTGCAGGAGATGGGCGCCTTCGAATCCATTCTACAGAAGTACGACGTAAAAGTATATCGGCCCCGTCTGGTGGAAAACTGCAACCAAATCTTTTCCAGGGATGTGGGCTTTGTGATAGATGACAAAATCATAGTTTCCAACATTATCCCGGACCGCCAGGAAGAGATTGACGCTTACGAAGATATCTACAGACGCATCCATTACAAGCAGATTTACAATCTGCCGGAGGCCGTGCACGTGGAAGGAGGAGACGTGGTTTTGTATAAGGATTACATTTTCCTGGGCCAGTACGATTTTCCGGATTACAGGCAGGTAAAAACCGCCCGCACCAACCGCCTGGCCTTGGAATACCTCAAGATGATTTTCCCTGGGCGTAAGATTATCCCGCTCAATCTGTTGAAGAGCGACACAGACCCTTACGCCGGCATTCTGCACCTGGACTGCACCTTCATGCCCGTGGGAGAAGACAAAGCCATCATTTACCGGCATGGCTTTATGAATCCCCGGGATGCAGACCATGTGATAGACATATTCGGAGGGCCCGGCAATGTCTTCGAAATTACCGCCGAAGAAATGTATTACATGAACACCAACGTGTTCTCCATTGCACCGGACGTGGTGGTTACGGAAGAGCATTTCACCCGCCTGAACCGTCACCTCCAGGAGAAGTGGGGCATGACGGTGGAAACGGTCCCTTACCGCGAAATCTCCAAAATGGGTGGCCTGCTGCGCTGTTCCACCCTTCCCCTGAGAAGAGACTAAAACTAGAAAAACAATGGCAATTAATCTGAAGAACCGAAGCTTTCTCAAACTGCTGGACTTTTCCCCGGAAGAGATCCAGTATCTGCTGGATTTAGCGGCCAATTTGAAGAAGGCCAAGAAGGCCGGCACCGAGCGGCAGACGATGGTGGGCAAGAACATAGCCCTCATTTTTGAAAAGACTTCTACCCGCACCCGCTGCTCCTTTGAAGTGGCCGCGCACGACCAGGGTGCCCATGTTACCTATCTGGGCCCCACCGGCAGCCAGATTGGCGTAAAGGAAAGCATGAAAGATACCGCCCGCGTGCTGGGCCGCATGTTTGACGGCATAGAGTACCGCGGCTTTGGACAGGAAATTGTGGAAGAACTGGCACAGTATGCCGGCGTTCCCGTGTGGAACGGCCTCACCAACGAATTCCATCCCACCCAGATATTGGCCGATTTCCTCACTATGAGGGAGCATGTGAACAAGCCGCTGAAGGAGGTTTCGTACGCGTACCTGGGAGACGCCCGTTACAACATGGGTAACTCCCTTCTGGTTGGTGGTGCCAAGATGGGTATGGACGTTAGGATTGTGGCACCCAAGGCCCTGCAGCCCTCTGCAGAGCTGGTGGCCCAGTGCCAGGCCATTGCCGCCCGGACCGGTGCCCGCATCACCATTACGGAAGACCCTGAGGCTGGCGTGAAAGGCTGTGACTTTGTACTCACAGACGTGTGGGTATCCATGGGAGAGCCTGCCGAGGTATGGGGAGAGCGTATTGCCCTGCTCAAGCCCTACCAGGTTAATGCCGCCCTCATGGCCGCCACCGGCAACCCCCAGTGCAAGTTCATGCACTGCCTGCCGGCATACCACAACCTGGAAACCAAGGTGGGCCGGGAAGTTTATGAGAAGTTTGGCCTGGATGGCGTGGAAGTAACGGAAGAGGTGTTCGAGAGCCCGGCCAGCATAGTGTTTGACGAAGCCGAGAACCGCATGCACACCATCAAGGCTGTGATGGTGGCCACTCTGGGCAGTTAAATCGCAGAATTATGGCAGAAAAGACAATAGTTATCCAATATGAGGAGTTCTCCTCCCGGGAGGAGATGTCGCCCAAGGACCAGGCCCTGGTAGAGGCCGCCCTTCAGGCCCAGAAAGGCTCCTATTCCCCCTATTCCCACTTTCAGGTGGGCGCCGCCCTCCTGCTGAACAACGGCGTAGTGGTAAAGGGTGCCAATCAGGAGAACATAGCCTACCCTTCCGGCCTCTGCGCAGAGCGTACGGCCATGTTCTGGGCCGGTGCCAACTACCCGGACGTACCCTTTGACACCCTGGCCGTGGCCGGCTCAGACAACGGAGCCCTTTGCGACAGCCCGGCCTCTCCCTGCGGCGCCTGCCGTCAGGTAATGGCCGAATACGAGAAAAAGCACGGGCAGCCCCTCAAGATTATCCTGGTAGGGGACAGGCTCATTCGCAAGTTCCCTTGCGTAGAAGCCCTGCTGCCCTTCATTTTTGACAGCTTGGATATGTAAACAATTGAGGCGACCGGAAGGCCGCCTCATTTGTCTTATTTAACAATCTTCGTATCGCAGTACCAGCAGCGGGTGACGCCTTCGGGGGTGCGGCGGAACTTGTGCTGAGCGTTCTCATTGTTGCAGATGCACTTGCGGTTGGGGCAGCGCAGCTCCGGGTCGAAGATGGGCTCTCCTTCCTCGGGCATGCCGTGGGCGGGATCGTCCTTCCATTCGTGCAGTTTTACGATGAGGGCCTCTCTTACGAACTTACCGTTCTCTACCTGGCGGAAGTAGGCGGCGCGAGGGTCGTCGTCCACCTCGGTAAGAATTTCGTTTACGCGCGGAAGCGGGTGCAGAACGGCCATCTTTTCCTTGGCCAGGGACATGCGGGCGGCGTCCAGCACGAAGCTGTCCTTCACACGGTCAAATTCGTCCTCGTCCAGGAAACGCTCTTTCTGCACACGGGTCATGTACAGCACATCCAGCTCGGGCATCACCTCCTCCATGGTTTCCACCTCACGGAAAGGAATGCCGGTACGTTCGCATACGTCATGCTTGATATAACCGGGAAGCTTCAGTTCCTGAGGGGCAATGAGCACCACGTGAATGTCTTTGTAGCGGCTCAGGGCCTTGATGAGGGAGTGCACCGTACGGCCAAACTTGAGGTCTCCGCAGAAGCCGATGGTAATGCCGTCAATGTGACCCAGCTCGCGCTTAATGGTGAGCAGGTCCGTCAGGGTTTGGGTGGGGTGGCTGTGAGATCCGTCGCCGGCGTTGATGATGGGCACGCGGGACACTTCGGAGGCGTAGAGCTGGGCACCCTCAATGTAGTGGCGCATGGCAATTACATCGGCAAAGCAGCCCACTACGCGCACGGTGTCGCGCACGGTTTCTCCCTTGCTCACGGAAGAGTTTTTGGCGTCGGAGAAGCCCAGGACGTTGCCGCCCAGCTCCATCATGGCCGATGTGAAACTGAGTCGGGTGCGGGTGGAGGGCTCATAAAAGAGCGTAGCCAGCTTGCGGTGGGACATACTGCCCTGATAGCGTTCGCGGTGGGCGATGATGTCCTGCGCCAGGGAAATGATTTCGTCGGTCTCCTGCTTGGTGAGATCCATCGGGTCAATTAAGTGCTTCATATACGTGTTTTGTTATTTGATCCAAGATTCGTCGGAGGGGTTGTTCCTAAAGGCCAGAATACGTTCTTTCCACTCCGGGGCGATGCGCCCTTCCTCGGCAGCTACTTCCACCAGGGTGTCCAGATTACAGAGCGAGTAGTTTCTGGAATTAGCGGCTGCAATGCGCTCCAGACCCTTTTTCATGCCATAGGTGAAGATGCTCACGATGCCCAGGACATCGGCCCCGGCTTCCCGCAGGGCTTCCACCACCTCTATGGCGCTGCCGCCGGTGGAGATGAGGTCTTCCACTACCACTACCTTGGTGCCGGGGTCCATCTTGCCTTCAATGCGGTTGGTGCGGCCGTGGCTCTTGGCCTCTCCGCGCACGTAACCCATGGGCAGGCCCAGGAGAGTGGCCGTAATGGCTGCGTGGGCAATGCCGGCGGTAGAGGTGCCCATAAGCATCTCTACGTCGGGATAGTGCTTTTGGATAAGATCGGCCAGGCCTTTTTCTACCTGTTCGCGCACTTTGGGGGCCGACAGGGTGAGCCGGTTGTCGCAGTAGATAGGGCTCTTGATGCCGCTGGCCCAGGTAAACGGCTGCTCCGGGCGCAGGAATACGGCGCCGATGGAAAGGAGCTCTTTGGCTATTTGACGTTCCATATTATACAAATTCTTTTACACAGCGTTCATAGGCGGCCACGGGGTCCGGGGCGGCGGTGATGGGACGGCCCACAACAATATAATCGGAGCCTATTTCCTTCGCGCGGGCAGGGGTGGTGATACGCACCTGATCGTCGGCCGCGGCGTCGGCAAAGCGGATGCCGGGGGTGACGGTAAGGAAGTTCTGCCCGCAGGTGGCCTTTACCAGACCTGCCTCCAGCGGAGAGCAAACCACACCGTCCAAACCGGCCTCCAGCGCATTGGAAGCATATTTCGCAATAGTCTCGTTCATAGACGGGCCGATGAGAAGCTCATTGTGCAGGGCATCCTCGGAGGTAGAGGTGAGCTGCGTCACGGCAATCAGGAGGGGACGGGTGCCATCGGCCCTGGTGAGGCCTTCCACGGCGGCTTTCATCATGGCAACGGCGCCTGCGGCATGCACGTTCACCATGTCCACATCCAGGGCACTGAGCACGGCCATGGCCTTGCGCACGGTGTTGGGGATGTCGTGCAGCTTCAGGTCCAGGAAGATACGGTGGCCGCGGGCCTTGATTTCCCGCACAATGTCCGGTCCGGCGCCGTAAAACAGCTCCATGCCAATCTTAACAAAGGGTTTGCGGCCTTCCGGAAAGCGGTCCAGGAAGGCAAGCGTGGTTTCCCGGTTGGGGAAATCGCAGGCTATGATGACGTCTCTGTTCATACAGTTCCGATGATTTCTTTCAAACTGTCAATATGCAATTCTTCCATGACGGAAGGCAACTGGCCGATGATTTCAGGGCAGGCGAAGGGGTTGCGCAGGTTCTCTGCTCCCACCTGTACGGCCGTGGCGCCGGCCATCATCATTTCCACAACGTCCCGGGCGCTGGTGACACCGCCGCAGCCCATTACGGGGATGTGACAGGCATGGGCCACCTGATACACCATGCGCAGGGCGATGGGGAAGATGGCTGCACCGGAGAAACCGCCCGTGGTGTTGGCCAGTACGGGTTTGCGCCGGGCAATGTCTATGCGCATGCCCAGGAAGGTGTTCACCAGGGTAAGGCCATCGGCCCCTGCATCCTCGCAGGCGCGGGCAATTTCCACAATATCTGTTACGTTGGGGCTCAGCTTGATGAAGACAGGCTTGTTATGGCATACCTCCCTAACCGTTGCCGTCACTTGCGCCGCTGCCTGGGCCGATGTGCCAAATGCCAGGCCGCCGCCGTGTACGTTGGGGCAGGAGATGTTCACTTCGATGATGTCAATGCCGGGGCAAGCATCTGCCTTGGCGCAGCATTCGCGGTATTCCTCTACTGAAAAGCCGCTGATGTTGGCTATGATGGCGCCGCTGTAAATCTTTCTGAGCGCCGGCACTTTTTCATTTACCAGCACGTCTATGCCGGGGTTCTGCAGGCCCACGGCATTGAGCATGCCGCAGGATGCTTCCGCAATGCGCGGGGTGGGATTGCCGTAGCGGGCCTCGCGGGTGCTGCCCTTGAGGGAAATGCCGCCCAGCACGTTCAGGTCCATTTCATCGGCCAGCTCCAGCCCAAAGCCGAAGGTGCCGCTGGCGGGGACTACGGGATTCTTCAACTGCAACTCGCAGAGTTCTACGGAAAGGTCCTTTACCATATCAGATCCTCCATTTTGAATACCGGTCCGTCTTTGCAAACGCGGCGCGGGCCCTGGGTGGTTTGGAGGCTGCAGCCGTAGCAGAAGCCGGCGCCGCATCCCATGCGCTCCTCCAAGGAGGCTTCTCCGGGGCCTTCGAGAAGGCCGCAAACCGCCTTCATCATAACCATGGGACCGCAGGTGTAGAAATAATCATATTCCAGCTGCAAGGCCTTCAGGGCGTCGGTAACAAAGCCCTTGGTGCCCACGGAGCCGTCCAGGGTGGCCAGGGCGAAAGTGTCGCAAAGCGCTTCAAATTCTTCCCGCAGCACTATTTCATCGGCCTTGTTAAAGCCCATCACAGCGGTAACGCGCTTGCCCTGTGCCTTCAGCTCTTTGGCCAGCAGGTACAGCGGTGCGGCGCCCAGGCCGCCTCCCACCAGAAGGGCGCCGGCCTTGCAGGCCTTGGCATCGAAGCCTTTGCCCAGACCGGTGAGAACGCTTAACGATGTCCCTTCCGGCAGTTTGGCCAGGGCTTTTGTTCCTTCACCCACCGTCTTATAAAGCAGGGTAAGGCTGCCTTCACAGCTGTCGCAAACCGAGAAGGGACGGCGGAGGTAGTAGCCCGGGATGTCCAGGTGCACAAACTCTCCGTTCACGGGGCCCGGCCCGGAAAGCACCAACTTATAAGTGTCGGCTGCAACCAGGCGGTTCTGAGCTATGGTGTAGTTCTGCTTTTTCATCTTACAGAGCCTTGTATACGGTTTTTCCGTTCTTGCGGGTTTCCAGCACGCGGCCATATACTTCCCATCCGTCAAAGGGGGTGGAATGGCCCATGGAGGCAAACTGGGTGCTGTCTATGATAAAGGGGGTGTCCAGGTCCACCAGCACGGTGTCTTTGGGTGCCTGCGGCAGGCCGAAGATGCGGCGGGGGGCGCTTGAAAGGGCTTCCACAATGCGCTCCAGGGGCACAAGGCCGGTTTTGACCAGCTTGGTGTAGAGCACCGGGAAGGCCGTTTCCAAGCCTACGATGCCCATGGCACTGCCCTGCAGGCCACGGCTTTTTTCTTCGGCAGAATGGGGCGCGTGGTCCGTGGCAATGGCGTCAATGGTGCCGTCCAGAAGGCCCTGGATAAGGGCTTCGCGGTCCTGGGCGCTGCGAAGCGGCGGGTTCATTTTGAATCGGCCCTCTTCCTGGAGGTCGTCTTCACAGAGGGTGAGGTAGTGGGGAGCGGTTTCGCAGGTAACTTTTACGCCGCGGACCTTGGCCTGGCGAATAAGTTCCACGCTTTCCTTGGTGGAAATATGGCACACGTGATAGCGGCAGCCGGTTTCCCCGGCCAGTTCCAGATCCCTTTTTATCTGGCCCCATTCACTCTCGGAACAAATGCCCTTGTGACCATGCTCCTTGCAGTAGCGGCCGTCGTGGATGTAACCTCCGTGCAGGAGCGTATTGTCCTCACAGTGAGCGGCCAGAATGACGTCCTCGCGGGCGGCGGCCTCCATGGCCCTGCGCATCATTTCTTCACTCTGCACGCCGCTGCCGTCGTCGGAGAAAGCTACGCATCGGCCCTTCAAGGCCTTGAAATCTACCAGTTCCTTGCCTTTCCGGCCCACGGTGATGGAGCAGTAGGGAAGGACGGTGATGATGGCATCTTTCTCAATGGCTTCCAGCTCCAGGTTCAGATGCTCCAGGCTGTCGGGAACAGGGTCCAAGTTAGGCATGGCGCAAACCAGCGTGTAGCCGCCTCGCGCCGCGGCCTTGGACCCGGTAAGGATGGTCTCTTTCCAGGTTTGGCCCGGCTCGCGCAGGTGCACGTGCACATCGCAGAATGCAGGTAATTCTACTACCATAAGGACAAAAAAAAGACAACCATAAATGGCTGCCTGACAATACTAACTAATAACAAGGGAAGAAACGGAAACACCATCGAAGCAGGCGATGCACTGGCAAGGACTTATGACGGTTTTTCTCATTGCTCACTTGGTTTAGGCAAAGGTACTGCTTTTGTGAGAATAATCAAATTTTTTCAAAAAATTTTCTTACCTTTGCGCTGGGAAAGTCTTATACGACCAGCTCCCTCCGAACCCCCCCAGGGCAGGAATGCAGCAAGGGTAGGTGGTTGTAGCGGTGCGATATAAGGTGCTTTCCCTTTTTTGTTTCTTTTCCGTAAATTTTCCGTTTTTCCTCCAGTCACGTGCGCCCAGCACGCTCCTTCCGGAAGAAACGAAAAATTTCCTGGAAAATAAATCAAAAATATAAGGTTTATGACAGCAGTATATACCGTTACCTCCGGGCTGCATGATGAGCAGTCGGTGAGTAAGCTCAGCGATGAGTTTCTGAAAGGGGTTTTTCCTTCGGGAGAATTTGAGTTCAAAGGGGCCGATTTCAAGGATTTCGGCACGCATGAGCTGGACCTTATCTATGTGCGCACCGGCGGGGCCGAGGCCATCTTCAAGAGCCTCCTGCCGGAAATGCTGGCCCGGGGCATTGAACGGTATTATCTGCTCACTTCCGGCAAGAGCAACTCGCTGGCAGCATCACTGGAAATCCTTTCCTACCTGCGGCAGCAAGGGCTTCAGGGAGAAGTGCTGCACGGCAGCGCCGAATACCTGCAGGCCCGCGTGAGCGCACTGGAAACGGTGGCTAAGGCCCGGCAGAAGCTGCAGGGTACGCGCATTGGCGTCATCGGCCAGCCTTCCGACTGGCTCATCTCCAGCCAGGCAGACCCTGTGGCCCTGATGGACAAGCTGGGCGTAAAGCTGGTGGAAGTGCCCATGGAAGAACTGCTGCAGGAGATTGCCAAGGCCCCTTCCCATCCGGCTCCTCAGGAGGAACAAATGGCCGATAAGGTGCGCAAAGCCTATCCCGGCGCTACGCAAATCTACCACGCGCTGGAAGTACTGGTGAAAAAATATGAGCTGGGGGCTTTCACCCTCCGCTGCTTCGACCTTCTTACCGCCGTGGGCAACACCGGCTGCCTGGCATTGGCCTCCTTCAATGCCGACGGCATCCCCGCAGCCTGCGAGGGAGACGTACCGGCCCTGCTGTCCATGATGATTGCCCAGGCTCTTACGGGCTGCACGGGCTTCCAGGCCAATCCGGCCCGCATAGACGTGCAGAGCGGAGAAATGCTCTTTGCCCACTGCACCGTTCCCTTCAACATGGTTACCGACTGGCAGTACGACACGCATTTCGAGAGTGGCATTGGCGTGGGCATTCACGGCAACCTGCCCGAAGGCCCTGTGACAGTTTTCAAGGTGTCCGGCAAGCTGGACCGCCATTTTGCGGCCGAGGGCACCCTTCTGAACAACCAGTACGAAGACAATCTGTGTCGCACGCAGGTGGTGCTGAAGTTGCGCCCCGAGGATGCCAGGTATTTCCTCACCAACCCCATCGGCAACCACCATATTATTCTGCCGGGGCATTGTAAAGAGCTGCTGGAGGAGCTTCTGTAATGGAACACCTGCTGGAAGAACATGGCGTTAAAGTAACCGCCAACCGCCTGTTGGTGGCGCGCGCCCTGGCCCAGGCCGGGCGTCCGCTTTCCCTCATGGAGCTGGAAGCCAGGCTGGAAACGGTGGATAAGAGCAATATCTTCCGAACCCTCACTGCTTTTAAGGAAGCACACCTGGTGCACGCATTGGAAGATGCCGGAGACGGCGTTCGCTACGAACTGTGCCACAGCCACCACGAAGGCATGGACGATGATCTCCACGTGCATTTCTACTGCACCCGCTGCCATCGTACCTTCTGCCTGGAAAGCACGCCGGTGCCGCCGGTGGATGTGCCGGAAGGGTATGAAGTGGAAACGAAAAGCTATCTGCTTAAGGGCGTATGCCCAGAATGTGCTCAATAACCAGCCCGGCCAGCGTAAATCCAAATATCCCCGTGATGTGAGCGAATGTCCCGTTGGCCACGGCCTTCCCGGGACCGGGGTCCTGTGCCGGACCCAGATTGGGGAGCACTTCTTCGTCGTACACACAGAGGAAGGGTTTGGAGGGCAGCGTCTTGTTCTGCCGCATCTTCTTGCGAAGCGCAGCGCCCAGCGGGCAGCCCCGCACCGAGAAGAATTCGGCCACACGCACCTTCGTGGGGTCGGTTTTGCAGGCGGCGCCCAGGGAGCAGAAGAGCGCCCCCGGCTGGGCCGATGCCTCCAGCAGCAGGTTCATCTTATCGGTAAGCGAATCAATGGCATCTATGATAATGTCGTACTCGGAAAGCTGGAAATCGGCCCCCTTTTCGTAGCGCTGCTGCAAGGCCGTAATTTGGGCCGATGGGTTAATCTCCTGCAGGCGGGCCTTCAATACTTCCACCTTGGGCTGGCCCACGGTGGCGGTGGTGGCCGGGAGCTGCCGGTTGATATTGGTTACGTCCACGCAGTCCGGGTCCACGATGGTGAGCCGGCCAATGCCGCTGCGAACCAAAGCCTCTGCGCACCAGCTTCCCACTCCGCCGGTTCCGAAGAGAATGATGCGGGTGTTCTGGAGCTTGGAGAGGCCATCGGCCCCCACCAGACGCTCTGTGCGGGCGAAAATGCCGTTCATCGTTTGGTGAAGATTTCGAAGGATTCGGGAAGGGGAGAGCTGCAACGCACCATCTTACCCGAGAAGGGGTTGCGGAACACCAGCGTGGCGGCATGCAGGGCCAGGCGCTTGATGGGATCTGTCTGAGCGCCGTACTTCTCGTCTCCGGCTACGGGGCAGCCCAGTTCCGAGGCGGCGTGCACGCGAATCTGGTTTTTGCGGCCGGTTTGGAGAGAGAACTCTACCTGGGCATAGTGGCGGCTGGTGCTTAGCACGCGGTAGTGCGTAATGGCCAGCTGGCCGTCCTTCACCTCGGTGTCGAAGGAATTCATCTTCAGGCTCTTGGGATTTTCCAGCAGCCAGCTCTGGATGGCGCCTCTTTCTTTTTCGGGATGACCTTCCAGCCAGGCTACGTATTTTCTTTCGGCCACCAAATCCTTCCATTTGCTCTGGAGGATGTCTTTGGCTCGTTCGTTCTTGGCAAATACCAGAGCGCCGGAAGTTCCTTTGTCCAGGCGGTGTACAATCCAGATTTTGGCTACGGAGCGGTCAGGCTGCTTACCGGTGAGCAAATCCTCTTTCCGCTGCATGCGGGCGTTCACCTTTACATAGGCGTTGAGGAGAGCATACAGAGTCTTTTTCTCCTTGCCGGTGGCCACGGTGAGCATGCCGGAGGGTTTGTCCACCACAATGTAGTTTTCGTCTTCGAAAAGAATCTGCACACCGGCCTTCAGCACTTCCTCGCGGGCGTCGTTTCGGGTGGCGCGGGCAATGGATACGCCCTTGGGCAGGATGGTTATCTTGTCTCCCTTTTTAAGCGGCCAGTCAAAGGCCGTCTGGCTTTCACCATTCACCAGCACCTGGCCCTTGGAGAGCAGGTTCTTCACGCCGGTGCGGGACTGGCCGGGGAGGATTTCAAACAAATATTCCAGGAGGGCGCCGTCGTGGGCTACCTTGTAGTTTTGTCCGGTCATAATTCTTCTATGAGGGGATGTAATTCCTTGGGCAGGAGGGTTAGAAAACGGTCCAGGGTGCCGTGGGGAATAATGATGGTTTCCAGGCTTTCGCAGTCGTCAAAAGCGTCTTCTCCAACGGCCTCCAGGGCCTTGTTCAGCTTAATCTGGTACAGATTGATGCAGCCCTGGAAAGCTCCGGGGCCGATGACCCGCGTTCCCGCGGGAAGGGTTATTTTTTCCAATTGCCAGCAATCGGCAAAGGCGGAAGGGCCAATGCTGAGGAGGTTTTTTGGAAGTTTGATCTTGATGAGCTCTCCGCATTCGCAGAAGGCGGCCGATCCAATGTGCGTCACGGAGTCCGGCAGGTGAATCTTTTCCAGGTAGGAGGAACGTTCCTCCAGGGGAATATCTTCCCCAATCTTTCGGCCCGCCATATAGTCCTGAAAGGCGAATACCTCGTCGCAGATGACTTCGCAGCCATCCTGAACGGTAATTTCGGAGGGAAAATTCTCGGCATCCAGGAGGCGTTTCCCATCGGCCGAATAACTTACACAATTATCGCCGTCCCAAAAGTCCCTGTCCAGTTCTTCCTTAGAAGGAGCTGTGGGGACGGCCAGGATTTCTTCCAAGGTCATGGCTAAAAGGACTTAACAAAATCGATGTCCTTTTTGAGCATAATTTTGGGCTCCATGTGGGACACCTTCTGGAAAAGCTTGAATTGGTATGCAGGCGAAAGATATACGCGGTGCTCGTTCTTGCCCTTGCGCCACCATTTGTAGAAGGCGATGGGATCTGTGTCGTAGGGAATGCGGGCTTCTATTTCCGAAGGAAAACCGGGGAAGTCTATCATCATCTTGAGCCCGGTGATGCGCTTGTAGTACTCGTAGTCTGCCCTTCTGAGCTTGGATACCAGGGGGGCGAATACCTCCATCTGGTCCACTTGAAGGACTTTTTCTTTGACTATCATGCGGTGAATGCGAACAGGATCCTGGTGAAGCCAGTCGGAAACTTTCAAGGTTACCGGACCGTTCTCACAGTCCAGCGTCAGCATATCCGAAGAGAAGTAAATCTTTTCGCTGTCAAGAGGAAAGTTTTCCATAAAAATCGCCTACATCTGCAAATATATGAAAATATTTTCGTTTTTCCGTTAATTTTTTTAACTTTGAGAGTGATTTGGGATTGAAACAACCACTAAATAACTATAACTATGGCTTACAAAATCGTTGACATTCAGGGTATCGGCCCTGTCTATGCCGAAAAGCTAGTCGCTATTGGCATTGAAACTGTTGATCAGCTGCTCAAAGAAGGCGCTTCCCCCAAGGGCCGCAAGGCTTTGGAAGAGAAGACCGGTATCCGGGGAGACCTTATCCTCACCTGGGTAAATCACGCAGACCTGTTCCGCGTTAAGGGCGTAGGTCCCCAGTTCTCCGAACTGCTGGAAGCCGCCGGTGTAGACACCGTGAAGGAACTCCGCACCC
>DFLI01000148.1:0-9686 GCA_002373715.1 Bacteroidales bacterium UBA3623
AGAAAGATACGCCAATTGAAGCGAGTATTTATCTTTGGCGGCGCCAAAGATCTGTTCTCTCAAGTAATATATTGCCGTGGTTATAGCGGTGAGGAACCACCTCTTCCCATTCCGAACAGAGAAGTTAAGCTCACCATCGCCGATGGTACTGCCACACCAGGTGGGAGAGTAGGTAGCCGCGGTTCTTCGAAGACCCCTGAGTCCTATCGGACTTGGGGGTCTTTTTTTGAACCGCGGCAAGCCGCGCCTTCGACGCTACCCCCTCCCGAAACCCCTCCCCTCGGGGGAGGGACTTATATGAGGAATTATTACTATATTTGTAAATTAATATATGCATATTAATATAGGTATATGAAGAGAGTAGTTATTACGGGTATGGGAATCTGGTCTTGTCTGGGGGTTACGCTGGACGAGGTGCGGGATTCCTTGTACAATGGTAAGTCGGGTATTATTTTGGATCAGGCGCGTAAGGAGATGGGTTTCCGCAGTGGACTCACTTCGTTTGTGCCGCAGCCGGATCTGAAGAAGGAATTGACCCGTTCCCAGCGTGTGTATATGCCGGAGCCGGCCATGTATGCGTACTGCGCAACTAGAGATGCGCTGAAGCAGGCGGGTATAGATCAGGATTATCTGGACGCCCATGAGGTAGGTCTTCTCTACGGCAACGACAGCACGGCCCAGGCTGTGTACAATTCCATCGCCAAAATTTACGAAAAGAAAGATACCATGCTCTGCGGCAGCGGTGCCATCTTCCAGAGCATGAACTCCACCGTTACCATGAACCTGGGGGTTATTTTCCACCTCAAGGGCATTAACCTTACGGTTTCCGGCGCTTGCGCCAGCGGTTCCCATGCCATCGGCCTGGGTGCCCTGCTTATCCAGAATGGGTTGCAGGATATGGTGGTTTGCGGTGGTGCTCAGGAGGTTAATCCCGAGGCTACCGGTTCCTTCGACGGTATATCGGCCTTCTCTACGCGGGAAGACGCTCCCGAAAAGGCTTCCCGTCCTTTCGACAGGGACAGGGACGGCCTGGTGCCCGGCGGCGGTGCTGCTACGGTTATTCTGGAGGAGTATGAGCATGCCGTGAAGCGCGGCGCTCCCATCGTTGCAGAGGTGCTGGGATATGGCTTCTCTGCCAATGGAGACCATATTTCCTCGCCCAATGTGGATGGCCCTGCCCGTTCGCTGGAGATGGCTATCCAAAGGGCCGGTGTGTCCCTCAAGGAGATTGGCTACGTGAACGCCCATGCCACTTCCACGCACGTGGGAGATGCCAACGAGGCCAAGGCGCTGTTCCGCGTAATGGGAGAGAGAACTGTTCCCATCACCTCCACCAAGAGCCAGACCGGCCACGAAATGTGGATGGCAGGCGCTTCGGAGGTCATTTACTCCATTCTCATGATGAAGAACGACTTCATTGCCGGTAACATCAACTTTGAGAATCCCGACGAAGACAGCTGCCACCTCTGGATTCCGGCAGAAACCATGAAGGCCCATTTTGATACCTTCCTGTCCAATTCCTTTGGCTTCGGCGGTACCAATTCCACGCTTATCATAAAGAATGTCTGATACTTACATCATAATTGGCGCCGGCCTGGGCGGCCTTTTCCTGGGTAAGCTCCTCAATCGCAAAAAGATGGACGTAACCATCCTGGAGCAGGGGAGTCAACCGGGCGGTGCGCTGCAAACCTTTGTGCGGGAAGGCATCCGTTTCGACACGGGTTTCCATTCCGTGGGAGGCATGCAGCCGGGCGGTCCGCTGCGCAAAATTATGGAACCCTTCGGCCTCAATTACCTTCCCTGGGAAAAGATGGGAGAGGATGAGTGCATAGACGGAGGCCCATTCATGCGCTGCTCTTCCAATACGCCGTTCGAGATGGAGCATGTGGTGAAGCCTTATGAGAACAGCACCTGGCGCCTGAAAGGCGGCGGCAAAACCCTGGTGGACGCCCTGGTGAAAACCCAGGACATCCGCCTGAACAAGAAGGTGGTAAGTATTGAGAATAAGGAGATTATCTGTGCCGATGGCAGCACCTTCAGGGCCGATTATATTATATCGGCCATTCACCCCCGCCTTACCTTTGAGCTGGTGAAGGACCACGTGCGCTCCTCCTATCTGAAGCGCCTGGCCAAGTTGGAAGACGGCCCTGGTGCCGTTACGCTCAACTGCAAGCTTAAGGAAGGTATGCTCAAGTGGATCAACCACGAGATTTTCCTGCAGGACAAGGTGATGATTCACTTCGGGGAAAGGGATGCGGACGGCTACGCCAGAAGCCTGGATTTGCTGGGCTTCGCCCCCATTACGGCCGATGAGCTCATAGAAGCAGCCACCAAGCACATCCCGGATTTCCGCTACGCTTTGGACAAATACTGGATGAGCACGCCCGAAACCTGGCAGCGCTACACCGGCACCCCCGGAGGTACGGCCTTCGGCATTAAGAAGTACACATCGGCCGATTTCCTGCCCCCGCAAACACCTATCCCCTGGCTTTATCTGACAGGGCAGAATACGGGCCTGCACGGGGTTCTGGGCACTTGTATCAGCGCCCTAAATACATTTAAAGCATTAGTTCCCGGCGAATAATATGAAAACAGCACTCGTAACCGGCGGAAGCCGCGGCATTGGCCGTGCCATCTGCCAAGAACTCCATAAGATGGGCTATCGCGTGCTCATCAATTACGTTTCCAACGATGCCGCTGCGCAGGAATGCCTGCAAAGCATAGAGGGAGACGGTGAACTCCTCAAGTTTGACGTAAGCCAGCCTGAGGCTGTGCAGGAGGCCATCGGCCAGTGGCAGCAGGCCCATCCGGAAGATTATATAGAGGTACTGGTGAACAATGCCGGTATCCGGAAAGACAGCCTGCTCATTTGGATGGAGCCGGAAGATTGGCGGAAGGTGTTGGATACCAATCTGAATGCCTGGTACTATACCACCCGTGCCGTTCTGCAGCCCATGCTTCTTCACAAGTATGGCCGTGTTATCAATGTGGCTTCCCTCAGCGGCATCAAGGGCCTTCCGGGCCAGACTAATTACTCGGCAGCCAAGGGCGGAATGATTGCCGCCACCAAGGCTCTTTCGCAGGAAGTGGCCCGCAAGAATGTAACCGTGAACGCCGTGGCGCCCGGATTCATCAAGACGGACATGGTGGAAGGTCTGGACGAAGCTGCCCTTAAGAAGGACATCCCGGCCGCCCGCTTTGGAGAGCCCAAAGAAGTGGCCGCTGTCGTCGGCTTTTTAGCCTCAGAAGCGGCCTCTTATGTAACAGGCGAAGTTATTTCGATTAATGGAGGTCTTTATACGTAGCTAATGCAGCGCGTAAGATCTTGAGGGCCTTGGCCAGGTCCTCTTCCTTTAGCACGTACGCCATTCTTACCTGGTTCTTGCCCAGGCCGGGGGTGCTGTAGAAACCGGCGGCAGGGGCCATCATCACCGTTTCACCATTCAGACGGAAATCTGTGAGGAGCCAGCGGCAGAAGGCCTCGGTGTCTTCTACGGGCAGGCTGGCCACGGTGTAGAAAGCGCCTTCGGGCATGGGGGAGTATACTCCCGGAATCTCGTTCAATCCCTTGATGAAGAAGTCCCGGCGGGCCTTGTACTCGTCGAAGCACTCCTTGGAGTATTCCTCGGTGCCTTCGATGGAGGCTTCGGCCACAATCTGACCCAGCAGCGGCGGGCTCAAGCGGGCCTGGCAGAACTTCATTACCGTGTCGTGCACCTGCTTGTTGTGGGTAACCAGCATGCCAATACGGATACCGCACTCGGAGTAGCGCTTACTCACGGAGTCTAACATAATCACATTCTCCGGAATGCCCAGCTGCATGGCACTCAGATAGGGTTTTCCGTTGTATACGAATTCGCGGTATACTTCGTCGGAGAAGAGGAAAAGGTCGTGCTTAACCACAATCTCCTTAATCTTCTGCAGTTCTTCGGGCGTATAAACGTAACCGGTGGGGTTGGATGGATTGCACAGCAAGATGGCCTTGGTGCGAGGGGTGATGGCCTTCTCGAAAGCCTCCACAGGCGGCAGCTTAAAGCCTTCCTCAATGCGGCTGGTAACGGTTTTTACCGTGATGTGGGCGGTTTTGGCGAAGGAGATGTAGTTGGCATAGCCGGGCTCTACCATAATAATCTCGTCCTCCGGGTTCAGGCAGGTGAGAAAGCCCAGGAGAATGGCCTCCGAGCCGCCGCAGGTGACGATGATTTCATCGGCCGATACATCTATGCCATACTTTTTATAATAGCCTACCAGCTTTTCGCGGAGGCCGGGATAGCCTTCCGAGGGGCTGTATTCCAGGGTTTTGCGCGTGACGGCCTTGAGGGCGTCCAGGCCCTTTTGGGGAGTGGGCAAATCGGGCTGGCCAATGTTCAGGTGATACACTTTCACTCCCTCTTTTTTGGCCTCGACCGCAAGGGGTGCGAGCTTTCGGATGGGGGATGAGGGCATCCGAGAGCCTAGATTGGAAATTTGTGGCATAGATATTTTAGAGAATTCCTAACATGCGGGCACGGACCAGGAGGGCTGCGCCGATGGGAGCTGCCTTCTGTTTGAGCTGCGTGAGCTTGATGGTGGTGTCCTGGTTGGCTATATTCAGTACGTGACGCTTGATGGCGGTGCGGATGGGCAGCATGAGATAGTCTCCTGCGGCCACGGCCACTTTACCGCCAATAACCACCAACTGAGGGTTGAAGATGTTGATAAGACCGGCCAGGCCTTTGCCCAGGTTGGTGCCCAACTCTTCCACCGTTTCGATGGCCAGGGTATCTTCGCTCTTGATGGCTTCTATGATTTCGTTAAGGTTTACCTTGCCATCGGCCTTGAACTTGCCGGCAAGGACAGAGGCGCTGCCTGCGGCGAGGCTTTCACCAATCAGGCGCACCAGGGCCGATCCGGAGACACCCGTCTCCAGGCAGCCGATTTTACCGCAGCGGCAAATTTGGCCGTTGTCCAGAAGAGGAAAGTGGCCGAACTCTCCGCTGTAGCCGGAGGTGCCGTAGTACAGTTTTCCGTCCAGGATCATGCCCATACCCAAGCCCCAGCTCACGTTCACAAAGAGCATGTTTTTCTCCTTGAGACCGCCGCCCAGGTATTCTCCGTACGTCATGGCGCGGGAGTCGTTTTCCAGCACCACATGTACGTTCAGGTCTTCTTCCAGTACCTGGGAGATGGGCCGATGTTCGTCGAAGGAATAGGAGTTGCTGTAGCCGGTGACAGGGTTTACACGGCCGGGGATGCTGAGTCCCAGACCCATGATTTTGTTCCAGTCTACATCCTGCTTGTCCAGGTATTCGCGGATGGTGGCCGCCATCTTGTGGATGGTGCTTTCGTTGGCTTCCATTTCGAAAGGAATATCGTCCTTGAAATGGATGAGGCCGCCCTTGAAGTCTGTTACGGCTATGCTGGCGTGCTTGTTGCGGATGGCTACGCCCACGAAATAGCCGGCTTCGGGATTGAGCCCGTAGATGGAAGGCCTGCGGCCGCCGGAGGTGCCGGACTTGCCCAGATCTACCATAAATCCTTCGTCCATCAGCTCTCCGATGAGCTTGGTGGCGGTGGGGACGGATGCCCCGATGGCCTCCGAGATGGAGGCTATGCTGTGTTCCCCATGCTCTATGCACAAATAGAGAATTGTTTTCTTGAGCAGGGAGTTTTTGTTATCTTTTTTTTCGAGGAAAGTTTCTCTCATAGCTATAATTTTTGGCGCCAGCACAAAGATATGAAAAAATTTCGAAAAGTCAAGCGATAGTGTGTAAATATTTTTAAATGTTTCTATTTCCGAAAAATTAGTAACTTTGTATTTATGTTTGTGAAGTTTAATAACTGGTGGAGGCAGTTCCGTCTGTCGCTCAGAACGAAGATGATTCTGGCCATCCTGGCCATTGCGGTGGTGCTCCTGATGTCCAGCGTTATCTCCGTGCTGGAATACCGTCACATGTCCAATTACGTGTCGGGCATGATAGCCGACGACATCAACGACCTCCATGTTACCCAGCGTCTGGTAAACGCTGTAGACCAGTATAATCTGCAGCTTCTGGCCGTCATTGGAGACGACAATATATCGGCCCTGCCGGACTTTGACAAGGAAGGCTTCCTGGCCCACTGCGATTCCCTTCGCGCTTCGGTGGCCGGAACCACCGCCCCCTTGGCAGATTCCGTGCTCTATGCGTATTCGGCCTATATGCTGGCGTCCACAGAGCTGGAAGAGGTGCTGGAGAGCGATTTTATCAACACCCGGGATTGGTACTTCAACCGCCTGCAGCCGCTGTTTGGCCGCATGAGGGAGTATCTGGACCGCCTGAGCGAAACCATCCATACAGACCTTCGCCAGCACTCCGAGAACTTCGACCGCGGCTTCTACCGCAGCATTATCCCCAGTGCCGTGGCCCTGGCCGTAGGTATTATCCTGCTGTTCCTGCTGTTGGCCTTCGTGCTGGCCAATTATGTAGACCCTATCTACAAGATGCTGGACTATCTGCGGGAGTATCTGGGCTACAGACGCCGCTACACTTATACTTTTGACGGCAACGACCAGCTGGCCGATTTGAATCAGGCCGTCACAGACCTCACGGAAGAAAACCGCTCTCTCCGCAAGAGGATGAGCGAGATGAAAGAAAAAGCCGAATGAATCTGAAGGTCATATCGCGTAACGTGGGCGTGGCGCTCCTGGTGAGTGCCCTGTTCATGCTACTGGCGGCCATAGTATCGCTTATTGACGGGGGAGACAGTGCTCTGGCCCCCTTGCTCATCAGCTTTACCATAACCTTCATCGTGGGAATTTTCCCCTTCATTTTCACCCGCAAGAACGCCCAGATTTCGCTGAAAGACGGCTTCATGATTATCTTCCTTTCATGGATGCTATCCTTCATTTTCGGCGCCTTGCCGTATGCCCTGTGGGGCGGCCCGTTCACGGTCATTAACGCCTGGTTTGAGAGCGTATCCGGCTTCACCACCACGGGTGCTACCATCCTGGAAGATGTAGAAGCCCTGCCTCGCAGCCTTCTGTTCTGGCGCGCTGCCACGCATTTTATCGGAGGTTTGGGAGTTGTGGTGTTCCTGCTGCTCATTATTCCCAATACTTCGCCCATTCGTCTGAGGCTCACCAATATGGAGCTTTCCTCCCTCTCCAGGGACGATTACCGCAGCCGCGCCAATAAGTCGGTATACATTTTCGCCTCGGTGTTCCTGGGGCTGGGTGCTCTGGCCTTTATCAGCTACATGCTGGCGGGTATGAGCTGGTTTGACGCCATCTGCCACGCCTTCAGCGTGTGCGCCACGGGTGGTTTTTCCACCCGCAACCTGAGCATTGCGGCCTTCCAGTCGGATGCCATTTCCATCCTTACGATTATCTTTATGTTCCTGGGATCCATCCACTTCGGCATCATTTTCATGGTGCTGGTGGGTCGTTCCCTGAGGCCTTTGCATAATCCCATCCTGCGGTTCTACGTAATAGCCCTGGCCTGCATTTCGGTGGTTACCGGGCTTTCGCTCAAGCTTCAAGGTGCAGACATCACCTGGGGCCGGGCCTTCCTGAACGGCACTTTCCAGGTGGTGAGCTACGCTTCCACTTCCGGCCTGGCGGTGTGTGACAACTCCAACTGGCCCATTCTGGCCTGCTTCATGCTGGTGCTGGTTTCGCTGGTGTGCGGCTGCGCGGGTTCTACCAGCGGCGGCCTCAAGACAGACCGCGCCATGGTGCTGTTCAAGGCCATCCGCATGCAAATCCATAAGACGCTGTACCCGTCCACCATCTTTGAGGTGCGTCTGGGCCGCCGCATCCTGCACGACGAAGAAATTTACCCCCAGGTGCTGTACATCGCCCTGTATTTCCTGCTGGTGGGTCTGTCGGCCGTCGTTTGCATACTGGTGGGAGACCCTAACAACCACGCCATTCTGGGCTCTGTGGCCTCCCTTAGCAATGTGGGCCCGTCCCTGGGAGACATTGGCTCCATGGGCAATTACAATTCAGAGCCGGGTATCCTGAAGTTCATTTTCTCCTTCGACATGTTCCTGGGCCGTGTGGAAATTTATCCCGTGCTGGCCGTTATCTCGGGCCTCTTTAACCACAAGTACTAGTGGACCGCGCGGGCTTTCTGTACAAGACGTTTCTGGGCTGTTTTTCCTATGAAACCACCCCCTGCCAGGAGAAACTCCTAAGACAGGTTTCGTCTTTTATAACGGCCGATGAAGACATCCTGGTGGTGAACGGCTATGCCGGAACGGGTAAGACATCGGCCCTGGCGGCCGTGGTGGGTGGTTTAGCCTCCCTGCAGATTCCCTGCGTGCTGCTGGCTCCCACGGGCCGGTCGGCCAAAGTGCTCTCCGGCTACTGCGGCAAGCCGGCCTCTACCATCCACAAGCATATTTACAGGCAAAAATCCTTCGGGGCCGATGGTCAGGGACTGTTTTCTTTATCGCCCAACAAGGCCAAAGGCACGCTCTTCATAGTAGATGAGGTGTCGCTTATAGGCATTTCCTCCGGGGAAGGCGGGGGAGCCTTCGGCAGCGGCAATCTTTTGGCCGATTTGGTGGCTTTCGTGCGCGCCGGCGTGGACTGCAAGCTCATCCTGGTGGGAGACGCCGCGCAGCTGCCCCCGGTGGGTCTGGAGGAGTCTCCGGCCCTGTCGCCGGACTATATGGAAGGCTTTGGCGGGGTGTCTTACGCCACGCTCACCACGGTGGTGCGCCAGGCGGCCGATTCGGGCATCCTCATGAACGCCACGCACTTAAGAACCCTGCTGGATTCCATGGATGAGCCCATCGGCCTGGAAGATTTGGGACTTGAGATCCCCGATCAGGTCGGGGATGACGGTCATGCCCGGCCTCTTTCTCGTCATGCCCGGCCTCTTTCTCGTCATTCCCGGCTTGACCGGGAATCTCCCGATATCCAGCGCCTCTCCGGCGCTGAGCTGCTGGAGGCTCTTTCCGATGCCTATGACAAGTATGGCAGCGACGAGGTGGCGGTGCTTTGCCGCTCCAATAAGAGGGCCGTGCGCTACAACATGGGCATCCGCGCCCAGGTGCTGTACCGGGAGGAAAAACTGTGCAGGGGAGACCGCCTGATGGTGGTGAAAAACAACTATAGGGAAGACCTGGAGGGCACGGACTACATAGCCAACGGAGACATTGCTGAGCTGGTTCGTATCCGTCATTATGAGGAGCGTTACGGCCTCCACTTTGCCGATGCCACGCTCTCTTTCCCCGACTACGGCGGCCAGGAGATTGAAACCAAGGTGCTGCTGGATACGCTGGACTCTGAGTCTCCGGCGCTGGGCCGGGAGCAGGCGCAGGCCCTGTGGGAGGGCGTATCGGCCGATTATGCTCACCTCGCCACCAAGAAAAAGCGTTACGAGGCCGTGCGCTCAGACCCTTTCTACAGCGCCCTGCAGCTTAAATATGCCCAGGCCATTACCTGTCACAAGGCCCAGGGCGGCCAGTGGGACTGCGTGTTCATAGACAATCCCTTCTGGCAGGACTTCCTGGTGCCGGACGACATCAAATGGCTGTACACCGCCCTAACTCGCGCGGTGCAAAAGGTCTATCTGGTCAATTTCCCCGATTCCTTATTCGCCTGAGTCCGGAGTCCCCACTCCTTGTCCCTGCCTAAAGCGCACTATCGGCCCTCTAAATCCCATTCTGTGCTTTAGCCCCACCTTTACCCCAGCCTAAAGCACACTATCGGCCCTCTG
>DFLI01000148.1:9807-13760 GCA_002373715.1 Bacteroidales bacterium UBA3623
ATCGGCCCTCTAAATCCCATTCTGTGCTTTAGGCAAAATGGTACTTTGCATAACTGTATATATTAATCTTGGTTATAAATTTGTAACAAATTGATATAATGCATATTACGCTAAGAATATTTATTTTTGATGAAACCGATAACGCTATGTAACTTTGCAAAAAGGCATTATGTATGGACGACTTTGTGCCAAAACCGATTCATGATTGTTACCACATCTATTCTGATGGGACGCGCATTCTTGTGCTGTGCGATGAAGATGACGATTTTATCCTAATGATGAATCTCATCGCCGTAGTTGCTTATTATTGCCACTTGACAGTACTGGCGCTGGAGGTGATGTCCACTCATTTTCACTGTATTCTTAAAGGAGCGCCGGAGGGCATCGTGAAATTTCAGAAGGAGATTAAGCGCCTGATTGTTAGACATTTTAACAGAGATGGTCACCCTGAAAGAGTGAAGAATTCCATTTGGATTCAGGCCGATCCCATCCATGATGAAGAGGAACTGCGCCGTAAGATTATCTATGTATTTAGGAACTGTACGGAGGCGGGATTTGAGTTTCTTCCTGAGGACTATCGTTGGGGCCCAGGCCGATCTTACTGTCATTCCGACAAAGAAAAGTCGTACAAGAAAGTGTGCGATTTAGGCTATCGTGAACAATGCAGATTGTTCAGAACGCGGGTGAAACTACCTGGAGACTGGGAGTATAATTCAGATGGAATGCTGGTTCCAAGGAGTTATATGGATATTAATTATTTGAAGAATAATGTCTTCGTTTCGCCTCGGCAGTTTATTGCCTTTTTGAGTGTTAAGAAAAAAGATTTGGCCGAAATGGAAGCGGCCGATGCCAAACCTTTCATGGATAAAAAGGATGAAAACAAACTCAGGAAAGAGATTGCCGAAAGAAGCCGTACGAAATATGGGAGAGATGTTCTGCAACTATCCCAAGGAGAACGAATAGAACTGGCCACCCAACTGTGGTCTGAAAGAAAGACCTTGTCAATCAAGCAGCTAGCTAGACTGACAAGGTCAGATCTTACTGTACTGAAAGCGGTCTTACACTTCCAAGACCATCCTGTTTAGTTCAGCAAGTACTTCTCCCAGAAGGCGTTGTTGGCGGCCTGGAAGTGGGCACCCTGGTAGCCGCGGTAGCCGTGCATGCCGTCGGGGTATATCATGAGTTCGAAGGCGGCGCCCTGCTTCTGCAACACGTCAATCAGCTGCAGGGTGTTCTGGAAGTGAACGTTGTCGTCTCCGGTGCCGTGGGTGATTTTGAGCATGACGGTGCCATCGGCCTTGCCTTCCTTGACGGGATAAGCGCCCACGCGGTTAATCACTGCCGTTTTCTCATAGCCTTCGGCGTTGTCCTCCGGTGTGCTCATGAAGCGCTCCGTGTAGTGGGTGTCGTAGAGTTTCCAGTCGTACACGCCGCCGCCGGCAATGCCGTAGTGGTAGTAGTCGGGGGCTGTGGCCACCAACAGCGTGGTCATGGTGCCGCCAAAACTGAAGCCCTCTACGCCAATCTTGTCACCCTTCACATAGGGCAGGCTCTGGAGCCACTTGGCCCATTCTACAAAATCGTCTATCTCAATGGTGCTCAGTTTCTTATAGATGGCATCCAAGCCCTCGCGACCGTTGTGGCCGGCGGCGCGGCAGTCTGCTATGAGCTCGATGATGCCGTGCTGGGAATACCAGCTGTAGCGGGCGGGATGCACCCAGCGGTCAAACACCTGCTGGATATCGGGGCCGCCGTAAATATCCACGTGCACAGGGTACTTCTTGGCGGGGTCAAAGTCTTCGGGGTAGTAGATGACGCCCGGCAGTTCCAGTCCGTCCACGGTGATGGTAACAATCTCACCGGTGCGGCCCTCGTAACTGCCCTGGCTGGCAATGAGTTCCGACTTGCCCTTGAGGTCGTGCAGACGAATCTCCCAAGGCGTCTTAAGATTGGAGGCCTGTGTGATAAAGTGCTTACCGTCAGGGGCAAAGGAGGCGCTCAGCACATATAGGGAGGGATCGGTCAGGGCCGATATCACCCCCTTCGGGGAAACCTTGTACAGGCACGGGCGCACGTGGGAATCTCTTTCGGCCAGGAAATAGACGGTGCCGTCTTTTTCGGCCCTCAAGAGCTCGATGCGCCAGTTGGGACCGTCGGTGAGGCGTTTGAGCTGGCCGTCGTAGGTGAGGAAGTAAATCTGCTGCCAGCCGGTTTCGAAGCTGCGGACCATGTAGAGGCCCTTTTCTGTGAACAGCATGCCCTCAATCCAATCCAGCCAGGTGGGCACTTCCTCATGGTAGATGGCCTTTTTGCTGCCATCGGCCGGCGACACGGCGTACAGGTCCAGGGTGTTCTGGATGCGCGGCTCGCGGGCCACGAAGAAAGCTTTGCTGTCGGCGCCCCAGAAGGGTATGCCGAAGTACTGATCCTCTTTTTCGTTGAAATCGGCCCAGACAATATCGCCGCCGGAGGCCTTTACAAAGCCTATTTTCACCTCCGGGTTGCGCTCTCCCACCTTGGGGTAATGCGTGCGGCGGAGGACGCCGTCCTGGCCTTTGGGCGAGTAGATGGGGAACATGGGCACCTGCGTGTCGTCAAAGTGGTAGAAGGCCAGGGTTTCGCTGTCCGGGCTCCACCAGAAGGCGCAGTAACGGGACGCCCGGCCCAGGATTTCCTCATAGTACACCCAGCTGGCGTAACCGTTCATGACGGTTTCGGTGCCGTCGAAGGTGAGGCGGGTCTCCTGACCGCTGGCGATATCCACCACCCACAGGTCGTTGTTACGGGTGAAAGCCAGTTTTGTGGAGTCCGGGCTGAAGGTCAGGTTCACAGCGCCCTGAGGTTTGAGCGGAAAGTCCGTGTACTTTTCCGGAGCCTGGAAGCCGTCCGTACGGGTGAGCTTTTTGCCCAGCGTGAGCTTGAAGCAGTCCGGATCAGTGTAGGAACCGTCATACGTGAATGCTACCTCTTTGTTGCTCAGCCACTTATGGTCTACGGGAATGGGCTGCAGCCTCTGCTGCGAACGGGCCGAAACCACCACCAGCAGTCCCAGCGCCAGGAAAAGGATCTTTGCTTTCATGGTATAAAGTTACAAAGTTTTTTAATAAATCCACCGGACTACCTCTGCCTGAGGCACAGTTTATGGCTTGTGGGCCCCAAAGTGTGCTTTAGACCGGGACAAAGGTGGAGGTAAAGCACAGAATAGTGCGCAGAGGACCGATAGCGTGCTTTAGGCAGGGGCAAATGTGGAGGTAAAGCACAGAATAGTGCGCAGAGGGCCGATAGTGTGCTTTAGACCGGGACAAAGGTGGAGGTAAAGCACAGAATAGTGCGCAGAGGGCCGATAGCGTGCTTTAGGCCGGGACAAAGGTGGGGCTAAAGCACAGAATAGGATACAGAGGGCCGATAGTGTGCTTTAGACCGGGACAAAGGTGGAGGTAAAGCACAGAATAGTGCGCAGAGGGCCGATAGCGTGCTTTAGGCAGGGGCGTAGGTGGGGATGGGGAGAATGGATGAGCGGGAGTATGGTGGACTGAGTTTGGATATGAATGGGAAAAAGGGTAAATTTGGGGTTGAAATGATTCAGGACGAATATATCTGGGACCCGCTTAGGAAGAAGAGCGTAAAGAATACGCCCGAGGAGGCGGTGCGGCAGTGGTTTATCTCCGTGCTGCATGAGGGAATGAAGATCCCGGAGCACATGATGGGGTCCGAGGTTGCGCTAAAGCATGGCGCCAAGGAGTACAGGGCCGATATTGTGGTGTACGACCGCACGCCCCAGCCCCTGATGATAGTGGAGTGCAAAAGACCTGAGGTGGAGCTGAACCAGGAAGTGGTGGACCAGGCGCTCCGTTATAACAATGAATTGAATGTGAAATACATAGCCATTACAAACGGTGCCAAGACTTTTATCTTTGAGCGCACCGCCGATGGCTGGCAGTTTATGCAGAAAG
>DFLI01000086.1:0-17223 GCA_002373715.1 Bacteroidales bacterium UBA3623
AGGAGGTGAAGCAGCCGGCGGGAGTGCTTATTCTGGATGCAGACAAAGCTGGAGAATTGGTGGAAGGCAGCTGGGAGAGCGGAGACTGGATTAGGCCGCTGGGAGCACCGGGCAAGAAAAAGATGCAGGACTGGTTTACGGATCATCATATTCCGGCCGATGAAAAGCCTTTTGTGAAATTGTACAAGAGTGCTCGGGATCCGCACCATGTGCTGGCCGTAGCCGGCTGGTGCATTGACCACTCCGTACGTGTAACCAAGGCCACCCGCCGTATCGTACGGATATCGGCAAAAAATGATTAACTTTGTACTCTTATGAGATACCCGGCGGGGCCGGGCATGACGGCAAAGAAGAAGAAATAAAAACAATACAATATGAACAGAAAAGTACTTCTCATGATTCTGGACGGTTGGGGCGAAGGTCGCCACGACTATTCCAACGCTATCTGGACCCAGGGCACCCCTAACATTGACGCTCTCCGTGCCAAATATCCTTATGGTCATCTGCAGGCCTGCGGCGAATATGTAGGTCTTCCGGACGGCCAGATGGGCAACTCCGAGGTGGGTCACATGAACCTGGGCGCCGGCCGTGTAGTTTACCAGGATCTGGTGAAGATTAACATTGCCTGCCGTGAGCATAAGCTCCTGGAGAACAGCGAAATCAAGGCAGTCTATGAATACGTGAAGAAGAGCGGCAAGAAGCTGCACCTGATGGGCCTTACCTCCCACGGCGGCGTGCACAGCTCCCTGGATCACGTATACGAGTTCCTTCGCGTAGCTAAGGAAGAAGGTCTGGACAAAGTGTACGTTCACGCCTTCATGGACGGCCGCGACACAGACCCCCGCAGTGGCTTGGGCTTTGTGGCAGAGCTGGAAGAGAAGATGAAAGAGACCACCGGTAAGGTAGCTTCCGTTTGCGGCCGCTTCTATGCCATGGACCGTGACAAGCGCTGGAATCGTGTGAAAGAGGCTTACGACCTGCTGGTAGAAGGCAAGGGTGCCGCTTTTGAAAGCGCCCAGGCCGGTATTCAGGCCAGCTACGATGCCGACGTTACGGACGAATTCATAAAGCCTATCGTGGTTACCGAGAACGGCAAGCCCGTGGCCACCATTGAGGAAGGAGATGCCATCATCTTCTACAACTTCCGCAACGACCGCGCCCGTGAACTCACCGCCGTCCTCACCCAGCAGGATATGCCCGAGGAAGGTATGCACACCATTCCGCTGTACTACTGCTGCCTCACTCCCTACGACGCTTCCTTCAAGGGCGTGCACATCCTCTTCGACAAGGAACTGGTTCAGGACACCCTGGGAGAAACCGTCTCCAAGGCCGGTAAGCACCAGCTCCGCATTGCCGAAACCGAGAAATACGCTCACGTTACCTTCTTCTTCAACGGCGGCCGCGAGACCGTGTTCGAGAACGAAGACCGTATTCTGGTAAACAGCCCCAAGGTTCCCACCTACGATTTGCTGCCCCAGATGAGCGCCCCCGAAGTGGCCGAAAAACTCATTGACCAGATTCGTTCCGGCAAGCAGGATATGATTATCCTCAACTTCGCCAACGGTGACATGGTGGGCCACACCGGTATTTACAACTCCATCACCACCGCCGTCACCTGCATCGACAAACTGGTGGGCAAAGTGGTGGAAGAAGCCATCGCCAAGGACTATGTGGTGCTTCTCACCGCAGACCACGGCAACGCCGACTACGCTGTGAACCCTGACGGAACGCCCAACACCGCCCACTCCCTGAACACCGTTCAGTTTGTGGTGATTAACGCCGGAGATGCCGTGAAGACGGTGAAGGACGGTGCCCTGTGCAACGTAGCTCCCACCATCCTCAAGCTCATGGGTATTCCCCAGCCTGCGGCCATGACAGCTGAACCTCTTATCTAAGACAATGGATTTAAGCGCAAAATTCTTAGCCCAACTGCTCAAGGGTACCGTCGAGGGAGACGAGAACGCAGTGGCCACTCAGTTTGCCAAGATTGAACACGGCAAGCCGGGCACGCTGAGCTTTTTCGCCAATCCCAAATACGAAGACTACGTCTACACCAGCGAAGCCTCCATCCTCATCGTGGACAAGGACTTCCAGCCCAAACAGCCCGTGAAGCCCACTCTGGTGAAGGTGGACAACGCCTATTCCGCCATTGCCGATTTGCTCAAGTACGTATCGGCCAAAAAGCAGAAAGCCAGATGCCACCGCAGCCTGCGGGCCCGCTGGTATCCCTTCTCTACCCATTTCGGGAAGAAGGTGTACCTGGGAGCCTTCAGCTCCGTGGGTAAGCGCACGCGCGTGGGAGACAACACCATTATCCACGAACACGTCACCATTGGGGAAGACGTCACCATCGGCCAAAATTGTATTCTTTATCCCGGCGTGGTGGTCTATCCTGGCACGGTGATTGGAAATAATGTAATCCTGCATGCCGGCTGCATCATTGGAGGTGACGGCTTTGGCAACGCTCCCCGCGAGGACGGCAGTTGGGAAAAAATTGAGCACCTGGGGAACGTGGTCATCGGCAACGATGTAGAAATTGGTTGCAACACCACTGTGGACCGCGCCCAGATGGAATCTACGGTTATTGGCAACGGTGTTCGTATTGACAACCTGTGCATGATTGCCCACAACGTGGTCATTGGAGACCATACCGTGATGGCAGCCCAGACGGGTATTGCCGGTTCCACGCAGGTGGGTAAATACTGCATCTTTGCCGGACAGGTGGGCATTGCCGGGCATGTGAAGATTGCCGACCACACCACCATTTGCGCCCAGGGCGGCGTTATTGGTCACATCCGCAAGGAAGGCCAGGTGCTGGTGGGATCGCCGGTGATGGATGCCAAACAGTATATGAAAGCCTATGCCCTGTTTAAGCGGGCCGCAGAAGAATAGATGAACGTGAATCAGCAAACCCTTGCCCAGAGTTTCTCCTTTGAAGGGAAGGGTCTCCATACAGGCACCTATGCCCATATGACCGTGCTGCCGGCTCCGGCTGGCAGCGGCATTGTCTTCCGCAGAGTAGATGTGGAAGGATGCCCGGAGGTAAAGGCCCTGGCCGAGAATGTAACCAATACGGCCCGCAGCACCACTATTGCCTGCGGGGAAGCCGTGGCCGTTACCATCGAGCACATCATGAGCGCCCTCACCGGTATGGGTGTAGATAATGCCGTGGTGGAGCTGGACAACCAGGAAGTTCCCATCCTGGACGGCAGCGCCCGCTTCTATGTGGAAGCCATCGCCAAGGTGGGCCTGGAAGATCAGGGAGTCCCCCGCCAGATCATCAGCATTCCTTACGCTCTGGAGGTGAAAGACCCCAGGAGCGGCTCCTGGATTAAGATAGAGCCGGCCGATGCACCATCGGCCCAAAGTACCGTGGATTTTAACTCCCCCGTTTTGGGTGTGCAGAACGCCAAGTGGGACCTTTCCACCGATTATGCCAAGGAGATTGCCCCCTGCCGCACTTTCTGCTTTTATAAGGAGATTGAGCCGATGCTGAAAGGCGGCCTTATCAAGGGTGGAGACCTGGGCAACGCACTGGTGGTGACGGACGAGGGATATATGGGCAATCCCGTCCTCCATTTCACGGACGAGTGCGGCCGGCACAAACTGCTGGACCTGCTGGGAGACATGCGCCTTTGCGGCGGTTACCTGAATGCCCGCATTATGGGCTTCAAAGCGGGCCATACCATTAACACAAAAGCAGCCAAGGCCTTGAGAGCCCTGCTTAAATAACTTACTATGAACAAAATTCATCCTCTTGCCTGTGTAAGTCCCGAGGCCAAACTGGGAGACAACGTAGAGATTGGTCCCTTCGCCTTTGTAGACGCCAACGTAGAGATTGGTGACGGTTGCCGCATCCTGAACGGTGCCTCCATTTACAACCATGTAAGGATGGGCAAGGACTGCACGGTTTTCCCCGGCGCCGTGGTAGGTGCCATTCCACAGGACCTCAAGTATGAAGGAGAGGAATCCTGGGTAGAGATTGGAGACCGCGTGAACATCCGCGAGTGCGCCACCATCAACCGTGGCACCAAGGCCAGCGGCAAGGCCCTCACCCGCATTGGAAGCGATACCCTCATTATGTCCTACGCTCACATTGCGCACGACTGCCAGGTGGGCAACCACTGCATTGTGGTAAGCTACTCCGGCCTGGCCGGAGAAACGGTGATGGAAGACTGGAGCGTAGTGGGCGGTCAGTCCGGCTCTCACCAGTTCTGCCGGGTGGGCACGCACTCCTTCGTGGGCGCCCGCTGCAAAATTACCAAGGACGTGCCGCCTTACATCCTGGCCGGCCGTGAGCCCCTGGCCTTCGAGGGCGTGAACCGCGTGGGCCTGCTGCGCCGCGGCTTCACCGAAGAGCAGGTGAATCAGATAAAGGACATTTACGACTGCCTCTACTTCAAGGGCATGAACACCACCCAGGCCCTGGAGTACATTGAGGCCAACTTCCCCGCCTCCGAGCACCGGGATACCATCCTGGGCTTCATCCGCAGCTCCGAGCGCGGCATCATTCCCAAGATCCGCCTGCGCTAGTGCTCCTTTCCACCGCATACTTTCCGCCGCTGAGCTGGCTAGCCCTGGCGGCACGCGACTTTCGGCCGGGTTTTCCCCCGGCCGTTATCGGCCTGGAGGCCTGCGAAAACTACCAGAAACAAAGCTACCGCAACCGCTGCTACATCCTGGCCTCAGACGGCGTGCAGATGCTGCAGGTGCCCGTTGTGCACGGGGCTTCCTGGGCCATTCGGGACGTAGAGGTAGACTATTCTACGCCCTGGGTGGTTCGCACCCAGCGGGCGCTGGACACAGCCTATGAGACATCGGCCTACTATGAATATTATAGGGACGAGGTGTTTGCCCTGCTGGATGCCCAGCCCCGCACCCTGTGGGAGCTGAACCTTTCCACCATCCGCTTCCTTTTGGAGAAGACCGGCATTGCCTGCCAGCTCTCCCCTACCGCTGAGTTTGCGGCGCCTGGGGCCGATGACGACTATCGGCTGGCCATCCACCCCAAGCACCCGGACACCGTCCTGGCCGATTTGGGCCTCTCCCGCCCCTACTACCAGGTTTTCCGCGACCGCATGGGCGGCTTCACCCCTAACCTAAGCTGTCTGGACCTCCTCTTTAACGAGGGCCCAGACAGCATTATGTGGTTGAAGAGGGGGTAGGGTTATTTCATTACCGTCACCGTCCATTCATCGGGATTGAAAGGCTTGGAAGGCAGCGGCTCACGCACCTCATAGGTCTTCTTCCCGGAAACACTTTGCGGCGTCGCCGTGGGATGGATGTTCTTCGCTCCCTGATCCCACTTCACAAAATCTTCGTAATTGTATTCCCAATCCTGTCCATAAGCCAGCTTATGGATGCGGTAGTAGATGGCCTCGCGGGAAGGGGCGTTGAAAGAGTTATAGCCACTATTCATCATTCCATCCTCAGAAGGACGGTAAATACCTCTGGAATAGAACATTCCCGCCCCTTCATAAACGCCAAGGTACTCCTTCTCGTATCTGGCATCGGAGAGAAAATGACTCCATCTAACCTTTGAAGGGTCTGAAGTAAAATCTACGTTTTTCCACCAACCCGCTTTTTGCTGACTCTTCATTAGGTCTACCTCATCGCTCTGGATTTCCATATCAATACCTTCCGAACGGCTTGAGTATT
Source organism: Bacteroidales bacterium UBA3623 (assembly GCA_002373715.1). Taxonomy (GTDB): domain Bacteria; phylum Bacteroidota; class Bacteroidia; order Bacteroidales; family UBA932; genus Cryptobacteroides. Next base: position 5,659 of record DFLI01000086.1, read on the forward strand.
CATCACATAATTTTCCGAATCCATGCCCTCCTGCCTCATGCTGAATAAGATTCTGGCCATAAGGGTAACTGAACAATGCCAAACCAAGCCCAGTCCCGTAGTCTGTAGTGGGTTCACTTCGATTCATCATGTAACACATTCCGCTCATTTGAGATGGATCCATGCCGAAAGTATTTCCAACGACTATTATAGTTGCCTCATCCAGATTAGCGTCCGGGATTGCCTTAAGGGCATATTCAATACATTTGTCGGCATTCGCAGTAACAGTACCGTCTGGATATATTTGCATCTCTAGGGCTAAATCCCCTGAAAGATAATCCTCAGAAGGAGACACAACATTGACAGCGTAGACATTGAATAGATGTCGGAAAGAATGATAGGGCTCAATAGCAAAGAAAGCACTTTCGATTTTTTCCATTGCTGCCAAGTATCGGCCGTCCTCTATCATCCTGTCAGAAAACGCATCGCCCATCAACACAAGATCAATACCATTCCCCACTGACGCCTTTTGAAGCACCGTTACCTTTCCATCCAAGGAGTAATTATTAGACGCATAAGGTGTGGGAGGGTCAATTGTTTCAAATTTATACGGCGTCAAGTAATGCTCCCACAGACCTTTCCATGTAGGGTCTGCCATGTACGCATCGAAAGATTCCTCTGGAACATATACTTTTAAATTAGAACGAATCTCACTGCCACCTGGACCGCCCCATACTGCCGGCGGTATCCTGACAGGCAAGAAAACACTCTCTAGATTATCGTCTTCGCTGAAAACATTGTAGCTAATGGTCTTTATCGTTGTCGGCAAAGTAACAGTCTTTAGCTTAGGACAACACTCAAGGCTATACTGGTTCAACACTTCCACCCCCTCACTGATTGTCAAATTCTCAATGTCCCCACGACCCAGAGCAAACATGCTCGACATTTGAATCATATGGGCACCTGGAGGTATAGTATAGTCTTTTATCCCGACCCCATAAACAGCCATTACGACACCGTTCTTTATCAGACATCTACCATCCGATGTGACGTTAGGGCCCTCAAAGCCCTCAAATCGTGGAAGATCTATTACCAAGCCCAGATGCGCAAACCAACTCAAGGATTCGGGGATTCTGATAGTACGTAGATTGGGCCAGTCATAGAAAAAGGTAGATATTGTGGAAACTCCTTCGGGAATCGTAAATACTTCTAGTTGATCATCGACCGCAAGCCCCACCAAATCCGGGCCGTAATAACCATTCGGATTAATCAGACAGAGGTGATCTTCAGACGTACACAAGCTATTGCCGTAAAATCCTTTCACATCGTAAATTGTAGTTTGGCGACCAATCCAGACTACGCTCTCCGGGATGTATACTTTTTCCACATAAGCATACATTAAAGCCTGCTCCTCAATTCTCGACACGCCCTCGGAAAAGGTAATCGTTTTAAAATGAGTCCCCATAAAACAATACTCTCCCACCAATCGAACACCTGGCGGCGTGACATAGTCTTCAAGGCCTTCATCTACAACACCTAGTAGCGTCTCCTCATATATCACACTTCTCCCATCCTCTGCGACAGGAGGGCCATAAACAGACTCAATGGTAGAAAGAGCCCCTTCACCCAACTTTTTTATTCCCCGGGGGACACGCAAGACTGGCAAATGAGGTAACGCCCATCTTTCTATCTCTTCGACAGAATCCGGAAGATGCAACTCCGTTATGTCGCTCATTGCAAAAGCGTACTGATTAAGCTTCTTAAGGGGCTGTTCAAATACAATTATGCCATAGTCCCCGGCATATGAGTTAAAGACAATATCGACATCAAAAGGCGGATACGCATTCCCCTCAAAAGTACAAGCCGTGCCACTCCGGGTTTTATACCATACTTGATTATCCGGAAGGTTATCCAAATCAATCATCGGAGCATCAAGAACAAATGGCGATACAGAGCGCAGCTCGGAACGAGACATCTTTATCTCATGAGGAATTGACTTCGTTATCTTATCAGTATATGTATCGATGGTGATATCCAAACCATCGTATATCCCAGAAGGAATTACGATATAAAAATCCTGTGGGGTTTCTGGGACCAACATTACGGCGCTACAATCCAATCGGACATAGTGCGAACCGCCCTCCTTCATTTCAAGTGAAGGGCTGTCCTCGTAGGCAAGATTAACTGTAGCCGGGCCAGAAAGATAGTTATTATTCGAATGAAGTGTAATGCTTCCTATTACCGCACTTCCTGTGATGGCAAGATGGATTATGGAGCAAAGATTCTTGAATGTCAAGTCTCCTGTCTCACTCATAGCCAACATGGGGAAACCATCAAGTGAAAAAGAATTCGGCCGATAAACCTGCCGTTCAGGAATGATAAATGACAGGCTGTTATCTGTCCAGCTCGCACTAGAGTCATACGGAAACAAGGCAACATATCGATCTCCTAAAAGAGGGCCCTCAAATATAGCGGTCGTTTCCCCCGCACCACTTGAAAGAGTAAACAACGTAGGCTGTTGTCCGGGAGACGTGAAGACAGATAGTGAATCTCTCTCAGACCACAAAGGATAATACATTCCATCAATCTGCTCGCTCAAAACCGTCTTTGTTTCTACCTGATACTCCATTCGGGCAGTTAGACTTGTTGAACCGCTGGTTGGGATTTCGAGTTCCTCTTCATTGCGTAAACATCCCGTCGCAGATAAAAGAGTCGCAAATACAAACAGTATAATCTTTTTCATACAGCTGCAATTTTAAAACGTGATGTCATCTCCAATACTAATCCCTTCATTCCCACCTCCGGAAGCATTCTCATAGACCTCTAATCTCGCCTCTGTTCCCACTTTTGCTTTTCTGCAGTTGTCGACATAATAGTCGCCCATATACTCCTCCCGTACTATTTGGTCGGCATATCCTCTCTGTACAATGACAAGGATAGATAAATTATCCTTGTTATATCCTTCTGGAATTGTCGTAGAATACTTAAACTCTTGTACCGAATTCTTCGTCCCAAAACTGATTTCATCACCCAACACATTGGATAGGGACAATCTTAAGACGTTATCAAACTGTCTCGACGTATAGAATTCTGAAGTATATCCCAATGATGATCCCTGAATACCATCTTCAAGAAGATAGACAGAGATCTTAAAGTCCTCTGCAACGTGAGAGTATACCTTCCCGCTCACAGTTAGCGTGCTCCCTGAAATCGAAGAGACAAATGATACTCCTGTTTGTGCAGGATATATTTTTTCTTGTTCTGCAATTGCTGAAACGAAGTTCTCCACAACCAAATGGGAATCACTGTCAGACCAGTTACGTATACGAATACGATAATCAATGACCCCGCTGGGGATGCCACCATAGAATAGGCCATATAATATAGGAGCCTCATCGAAATCGATTGGCGATTCAAGCAGGGGATTTCCCATACCACGTCCGTGTACGTCAACCCGACAATACTTATCTCCCACCTTCTCATCAGCCAGCTTTATTCTCTCGTTCATTCCCACGGAATAACCGCAGTGAACCGACGTAAACATCATATACAACGACTTATGAACGAATCTCTGGTTCTGCCAACCACTGCCTATTTGAGTAATAGACACGGTTTTCGTCATCCCAGAGCAGGTAATAGTTAAGCTGCCTGTACGTTTTGCATCATTATTGGCAGACACGGTGAGTTGAATAGTTGCATCTCCTGTTCCGGTTGTTGCAGAAGGAGTACACCAGGACGGTTGTCCGGATATGGACCAATCTCCATTACAAGAGATCTTAATATCTTTACTTCCGCCAGCACTTAAGAACGAAAGAGATGTTGGAGAAACGGAAATATGGTATGCCGTTACCGCAACTTCACACCTTGCCGTTTTATCTCCGGCGCTTGCTTGGATGATTGCCGTTCCTTCTTCCACCGCTGTGACTAAACCATCTACGACGGTAGCCACACCCGCATTAGACGTTGTCCAGGTGACCTTCTTATCTGTAGCATCATCCGGAGCGACAGTTGCAACAAGCGTTTCACTTTGTCCTTTCTTAAGCTCTAATGTAGCCTTATTCAGCGTAATCTCCGTTACTGCTATCACTTTCTTTTGCACCGTCACCGTGCAACTAGCTTCCTCGCCGCCGGCACTTGCTTTAATCACAGCCGAACCCTCCGCCACCGCCGTTACAACACCGTTGGCAACAGTAGCAGTCGCGGCATTAGATGTGGTCCATGTAACCGTCTGCTCATCGGCATCGTTGGGACTGATGGTAGCCGTAAGGGTTGTAGTCTGACCTTCCTCCAATGAAACGGTAGTGCGGTCCAAAGATACACTCTGGACAGGAGTGGTAACCGTGACTTCGCAAGTAGCAGATTTCTCGCCAGCGGCAGCTGTAATGGTAGCCTTACCACTCTTCACTGCTGTAACTTTACCGGTCTGATCAACGCTTGCAATGGTGGCATCACTACTGGACCAGGTAACCGTTTTGTCCGTAGCGTCATCGGGGGCGACAGTTGCGACTAGCGTTTCATCCTCTCCCTTCTTCAAATCCAATTTATCCCTATTAAGCGTTACAGAAGTAACCGCAACTACTCCTTTCTTCACCGTAACCTTACAAGTGGCTTGTTTCTCGCCCGCCTTCGCTGTGATAATGGCTTCACCTTCTTTTACAGCCGTAACTTTTCCATCGGCCACGTTGGCAATTTCGGCATTGGAGGTGCTCCAAGTAACTGTCTTGTCCGTGGCATTATCTGGCTTTATCGTTGCTATGAGAGTCTCGGTTCCGTCAGGTTCCAGCGTGAGCTCTGTCTTGTTCAATGTTACGCTTTCCACGGCAACTGTAGCCTTTTTCACCGTAACCTTACAAGTGGCTTGTTTCTCGCCAGCTTTGGCTGTGATGATGGCTTCGCCTTCCTTTACAGCCGTTACCTTTCCATCGGCCACGGTGGCAATCTCCGCATTGGAGGTACTCCAGGTGACGGTCTTGTCTGTGGCATTCTCGGGAGCGACCGTCGCCGTAAGGGTCTCCGTACCACTAGGCTCCAGCGTGAGTTCCGTCTTGTTAAGCGTTACACTCTCAACGGCTATAGTCTGAGGCGCCGCGGCATCCTGATTCACAGTAAAACTCTGCTTAATAGTACCACACTGAATGGTAACCGTGGAACTACGGGCTTTATCCGTGGTATTGGGCTGGGCCGTAACTGTCATGGTTACAGCGCCCGCGCCACCACTGGTAGGCTGCACACTAAGCCAGCTGGAGGTCTTTGTATCAGCCACATCGGCACTCCATGCCGCCGTTGCCGTGAACTTTACCGTCTGGCTCTGGGCCTGCGTTCCGGCTTGAATACTGATTCCCTGCGAAAAGACCGCCTGGCTCTCGGAAGGAATCTCTATCTTGGGAGTCACCGGAGGTTGTGGTTGCGGTTCCGGTTCCTCTTTCTTCTTGTCGCAGGTAACAGCTAACAATAAAGCCGTTGATACCAATAGAAGAGTTCGAAGTCTCATAAGCAGATACAATAAGGGCTTGAACTGCATGCGCAACCCAAGCCTATTCAAATACTAAACAAATGATTCTGACCCTGTTAAAGCCGCCCCGGGGAGACGGGGATACACCAAAGGAATGCTTTTGTGAAAGCCTTAGTGTCATAACGGGTCAGTTTACCTCATGAGCAAAGGTAAAAAATGTCCGCCACAAAAACAAATCTATTTCAGTGAGTTAATAGTCTCAACGGCCAGACCGGTATACTCGGAAATGGTCTCCACGTCCACTCCCTTTGCAAGCATAGTCTTCGCCACTTTCTCCATTCCTTCAGCTTTCCCTTCCATTCTTCCTTCCTGTCTGGCGTAGGCAATCATGCGTTCTATGTCTTCCTTTGTATGCATATCTTCGAAGTATTTGGCCTTTTCGTTACTTGCAAAAGTACTCAAATCAGCCGACTTAAACAAGAGATCAAAGATTTCGCCTTGTAATCCTTCCGGTCTCTCTTTCAGCCCACTGATATTCCGGAGCACATAACAGAAGTTATCCAGGACGCTCGCTTCTGGGGTCATTGCTTTTGTACAGTTGGGCAGTTCAAGGAATAAATACTGGAGACAGTCCGTCATCAATTCATGCGATTCGATTTCTTGAATGTTGTATCTGTACAACACCTGGTCCCCTTTATGAAACGAGAAGTTCATGATGCCGATGAAGTAAACTGGAGGGAATGCAAATATGGAAGATCCAACAGCCAATTGTTTCTGGACGGCGAAAGTGGAATTAAAGACGGCCCTGTTATAGAAGTCATTCTGCCTGGCCAGTTGCATTTCCACCACAAAGCGGGAGCCATCCTGGTCGGTACATTCCACATCTACCCGGGCATCCTTTCCTTCATCAATGGGATTAATGTGTTCCTGAGGACCGAAACTTAGGTCTATAATCTTCCTCTCCGGAATCAGTTCACCTAGTAAAAGAGTCATCAGGCGCTTGGCCGGAGCCCAGCCAAAGGTTCGTTTGAACCAACGGTCCATAAGCACGTCGGCATAGGGACCTACAATACGTGTTTTTTGTTCTTCCATAGTGTTTGTTTTTACGCCAGCCATCGTTGGCTGGTCTGGACAAACATAGGAAGCACACCTCACCTGGCAAAGCATCGTAAAAAAGAAAGTGTTGTTTCACATTCATTTTGTGGGTTTCCACCGAAAATTCGGTTGAATCTTGAACAGGTTTCTTACGAAAAGCGGACGGGAGGGCAAAAAGAAGCCCGCGTCAGGAAAAAAGTGATACATCCGGACGCGGGCTAAAACTAAATCGCAAAGCTTTACAGGCTTCGCTTGATTTCTACAATCTGGAAGGCTTCGATGATGTCTCCGGGGTGGATGTCGTTGTAGCGTTCAAGGCCGCAACCGCACTCCATGCCGGAGGGGACTTCCTTGGCCTGGTCCTTGCCCCTTTGCAGGGAGGAGAGTGAACCGGTATACACCACGATGCCGTCGCGAATGAGGCGGACATCGGCCTTGTTCACCAGCTTTCCTTCCTTCACCAGGCAACCGGCAATGGTACCCACCTTGGAAATCTTGAAGGTTTGCTTCACCTCGGCGGTGGCGGTCACCTCTTCCTTCTTCTCGGGCTCCAGCATACCTTCGATACCTTCCTTCACTTCGTTGATACAGTCGTAAATAACGGAGTAGAGGCGGATTTCGATGCCTTCCTTCTCGGCAGCCCTGCGGGCTTCGGCAGAAGGACGCACCTGGAAGCCGATGATCACGGCGTCGGAGGCTTCGGCCAGCAGAACGTCGGACTCGGAGATGGCACCCACAGCCTTGTGGATTACATTCACGCGCACCTCTTCGGTAGAGAGCTTGATGAGGGAATCGGACAGAGCCTCAACAGAGCCGTCCACGTCACCCTTAACGATAACGTTGAGTTCCTTGAAGTTGCCAATAGCGATACGGCGGCCAATCTCTTCCAGGGTAAGGTGCTTCTGCGTCTTGATGCCCTGGATGCGGATGAGCTGCTCGCGGCGCTGGGCAATGCTCTTGGCCTCTTTTTCATCGGCCATGATATTGAACTTTTCACCGGCGGCGGGAGCACCGTTCAGACCCAGCAGGGAAACCGGCGTGGAAGGACCGGCGCTTTCCACCTTCTGTCCACGCTCGTTGTACATGGCCTTCACGCGGCCGTAGTAGCTGCCGGAGATAATGACGTCTCCCACGTGCACCGTACCGTCCTGCACCAGCACCGTGGCAAGATAGCCGCGGCCCTTGTCCAGGGAGCTTTCAATGACGGCGCCGCTTCCCAGCTTGTTGGGGTTGGCCTTCAGTTCCAGGAGGTCGGTCTCGAAGAGCACCTTCTCCAGGAGCTTATCTACATTGATGCCCTTCTTGGCCGATATTTCCTGGCACTGGTACTTACCGCCCCAGTCTTCCACCAGGATGTTCATCTCGGAGAGCTGACGGCGGATGGTGTCGGCATTGGCACCGGGCTTATCAATCTTGTTGATGGCGAAGACCATGGGAACGCCGGCGGCCTGTGCATGGGCGATGGCTTCCTTGGTCTGGGGCATCACGGCGTCATCGGCCGCTACAATGATGATGGCCAGGTCTGTCATCTGGGCACCGCGGGCACGCATGGCGGTAAAGGCCTCGTGACCGGGGGTATCCAGGAAGGTGATGTGACGGCCGTTGTCCAGCGTCACGCTATAGGCGCCGATATGCTGGGTAATGCCGCCGGCCTCACCGGCAATCACATTGGAATTGCGGATGTTGTCCAGCAGGGACGTCTTACCGTGGTCTACGTGACCCATCACGGTGATCACCGGAGGACGCTCCACCAGGTCTTCTTCCCGGTCGGGCTCCTGCTGCTGGATCTCTTCCGTGAGTTCGGCCGTTACGAATTCCACCTTGTAGCCGAATTCCTCGGCCACCAGTACCAGGGTTTCGGCATCCAGACGCTGATTGATGGACACCATCATACCCAGGGACATACAGGCACCGATCACCTTCACCACCGGGGTGTTGTTCATCAGGGTGGCGAGGTCGTTCACGGTTACAAACTCCGTTACCTTGAGCACCTTGTTCTCTGCAGCCGCGGCCTCCATTTCCTCCTGGGAACGGATGGCGGCAATCTCCCTCTTCTCCTTGCGGTGCTTGGCGCCGAAGTTGTTCTTGCTCTCGTTCATGCGGGCGTAGGTTTCCTTCACCTGCTTCTGGATCTCCTTCTGCAGTTCTTCCTGCTCGGCCTCGGTCATGGCCGGCTTGAAGCGGTCCCCTTTCTTGCGGCCCTTGCCCTGTTGCTGCTGGTTACCGGCAGCGGGCTTGTTCTTGTTGTCGTTCTTCTTGGGGGCTTTTTCGGCCTGAACCTTGGTTACATCCACCTTTTGGGAGCCGGATGCTTTGATTCTCTCACGCTTCTTGGCCTTCTTGGGGTCAAACTGGGAGAGGTCAATCTTGCCCAGCACCTTGAAGGGAGCGCCGGCTTCGGCAGCGGGGGCCGTTTCCGCAGGGGTCGGTTCGGAAACAGTTTCCTCGGGCTCTTCTTCAGCTTCGGGCTGGGGTTCGGGTTCGGGCTCTGCCACAGGCTCCGGCTGGGGCTCCGGTTCCGGTTCGGGTTCGGGCTCCACCACGGGTTCGGGCTCTGCCACGGGCTCCGGTTCGGGTTCGGGAACAGGCTCCGGCTCGGGCTCTGCCACGGGCTCGGGTTCGGCCACAGGTTCGGGCTCTACGTTACGGGACAGATTGTTGCTCTTGATCACCGTCACGCGCTCGGGTTCGAACTCGTCTTCCTCTTCTTCCGGTTTCTTGGAAGCCTTGTCCAGGATTTCGGTGAGCTTAACATCCACCTTCTCGGCGGCTTCCTTCAGTTCCAGGTCCTTGCCGAACTTCTTGTGCAGTTCGGGCAGGAACTCTTCCGAAATTTTGAGGTTCGGATTGGCGTCTTCAATGCCGGCGCCTTTGGAATTGAGGAACTCCACCAGGGTGTCAAGCCCGATGTTAAATTGTTTGATCAGTTTTGATAGTCTGATTTCTGCCATATATTAACCCCTTTTTTGTTCTAAATTAGTCTTCAAACTCTTCGTGCAGGATGCGGAGCACCTCTTCCACGGTCTCGTCTTCCAGGTCTGCGCGGGAGGCGATATCTGCGGGAGCGAGGGCCATGACGCTGCGGGCGGTGTCGCAACCGATGGACTGCAGGCGCTCGATCACCCAAGGATCGATAACGTCGGAGAACTCGGAGAGCAATACATCGTCCTCTTCCTCCTCGTTCTGGGGAAGTTCACGCCATACCTCAATCTCACGACCTACCAGCATGCCGGCCAGCTTGATGTTCACGCCGCCCTTGCCGATACCCTTCTTAACCTCATCGGCCTGCATATATACCTTGATCTTGTCCTCGGGGGAAGTACCCAGGTCTATGCGGGAGATGCGGGCCGGGTTCAGGGCACGCTGAATCATGAGCTGCGGGTTGGAGCTCCACTGGATGACGTCGATGTTCTCGTTGCGCAGTTCACGCACAATACCCATGATACGGGAACCCTTCACGCCGATGCAGGCGCCGATAGGGTCGATGCGGTCGTCATAGGACTCCACGGCCACCTTGGCGCGCTCGCCAGGGATGCGGACCACCTTCTTCACGGTGATGAGGCCGTCGTAAATTTCGGGAACCTCCATCTCGAAGAGTTTCTCCAGGAAGCTCTCGGAAGTGCGGGACAGCACAATGTAAGGCGTGGTGTTGTTCTTCATTTCCACGCTCTTGATGATGGCACGGACAGAATCGCTCTTCTTGAAACGCTCGCCGGGGATTTGCTCGCTCTTGGGCATGCGGAGTTCGTTGCCGTCCTCGTCCAGGATGAGAACCTCGTTCTTCCATGTCTGGTAAACCTCGCCGGTGAAAATCTCACCCACGCGCTCGGAGTACTTCTTGAACACGTTGGCCTTCTCAATATCCATGATACGGCCCTGCAGGTTCTGACGGATGTTCAGAATGCCGCGGCGGCCGAAGGAAGCCAGGGAAAGCTTGCGGGCGAAGGTATCTCCAATTTCGTAGTCGTCGTCACCGGTTTCGGCCTTGATCTCCTCCAGGGTAATCTGGGTCACAGGGTCTTCCACCTCTTCCACAACCTCGAAGTTCTGGTAAATTTCGCAGTCTCCCTTGTCCACGTTGATAATCACGTCGAAATTGTCGGCGCTGCCGTAAGTCTTGGCCAGCTGGGTGAGGAACACATCCTTCAGAACGCCCAGCATCACGGGACGGTCGATGCTTTTCTCTTCCTTGAAATCCTTGAAAGCGTCAATCAAGGTGATTTCTTTCTCTTTTTCTTTTGCCATTTTATGTGTTAGTTTACTTAAAATCAATTAAAGGCCGAACAGAATTGATGACATCGAAGCCGATGGTGGTCTCTCCCACTACAATGGCCTCCTCGGTGTAGGATTTGAGTTCTCCCTTCACTTTCTTTCCACCCTTCATCCATACATCCACCTGGGTGCCGATGGCCTTGAGGAATTGCTTGGCCACCTTGAAGGGGCGGTCCAGCCCGGCGGAAGAAACGGTGAGGGCATAATCCTCCACGTCCTGGTCAAAGGCTTCGTGCACCACCTTGTCAATGGCAGCGCAGTCTTCCCAATCTACGACTCCCTCCTCCTTCTCAATCACAATCTCGATGTCGTTGTCCGCGCTTACGGTTACATCCACCAGGAAGCAACCTCTTTCCGCTACGGCGGCCTCTACGGCCTGGATAATCTGCTGTTTTGTCATATGCTTTATAAAAAAAGATAGGGGACCGTCGTCCTCTATCTCGTTCACATTTGCAAATGTACGAACTTTTCTTGAATTATGCAAATTTAGCCCCTAGAACAGCATGAAGATGGCCAGAAGAGCCACGCAGAAACCCTGGGCGGTAAGGCGCCTGCGGGTAACGTAGCGGGTGCTCAGAGCCACGGGGTCCTGATCCAGCGCAGCCTGTATATCTTCCGGGAACTGCCCGGTGGCCCATTTGTGAACCACCTCTCCCTGATAGAAATATGTGCCGCCCCCGTTGCAACGGTTCAGAGTGATAAGGGTCTTATAATCAGAAAAATACGGCTCAATATCCTTTGAAAGCGCGGAAAGCTCTTCCGGGGTG
>DFLI01000086.1:17421-18905 GCA_002373715.1 Bacteroidales bacterium UBA3623
TCTCCGGAGGCATTGCGGAAACTGAGGATAGGGGCGTTGCGGTAGTCTGTCTCTTCGGCGTTTTCATCCAGCGAGGCAAACAGCTGCGCTCCCCAGTTGAAGGGGGTAAAATCTACCACCGGGAGGTGTGTATTGCTATATATTGCAGCCAGAATGATGGATATGGCGGCTACAATGGCAGCCACCCGCTTATGTCCCTTAGGCCTGCCGAAATCCTTAAACGGAGTGAATGCAATGACGGCCAGCACCAGCAGCACCACGTTCTTCCAGAAGCTCTGGGCATGGGTTAGGTGAATGGCCTGACCGAAGCAGCCGCAATCCATTTCCGGATTCTTAATCCAGAGAGCCAGCGTAAGGAGAGTAAAAACGCCAAGCAGGGAATAAGTGATGACGGCGGTGGTTCTGCGGAGCACGCCGGTAATGAGGCCGATAGCCACGAAGCATTCCAAGCACGCCACAACAATGCCCACAGCCTTGGCGGTGGGGATAAGGGCCGGCATTCCCAGGAACTTGAAATACTCCGTCACGATGAGCATGGTGCCCACCGGGTCACAGAGTTTGAGCAGTCCCGAAATGAGGAAGACTACACCCAGGAGCACGGCCGTGTGGCGACGGAATCTCTGATAGGAAGGCTTCATGCTAAATACGGGTCTACGGCAGCTTTCACTTTCTGGAAGATGGTATCCGGAGGCAGCATTTCTCCCTGCGGGCCGGAGCAGTCTATGCGGCGGAACTTAGGGTCCCGGGCCGTTTCGGCCACATACATATCCCGTACGGCCTGCTGGAAAGCAATGGAGGCCTCGTGGATATCCTGGGCGCCGGAGAGGTAGTTGCGGTCCTGGCCCTGGCGCTGGTTATGCAGGCTTTGCTCTACAAAGCCGATGGGAACGTCCAGGAAAAGATTCAGGTCCGGTTCCGGGAGCTCGAAGGAGCCGTACTCGGTGTTGAAAATCCAGTCGCGGAGTTTGCGGCGCTCCTGCAAATCCTGCAGCTTAGCACACTGATAGGCAATGTTGGAATACACATACCTGTCCAGAAGGACGGTTTTTCCTTCTTCCAGGGCCTGGCGCATTACGGGAACGGCACCGTGCCGGTCTTCGGCAAACAGGAGGGCCACCAGCTGAGGGTGAACGGCCTCATTGCTGCCGAATTCTCCCCGCAGAAAACGGGAAATCAGGTCCCCGTACACAGGGGCCTCGTAGCGCGGAAAATGGATGTATTCCAGACTTCCGCAGCGCTGGATTAAATATTCTTTAAGGAGCCTGACCTGAGTGGACTTGCCCGCTCCGTCCAGGCCTTCGAGTACAATGAGCATAGGTAAAAGTGTAGTATGCAAAGATACTAAAAAATGTTGTATCTTTGACCGGTTTTTAAACGAACGACAGATGAAAGAAATCTACTTTGCCGCAGGCTGCTTTTGGGGCGCCCAGCATTTCTTCGCCGGTGTGGACGGTGTAAAGGAAGCCGTGGCCGGTTATGCCAAT
>DFLI01000088.1:0-7213 GCA_002373715.1 Bacteroidales bacterium UBA3623
TCCATGCTCATGTTTGCCCGCAGATACGATTTTGAGCCGGAAGTGCCCGTTCCTGTGAAGATTCTCATGTTCGGAGATGCATACCATGCCCAGATAACGCTTCAGGGAACGGACGAAACGCTATTCCCGGGCCACAAGGCCGAAGTGCTGGTGATGGAAGTTCTGGAAAGAGGCCTGTTTGAAAACAAAAGCGGCCAGCAGATTACCGTTTGGCGTGACGCTGAAGGCAGCCGCCCCATCCTGGGCCTGGAAATAAACCTTCATAAGGCCAAGGTTGTATGTAAAGTGATCGACAAAAAGAAATAGTATATGGCAACTTACCAACCCCTTACTCAAGCTCAGATTGAGCTGCTGGAGCAGAGAGGCTGCAGGGCAGAAGACTGGAGCACCGTTTTTACATCGGCCCCCGAATCCTTGAATTACATCCGTGGCGTCCGTTTTTCGGGCACTGTAAAATTTGGCCGATTCGAGGAAGTATTCACCCTGCCGGGAGGCGTTAAGAAGCATTCCGGTCTGCGGGAATGCACGTTGCACAACGTGACGGTGGGGGACAATTCCCTCATTGAGAACGTGACCAACTATGTGGCCAATTACGTGATTGGAGAGCATACTTATATTGAGAATGTAGACCTCCTTCTGTGTGACGGCCCTTGTTCTTTTGGTAACGGCGTGGAAGTGTCCGTTCTGAGTGAAACGGGCGGCCGCGAGGTAAAGATTTACGACCGTCTGAGCGCCCAGATTGCCTATGTGCTGGCCATGTACCGGCACAGGCCCGCCCTGATTGCCCGCATGAACGGGATGATTGAAGAGTATGCCAAGAGTCAGACCAGCGAGATGGGCTACATTGGCAACCATGTTTCCATTCGCAATACCCGCCATATCAACGGCGTTCGCATTGGAGATTACGCGGTAATCAGCGGCGCCAGCCGCCTTCGCAACGGCAGCGTGAACAGTAATGCCGCAGCGCCGGTCATCATTGCCCACGGCGTCATTGCCGACGATTTCATTATCTGCAGCGGCTCCCATGTGGCCGATAACACCTCCCTGGAACGCTGCTTCGTGGGCCAGTGCTGCCACTTGGGGCACGGCTACAGCGCCTCCGATGCCCTCTTTTTCTCCAACTGCCAGGAAGAGAACGGCGAGGCCTGCGCCATCTTTGCCGGTCCGTTCACGGTAACGCACCACAAGAGCACCTTGCTCATAGCCGGTATGTTCTCCTTCATGAACGCCGGCAGCGGTTCCAACCAGAGCAACCATATGTATAAGCTGGGCCCTATGCACCAGGGCATCCTGGAGCGCGGCGCCAAAACTTCCTCCGATTCCTACATCCTCTGGCCGTCCCGCGTGGGAGCCTTCTCCCTGGTGATGGGGCGCCATGTGACACACTCGGATACATCGGCACTGCCTTTCTCTTATCTCATTGAGCAGCAGAATACTACCTATCTGGTCCCTGGCGTGAACCTGCGCAGTGTGGGTACGGTCCGTGATGCCCAGAAGTGGCCTAAGAGAGATGCCCGGAAAGACCCGGACCGCCTGGACTGCATCAATTACAACCTCCTGAGCCCCTACACCATCCAGAAGATGTTCAAGGGTATCCAGCTGCTGAAGAACTTGCAGTATTCTTCCGGCGAGCTTTCGGACGTTTACTCCTACCACAGCACCAAAATCCGCAATAAATCGCTGCGAAACGGCCTCCATTATTATCAGACGGCCATCACCAAGTTCCTGGGCAATTCCATCATCAAGCGCCTGGAAAAGATGCCTGCAGGGGCCTCCGATGAAGATATTCGCCGGATGCTTCAGCCTACCTGCTCCATCGGCAATGGCCCTTGGGCCGATGTCGCCGGCCTCATCGCCCCCCGCGAGTGCCTTACGCAGCTGCTGAACCAGGTGGAAAGGGGAAAGGTGGACCTGAAGGGAATGGACAGCACCTTCCACAGCCTTCACAACCAGTATTACGATGCCGAATGGACCTGGGCCTACGACAAGTACGAGGAGTTCTTTGGCTACCCGCTTGCCAACATTACCAAGGAGCAAATTGTGGACATTGTGAAGCGCTGGAAAGAGGCGGTGATAGGCCTGGACAAGGAACTTTACGAAGACGCCAGGAAGGAATTCAACCTGGCCTCCATGACCAGTTTCGGGGCCGATGGAGACCGCGAGACCAAGGAACGCGATTTCTCCGAGGTGAGGGGAGACTTTGAGTCCAACTCCTTCGTGACTGCCGTCTTGGACCATATCAAACAGAAAGAAAAACTGGGCGACGAGCTCATATTTAGGCTGGAATCCTTGGGAAATCGGTAATAAAGTGTTACCTTCGCGTAGTGATTCCCTAACAGGCGGAACCGGGAGTATTGGAAAGCCTGTTGGAACATGCAAAGCTATAGAGAGCACATCATACAGGAGCTGCCTCTGATCAGCTCATACTTCCGCCAAAAGGTGGAGCGCTTCCTCGGAGAAAACGGTCTCCGGCTGGAAGAATTAGATGTGTATTGTGCCATCGAGAACCAGGCCGGAGAAATCATAGCCGGCGCCGGACTATCTTCGGACATCATCAAATGCATTGCCGTCGCGGCCGAAGCCCGTTCCGAGGGTTTGGTGGTGCCGCTGGTGTCGCATCTTATCTCCCTGGCTGCTTCCAGGGGATTGCACGAACTCAAACTGTACACCAAGCCGGAGAACCAGGCCATTTTCGAAAGCCTGGGCTTCCACGTGCTGGCCACCGCCCCCAAGGCTATCCTCATGGAAAATGGCAGGGGCCTGGAGAAGTATTGCGAGTATTTGCGCACGTTCCGCCGGGAGGGCCGATGCGGGGTAGTAGTCATGAACGCCAACCCCTTCACCCTGGGCCACCTATATCTCCTGCAGCAAGCCGCCACCCAGGTAGATGCGCTCTACGTGATTCCGGTGAAGGAAGAAGGCCAGCGTTTCCCGTATGCCGAAAGAAAAGCAATGATTCAGGCAGCAGTGGAAAGGCCCACGGCCGAACAAAATTATTTTTCGGGACGGTGCCCGAAAAACCAATTTTCTTCGGCCAACGCAACGCCAACGCGCATAGTTGTGCTGGAGGGATCGGCCTATCAGATTTCTGCGGCCACTTTCCCTACCTATTTTCTGAAAGACCTTTCAGATGCGGCCGATACGCATATTCGGCTGGATCTGGACCTTTATACCCGTCATATTGCGCCGGCGCTGAACGCCTCCGTGCGCTTTGTGGGCTCTGAGCCCATAGACGCTCTTACCAACCACTACAACACTGTGATGAAAGAGGTGCTCCCTGCTGTTGTGGAAGTGCCAAGAATGGAGACCCCCGATCAGGTCGGGGGTGACGTCATGCCAGGCAGCGACCGGGCATCTAAAGCCATTTCTGCCTCAGCGGTGCGTCAGGCACTGGATGAGGGGCGTTTCTCCGAGGCGGCGGCGCTGTGTCCGGAGACAACGCATCCGTATTTGCTGGCGGTGCTGGCCGAAAGGGCGCTGCGCCGGGAGCTGGACCTTCCCGGAAAGCCGGGGCTGGTGTGCCCGGAGTCCAATGGCGCGCATGCCGATATGAACTA
The DNA here is from genome assembly GCA_002373715.1 of Bacteroidales bacterium UBA3623. Lineage (GTDB taxonomy): Bacteria > Bacteroidota > Bacteroidia > Bacteroidales > UBA932 > Cryptobacteroides. Next base: position 3,558 of record DFLI01000088.1, read on the forward strand.
TAGCACTATGCTTCGGGGTATTGCTGCCATTCGGCCCTTCTTCCCGAAGATGGCCATGGCGGCATCGGCCGATGAGCTGCGCCAGCTGGGCATTGAGGCCGAGAAGGCCATGATGGCCGCCACCGGAGGGGTGAACACCCACCGCGGCGCCATCTTCTGCCTGGGCCTCGCGCTGAACGCGTGGACGCAATGTGCTTACAGTGAGGAGCTTATGCCATCGGCCACGGGTAAAATTGCCGAAGGCATTTACGCTAAGTCGCAGTCAGACAAGAACTTACCTCCACGGGGCGCAATGGCTATGGCGCTTAGCGGCTACAAGCAGCTCTTTGAAGACTGGCTGCCGTATTATGAGAAGGAAGGTGAACTGAAAACGCTTCTGCGCATTATGTCCACGCTGGACGACACCTGTGTTGTGAAGCGCGTGGGCTATGACCGTGCACAGCAGGTGAAGCAGGAGGCAAAAGAGATTGCCGGTCAGGCCGGCAATGACGTCTCCGTCATGCCCGACTTGATCGGGCATCTGTGCGAACGCTACGCAGCAGAGGGAATTTCGCCCGGCGGCGCGGCGGATATGTTAGCATTGACAATATTTATACACTCAATCATATCATGATTACACTAAACCCCAATGGAGTTTATCTCCTCGATGGCAAAACCATCGCCTCTGAGGCTCCCGTCGGCAAAGACGAGGCCCGCGAGAACACCATTACTTACCAGATTCTGCGCGCACATGACGTAGACGGTTCCAAGGGTAAGGACCTTCGCATCCGTTTCGATGCCATGGTCTCCCATGACATTACCTATGTGGGTATTATCCAGACGGCCCGCGCCAGCGGCCTGGAGAAGTTCCCGCTGCCGTATGCCATGACCAACTGCCACAACTCCCTGTGCGCCGTGGGCGGCACCATCAACGAAGACGACCACGTGTTTGGTCTTTCTGCTGCCAAGAAATACGGTGGTATCTATGTGCCTGCCAACCAGGCGGTTATCCACCAGTATGCCCGCGAGGCTCTCACCGCCTGCGGTAACATGATTCTGGGTTCCGACTCCCATACCCGTTACGGTTCCCTGGGTAATATGGGCGTTGGCGAAGGTGGCGGCGAGCTGGTGAAGCAGCTGCTGGAGAACACCTGGGACATCAAGGCTCCCGAGGTGGTGCTGGTGTGGCTGGAAGGTAAGCCCAAGCGGGGTATCGGCCCTCACGATGTGGCCATTTCTCTGGTGAAGGCCGTGTTCGAGAGCGGTTTTGTAAAGAACAAGGTGCTGGAGTTTGCCGGCCCTGGCGTGAAGGAACTGCCCATCGACTTCCGTAACGGCATAGATGTGATGACCACCGAAACCACCTGCCTCAGCTCCATCTGGATTACCGATGAGGAGGTGAAGAAATACTTCGAGATGCACAATCGGCCCTCTGCCTTCAAGGAACTGAAGCCCGGCAAGGTGGCCTACTACGATTCCATGGTCACCATTGACCTGAGCACGCAGGAGAGCATGATTGCCCTGCCTTACCACCCGTCCAACGCGGTGAGCATCCACGAGCTGCAGGCCAATCCCGAGAAGGTGCTCAAAGCCATCGAGGAAGACACCATCCAGCGTTTTGGAGAGAAGGTGCATCCGGACCTGATGTCCAAGATTAAGAACGGAAAGGTATATGCCGATCAGGGCATCATCGCCGGCTGCTCCGGCGGTACCTACGACAACCTCTCCGAGGCTGCCACCATCCTAAAGGGTAAATCCATCGGCAACGATTACTTTACCATGAGCGCCTATCCCCAAAGCACACCCGTGTATCTGGCCACTACACGCAATCACATTGCCGAAGAGCTGCTGGAAGCCGGTGTGGTTATTAAGCCTGCCTTCTGCGGCCCTTGCTTCGGCGCCGGTGATGTGCCGTCCAACAACGGCCTGTCCATCCGCCACACCACCCGTAACTTCCCCAACCGTGAAGGCTCCAAGCCCGGTCAGGGACAGATTTCCATGGTGGCCCTCATGGATGCCCGCAGCATTGCCGCTACGGCTGCCAACGGTGGCGTCATTACCGCCGCTACGGATATTGAATATGAAGACACCCACAAGCCTTATCAGTTTGACGGTCACATCTACGAAAAGCGCGTCTACAATGGCTTCGGCAAGGCAGATTTGAGCCAGGAGCTCCGCTACGGTCCCAACATCAAGGACTGGCCCGTGATGCCCGCCATGCAGGAAAATATGCTGCTGGAACTGGCCGCAGTGATTCACGACCCTGTGACCACCACCGACGAGCTCATTCCTTCCGGAGAAACCTCCAGCTATCGTTCCAACCCGCTGAAGCTCTCCGAGTTTGCCCTCAGCCGTCGCGTTCCCGAGTATGTGGGCCGCTCCAAGCGCATCCAGGCCGATGACCGCGCCCGAAGGGCCGGCGAGCTCACCGAAGAGCTGAAGAAAGCTCTGGCAGTAGCCGGCACATCGGCCGAAAGCACTTCCTTCGGTTCCTGCGTGTTCGCCAATAAGCCTGGCGACGGCAGTGCCCGTGAGCAGGCTGCTTCCTGCCAGAAGGTGCTGGGCGGAGACGCCAACATTTGCTACGAGTACGCTACCAAGCGTTACCGTTCCAACTGCATCAACTGGGGTATTGTTCCTTTCACCATTGGCAAGGAAACTCCTTTCAATTACGAGGTAGGGGACTATGTGTTTGTTCCCGGCATCCGTGATGCCATCCTGGGTGGCGCCGAGGAAATTGACGCCCGCGTGATTACCCGCGACGGCAAGTCCACGCCCATCCACCTTTACTTCCAGAACCTCACCGAAGACGAGCGCCAGATTCTCGCCGACGGCTGCCTTATGAATTATTACAAAAACCGTAAATAAACCATGGAAAAAATCAAAATGACCACGCCGCTCGTGGAGATGGACGGCGATGAAATGACCAGAATCCTCTGGAAAATGATCAAGGACGAGCTCATCCTGCCCTTCGTAGACCTCAAGACCGAGTACTATGACCTGGGCCTGCCGTACCGCGACAAGACTTCCGACCAGGTTACTATTGACAGTGCCAACGCTACCAAGCGCCTGGGCGTAGCCGTTAAATGCGCTACCATTACGCCCAACGTACAGCGCATGAGCGAGTACAACCTGCACCAGATGTGGAAGAGCCCGAACGGCACCATCCGTGCCATGCTGGACGGTACTGTGTTCCGTACACCTATCACCATCCCCAGCATTCACCCGGCCGTGAAGTTCTGGAAAAAGCCCATCACCATTGCCCGTCATGCTTACGGTGACGTGTACCGTGACGTTGAAATCCAGACCACCGAGCCCGGTGTGGCTAAGCTGGTGTTTGAAGGTGCTTCCGGTGAACGCATCGAGGAAGTGATTCACGAGTTTGCCGGCCCCGGCGTTATTGAAGGTATGCACAACACGGATGCCTCCATCCGCAGTTTTGCCCACTCCTGCTTCAAATATGCCCTGGACACCAAGCAGACGCTGTGGTTTGCCACCAAGGACACCATCTCCAAGAAGTATGACGGCCGATTCAAAGCCATCTTCGAGGAAGTGTTCCAGGAGTACAAGGATGCCTTCGAGAAGGCTGGCATTGAATACTTCTACACCCTTATTGACGACGCCGTGGCCCGCGTTATGCGTTCCGAAGGCGGCTTCATCTGGGCCTGCAAGAACTA
>DFLI01000088.1:7269-30177 GCA_002373715.1 Bacteroidales bacterium UBA3623
ACTACGACGGCGACGTGATGTCCGATATGGTATCCACCGCTTTCGGTTCACTGGCTATGATGACGTCCGTGCTGGTGAGCCCCGACGGCAAGTACGAGTATGAGGCTGCCCACGGCACCGTTACCCGTCACTACTACAAGTACCTGAAGGGTGAAGAGACCTCCACCAACCCTATGGCCACCATCTTCGCCTGGAGCGGTGCACTCCGCAAGCGCGGTGAGCTGGACAACCTGCCGGAACTGGTGAACTATGCCAATCAGTTGGAGCAGGCCTGCTTCGATACCCTGAACGAAGGTCTGGAGACCAAGGACCTGGTGAACCTCTCCGAGGGCATTACTCCCAAGGGCCTTACCTCCCTGCAGTTCCTTCAGGAAATCCGCAAGCGTCTGGAAGTCCGTCTGGGCGCCTAGTCCGTCATGCGTCATGCCCGGCTCCCACCGGGCATCTCTTCCTGGGACGAACGGCCCCAAATCCGTTCATTCGTCCCAAAAACGGGGCTTTAGTCCCAAAATACCTGTTTTAGTCACTTGTGCCTGTCACAGGTGACTTTTCTTTTATAGGGTAAAATGGCCTCCCTATCTTTGCATCGAACAAAGATTACTGATATGATTGCGTCCATCCCCGCCCGCCTCAGGCTAGACAACGCCGCCAATATCTATCCGGCATCCATGTCCAAGGAGTATAGCTCCCTGTACCGGATGAAGGTAACCCTATCAGATAACATCGATGTTACATTTCTGCAAAAAGCCCTTCTGACGGTAGCAGAACGCATACCTACCTTCCGTTGCACCCTCAAAGCCGGTGCTTTCTGGTGGTATCTGGACCGCTGCGAATCGGCCCCTCAGATTAGGCCTTTGAAGCCCCTGAAGAACTTCCGGTTCAAGGATCAGGACGGTCTTTTGTACCGCGTAAGCGTAAAAGGAAAGGAATTGTCGCTGGATGTCTTCCATGCCCTGGCCGATGGCAACGGCGCCATGGTCTTTCTGATGACGCTGGCAGGGGAGTATATCCACCAGAGATATGGTCTTCGCATTCCCTACAACGGCTTAGTGCTGGACCCCAAGGACAGCCCCGCCTATGCCGAAGTGGAAGACAGCTTCAAGACGGTGTTCAGCGGCCGGCGCGGCCAGCTGGAAAAGAACGTGGACGCCTATCACATCCGTGGCAAGGAAATGCCCGGCGGCACGGTGAAGGACCTTCGCGTTGTAATGCAGGCCGATAAAATCAAGCAGGTGTGCCGGGAGTACGACTGCACGGTGACCGAGCTTCTTACATCGGCCATGCTCTATGCCCTGCAACAGGAGCACAGGCTGGATGCCAGCAGCAAGAAACGCTCTGTGCTCAAGGTGTCCGTTCCCGTGAATCTGCGGCCTCTTTACCACAGCCGTACGGTTCGCAACTTCTCCTCCTATGTGAACCTGGGAGTGGATGTAAAGGACGGCTATCTTACTTTTGCCAAGATGGTTCAGACTATCAAGGCCCAGAAGGCCCACGACCTTAAAAAGGAAAACCTGGAACCCAAGATTGCCGCCAACGTAGAGCTGGAGGAAATGCTGGTGGTGCGCCTGCTGCCGCTTATCTTCAAGCACCCCATCATCGATGTGATTAACCTCCTGCACGGAGACCGTTTCTGCTCTCAAACGCTCTCCAATATGGGTAACTTGAATGTGCCATCGGCCCTGTTCCCTTACATTCAAGATGTGGACTTTGCCCTGGGCCGCCAGCGTGGCAACAGCGGCGCCGTTTCCTGTGTGAGCTACAACGGCCGTCTCTACCTGCACCTAACCCGCAAAATCTTCAGCGACAGCTTCGAGCAGGCCTTCCTCTACCAGCTCCAGCGCCTGGGCCTCTCCTACCAGTCCACCCTCTCCGATTTGGCGTAAGGCAGGGTAGTGGCCCGTTTCGAGCCCGTTGTAACCCCCGAAGAACTGGAGTCCGAGATAGAAGCTCTGCTTTAGATTACCACTTTTCGTAGTGGATATTCTCCGGCTTCCATTTGTCTTTGGGCTTGTCGTTGCCGGCAGGGTGGCCGATGGGAACAATGCAGTAAGGCTTAACGTCTTTAGGAAGTCCCAGGGCTTCAATGGCCGGTTTCATCCTATCTTCGTAGGGATAGCAGGCGGTCCAGACGGCTCCCAGCCCCAGCGCATTAACAGCAAGCAGGAGATTCTCCGTGGCGGCGGCGCAATCGGCCGTCCAGTTGTGGTTTTCTCCGCCCATTCTTCCCGTGGTCTTTCCACATACCACAATCACAACCGGAGCTTTGGCAATCATCTTGTTGAAGCCGCCGGCCAGTTTGTCTTTGGTGGCTTGTTCTCTCACCACCACAAAGCGCCACGGCTGAGCATTCATGCCGCTAGGGGCGCTCATGGCGGCCTTCAGGATGGTTTCTACTTCCTGGGGAGTAACGTCCTCCTCCGTATAGGAACGGACACTCTTACGGGTAAAGATATTGTCCAGAATCACTTTGCTCATATCATTGTCGTCTAAATCTACAACTGTATATTGGGTGGTACCCAGGCCCGTTTCTTCGCCCCGGTAAACAATGCGGGTGCCGTGCCGCTGGTTAATGCGCTCCAGGAGGGCCTTGGTGTCGTTATTCTTGTCATTGGGAAGGTTGAATACCTGGTCCAGGCAGAACTTGTCCAGCGCCACCGGATCCAGCGAAGCGGCTATGCCAATATCGGCAATAGTGGGCTTATGCGGCCGTCCGTCGCAGTCGCAGTCTATGGAGATATTATTCATCACATCAATGTACACAATGCCTCCCCGGGCCTTGAAATAGTTATGCACAGCCTGCGCCGCGGCCGACATGGACTCAATGAAGGGAGTGTTCTTTTCGGGGGAAGACATCCACCCCTCCGGCAGATTGGTCCACAGCTTGTGCCAATCTTCTGTTTTGCCGGCGCTGTGAATATAGGCCTTGCCATTTTGGGAAGCTACGCCTATAGACGCGTTCTTCAATACGCCGCCGAAGCCGCCCATCGCATGCCCCTTGAAGTGGGCCAGGTTAATCATGAAATCGTAGTTCTTCAGGTGGGAACCCACAATGTCATACTTGATCCATTTGTCATCGGCAACCGGAATCTTGAACTCTCCTTCCTCATCCATAATATCCACCGTGGCAATCTTGTTATAGCCACGCTTCTCAATTTCCTTGCGGTGGGATTGGGTGGAAGAACGGTTGCCTTCATAGGCCGTATTGCATTCTACCAGCGTACCGTTCACTTTCTGCACCAGCGGCGCAATGAGTTCCGGACGCAGGTGGTTGGACTTCTCCGACTCGCCGGTAGAAATCTTTACGGCCACCTTGCCAGCAGGGTTCACGCCCAGGGCCTCATAGATTTTAACCAGCCCCTGGGGGGAGATGTCGCGCGTGAAGTACACAACGGAAGCATTCTGCTCTTGCGCCTGGGCGCTTGAAGCGGTCATAAACAGCGCTGCAAAGGCAGCCAAAACTACAAACAAGGTCTTTCTCATGGCAAGTCGGTGCATTAAATATATCTGCTATGTCCCTGCAAGTTAATCATTTTCTCCCAACCCTCCAAATTCCTCCAGGGCCGACAGCAAACAAAAACTCCCCGCCAGCCTTCCAGCCAGCGGGGTGTTCACCTGAGTGAAAATCTGCAAAAATATACTGAGGTGAACAAAATTTGTCCATCTCTTATCGTTTTACAATAACGGATAATGCCCCGCACACGGGGAAAGAGAAACTAGCCCAGGGGATAGTAGAGGGAGTCGTAGCGACTGTTCCAGCTGCGGTCGTAGTGCTTGCGGATGGTGCGGGCGCTGGCAAACTGGTTGAAATTGTCCCAGGCCTCCAGGAAGAGGACGGCAAAGTCTGTGCGGTTGTGAAGGGTGAGGGCAAAGAGGGTGTAAACGGCAGTGATGTACACGCATGCGCGTTCGCGGTCGTCTGCCTGCGGAGTGGCCGGCGTGGCCAGAGTGAGCCGCTGGGATTGGGCGAAGGCAAGGTCTGCGATGACATCGGCCAGCAAAGCCTCTTCGGAAGGGGAGTAGAGCTGCACGCAGTAGCGCTCTCCAGAGCAGGATTTCTCCTCCACTTCCTTCTGAAGCGAAGGCATGGGGTCTGGCAATACGCTCTCAAAGTAGCGGGCATAATTGGCCTCTCCCCGCAGGAACTGCAGGGCCAGGACGCAGTAGTCTCGCACGCTGGCCTCAATGACCATCGCGTAAGGCGCTTTCTCGTCTATACGAGCCAATATTTCTGCTACGCTTGCCATTACAAGATGTAAATATACAAAAAATCATTTATTTTTGTAAAAAAGATACCCGGTCAAGCCGGGTATGACGATGACACTTTTGTAAAGAATCCCCGGTGAAGCCGGGTATGACGAGAAGTATTATGAAGATAGTTTTTCTTGATGCCATATCCATGGGAGATGTGTCCCTGGAGGAAATTGCCTCGCTGGGCGAGCTTACCACTTATCCCTCTTCTACCGCGGAAGAGGCCCGGGAGAGAGTAAAAGATGCCGATGTCGCTTTACTGAACAAGGTAATAGTGGACCAGGCTTTCCTGGACGCCGCATCCAAGCTAAAGCTGGTGTGCGAGGCCGGAACCGGCATCAATAACATAAATGTTAAGCTATGCGAAGAGCGCGGCGTTATTGTGCGAAACGTGGCCGGGTACTCCACAGATTCCGTGGCTCAGACCGCCTGGATGCACATTTTGAACCTGGTGGGCCGTGCCTTCCATTACCAGGACTTCGTGCAAAGCGGGGCCTACAGCAAGAACCCCGTGCACGTGGACTACGCCCATCCTTTTATGGAGTTGGCTGGCAAAACGCTGGGTATTGTGGGTATGGGTGCCATCGGCCAAAAAGTGGCGGCCATTGGCAAAGCCTTTGGAATGGATATTATCTATTATTCCACCTCCGGTACCGGCCATTGCAAGGATTATCCCTGCGTAGGGCTGGAGGAACTGCTGCAAAAGGCCGATATCATCTCCATCCACGCCCCCTACAACGAGCGCACGGCCGGACTCATCGGCTATGAGCAGTTCAAGCAGATGAAGCACAGCGCCTACCTGGTGAACACCGGCAGGGGAGGCATTGCCGTAGAGGAAGATTTGGCCCGCGCCCTGGACGAAGGCCTCATTGCCGGCGCGGCCCTGGACGTATACGTAAAGGAGCCGCTCCCTCAGAGCAGCCCCTTATTGCATCTGGTTCATCCTGAACGCCTGCTGTTCAGTCCGCACATTGCCTGGTATTCCCAGGAAGCACGGGCCCGTCTGGCTCATGAAATGGCCCAGAATATCCGTAAAGGATGGTAATTAGTCTTTCTTAAGACGAATGGATGCCACGCCTGCCTTGGACTTGTCCACCTGAGGGCAGTCCAGATTGTAGGCGTCAATGTCTCCGGCTCCGGTTACGCTTAATTTGGCATAGCCGGCCTTACCGCTTACATCCACATCACCGGCACCGTTTACGCTTACATACAGCTTTTCAACGTCTATAGAAGTGGCCTCCAGGTCTCCGGCTCCGTTAATGGTAAAGGAAAGGGAGGGAACCTTGATGCTGTCCATTTCCACGTCTCCGGCACCATTTACCATCATGACAAGATCCTTGTCAGAGGTGTAGGCGTGCAGGTTGGCATCGGCCGCACCGTTCACCACGACGCTTTCCAACAGGGGAGCGTTCACATATACCTTGAAGGTTTTGGCGCTAATCTGGATGGATTTGCCGTCCTTCTTGGTTTCCAGGACAAGGGTGCCGTCTTCCACACGGAAGTCCAGATACTGGAATACTTCCTCGTTGGCTTCCACCTTCACCTGGCAGGTCTCCGTCTGGAAAATCTCCAAATCGGCCGCTCCGTTCAATACAATCTGGTTGAAATCTCCCAGATCCATCTGCTCGGTTTTCACCTCACCCTTGCAGACAACCCGGTTGTTCATATTCAAATTTAACGAATATACGCAGCTGGTAGCCAGCACCATAGTGCACAAGGCCAGAATTACTTTTTTCATATCTTTTTCTTAGTTAAAAATCTTGGCATCCAGTCCCAGCAGTTCCATCTTGCGTTTGATGGCGGGGACTTCTTTTTCCAAAAAATCGGCCCTTTGGACCTCTAAAATCTTATCACGGGCATCGGTCGACACAAAGTAGCCAATTCCGCGCTTGTTATAAATGATTCCGTCTGCGGTTAGTTTTTCATAAACGCGCATCACCGTGTTGGGGTTTACCCCAATCTGGGCGCCGTACTCGCGGACCGACGGAATTCTGTCATCGGCCTTCAGAGAGCCGGACAGGATGTTCTCGCAGAACACGTCGGCTATCTGGAGGTAGATGGGTTTTTCTCCGTGGAAGTCCATAATACTAGTGTTTTAGAGTTTTAATTCTGTAGAAGATGCCTCCTGCCAGGCAAGCGGCCAGGGCAAAGGCGGAAGCAGTGCTCCAATTGATAACTTTGCGGATGATTACTTCTGCCTCGGCCAGGTCTTCCACCTCATAGTTGCCCTGCAGACCCAGGCTGGTAAGAACCAGAGAGAGTACCGTGCTGGCGATGAAGAGGATAATGAAGGCCCAGAGAATCTTGTTGCGCTTGAAGGAAATGCCGCACAGCAGGAAATACAGGAAATTGCAAATGTATCCGGCAAAGACGGGCATAGCCATGAATCCCAGGTTCCAGGTGGTGGAATATTCTTCGTTGGCTACCACCAGAGCATTGTTGGTATTTTCAATGAATTCACCGGCGGCTTTGATAAGAACCTGACCATAAGTAGGGTCGGCCAGAGCAAGAATACCGTCAATAATAGTATAGGTGCCCAGGAAAGCCACGGGAATAACCACCAGCGTCAGAAGCATCATGGAGAGCCATTTTTCAAAGGCCGATGCGGGAATCATGAGCCAGGAGGAACCCTTGCGCCTGTTGGTAAGATAGCCATAGGTGCGGGTCTGATAAAGCTCCAGGGCAAAGCAGGCCAGAAGGAAGATGGTGATACGGGCACCGAAACCCGGGGCCTGCCACACAGAGTTGAAGATGGCATTGAAGGCAATGCCCAGGATGTAGAGAATAAGACCGGAAAAGCCTATAAGAATGGCGGCCTTTACGTGGTTACGCCACATTTGGGCAAGGTCATATTTGAAATAGGTCCAGAAACGGGAACCATTGAATACTTCACTTTTCATAACTTTACGCAAATAAGGCTTTAACTACATCTTTGTGGGAGTGCACGGCATTGAAGAGGGCTTCCAGGTTCACCTTGGACTCTTCGCCGGTGGTGTTAGGATACACCTGGATGGCACCGGAAGGCGTATTTTCCAGGTAGAGGGCTTCGGGATGCAGCTGGGAACCATAGTCGAAGAAGAGTTTCTCCGAAATGGTTTGCAGGCTTGCATTGAGCAGCACGTCTTCCTTGTCCAGGATAATGATAGGGTCAATGATTTCTTCCAAATCACGCACCTGGTGGGTGGAAATGATAATGGCGCTGTCATCGCAGGTGTACTTCATGATGGCCTTGCGGAACTGGCTCTTGGAAGGAATGTCCAGACCGTTGGTGGGTTCGTCCATGAAGTAGTGGCGGGCATTGCAGGCCAGGGCGAATGCAATCCAGGTTTTCTTGAGCTGGCCGGCGCTCATGGTATCCATGCGCTGGGTGGTGTCCACCTCAAATTCTCCCAGAAGGGTGAGGTACTTGTTCATGTCGAACAGGGGCCAGAGCTTACCCCGCTCGGCGCCAAAGTCAATGGCCTTGGCACGGATGGGAGCAACCTCATCAGGAAGGTAGAACTGCTCTGCCAGCAGGGAAGGCTGACGGTCGAAAGGATTGCGACCGTCGGTCTCGATGCTGCCAGTCTGCGGCTTCTTCAGGCCGCACAGTAAAGTAAGGAGAGTGGTTTTCCCTACACCATTCTCTCCCAGGAGGCCGTAGATGTTGCCTCCTTTCAGCTCCATGGAAATGTTCTTCAGAACACCCTTGGAGCCATAACTGAAGGATAAATCTTTGACTTGGATCATATCTTTTGTAGTGTATTAGTTCATTAGTACACTGCAAAGGTAAAAAGAAAAATTCAATTTCCAAAAATAATTTGAAAATTTTCAAATAATGAGATTCCCGGTCAAGCCGGGAATGACGCTGTGGCATGAGAGACCATCGTCATGGCCGACACCGATCGGCCATCTCTTTTCGCCACTGAAGTGGAGTAACGCCGGTGTATTGTTTGAACAGGCGGGCGAAATTGCTGCGGTCGGAGAAGCCCACGCGGCGGGCAATGGTGGAAAGGGGAGTGCGGGGTTCGGAGAGCATCTGCTGCATGGCGTCCTGGAGGCGGAGCTCCGTGCGCCAGGTGCGGAAGTCTTTGCCATCGGCCTTAAAATACCTATATAATAATAGGGAGGAGGTGCCTATGCTTTGCGCCGCTTCTGCAACGGTGCGATGGGGAAGCCGGTAGCCTTTTCCCTGCACCCACACTTGCAGGAGGGCTTCCAGCCGGTTTCTGTCTTCTTGCGTGAAGGCAGATGAAGAAGAAAGAGCCTGCTCTCGGATGGGGAACAGGCTCTTGAGACGATCTTTGAAAGATTTCTTACCAGCCCAGGACATAGGCGAAGATGAGCGGTGCCACGATGGTGGCATCGGACTCTACTATGAAGCGGGGGGTATCCGGGGAAAGCTTGCCCCAGGTGATTTTCTCGTTGGGAACGGCACCGGAATAGGAACCGTAGGAAGTGGTGGAATCCGAAATCTGGCAGAAGTATGCCCAGAGGGGAGTGCCTTCCCAACCCAGATCCTGCTCCATCATGGGAACGCAGCAGATGGGGAAGTCTCCGGCGGTGCCACCGCCAATCTGGAAGAAGCCAACGCCGGGGGCGTTCTTCTTGTACCAGTCTACCAGGAACATCATAACCTCTACACCCTGGATAACCATGTGAGGATCATATTCTCCGCGGATGACGTGGGCGGTGAAGATGTTACCGGTGGTGCAGTCTTCCCAGGCGGGGCAGATGATGGGGATGTTCTTTTCGCAGGCGGCTACTACCCAGCTGTCTTTAGGGTCAATTTCGTAGTACTGCTTGAGAACGCCGCTGCGGATCATCTGATAGATGAACTCGTAGGGGAGATATCTCTTGCCTTCTGCCTTGGCCTTGTCCCAAACCTCTACCAGGTGCTTTTCCAGACGGCGGAAAGCTTCTTCCTCCGGGATGCAGGTATCCGTTACACGGTTGTAGTGGTTGTTGATTAGTTCCTGCTCCTGTGCGGGAGTGAGGTCACGGTAGCCGGGAACACGGTAATAGTGGTTGTGAGCCACCAGATTCATGATATCCTCTTCCAGGTTGTTGGCGCTGCAGCAGACGAAGGAAATTTTGTCCTGACGGATCATTTCTGCCAGGGACAGGCCCAGTTCTGCGGTACTCATGGCACCGGCCATGGCCAGAAACATTTTACCACCCTTGTTCAGGAGGTCTTCATAGGCCTTGGCAGCGTCTACCAGAGCGGCCGAGTTGAAGTGACGGTAATGATGGGTAATGAATTGAGAGATAGGTCCCTTTTCCATTTTTATGTCTTAACTTCCGGCGGCGAAGCCAGTCTGTGACTTCCAACCCCCGGATTGGTTGCAAAATTAGGAAAAAAACACGAGAAACGCTATATTTGCAAACCATTTTAAGTATATGAATTTATTTCCTTCCATCGAGAAAGCCTATACCCGCGAGCATTTGAATGCTCGGGACGCTCAACGTCTGGCAGAATTCATTGCCTTCGGCCCCATGGTTTTCCAGGTGAGCCGCCTCATGGTCAAGTTCGGAATTCTGGAGCAGCTGCGCAGCGGAGCCAAAACCCTGCCGCAAATTGCCCAGGCCGCCGGCCTTAGCGAATATGCCGCCAAGGTGCTTCTGGAGGCTTCCCTTTCCATCGGCACGGTGATTATTGACCCCCAAACGGACCAGTATCACCTTTCCAACGTGGGCTGGTTCCTCCTCACGGACAATGCCACCCGCGTGAACCTGGACTTTAATCACGACGTTAACTACGAAGGCTTCTTCCAGCTGGAAGAGGCTCTGAAGGAGGGAAAACCGGCCGGTCTGAAACACTTCGGCCCCTGGCCCACCATTTACGAAGGCCTTTCCTCCCTGCCCAAGCAGGTGCAGAAGAGCTGGTTTGGCTTTGACCATTTCTACAGCGACCATTCCTTCGCCGAGGCCCTTCCCATAGTATTTGCCGGCAAACCCCGCCGCATCATGGACGTAGGAGGCAATACGGGCCGATTCTCGCAGCAGTGCGTAGCTTATGACCCGGATGTGGAAATGACCATTGTGGACCTGCCTCAGCAGATAGGGCTCATGAAAGAAGCCGTGAAGGAAGACCCTAACGCCGCCCGTATCCACGGCTACGGAACCAACCTGCTGGACCCCGGGAATGGCCTTCCGGCCGATGTTCACCCGGACGTTATCTGGATGAGCCAGTTCCTGGACTGCTTTAGCGAGCCCCAGATTCTGAGTATCCTGCAGCGCGCCGCCAATGTGATGGAACCCGGCACCCGCCTCCTGATTATGGAAACCTTCTGGGACCGCCAGAGATTCGAACCTGCCGCCTTCTGCCTTACCATGACCAGCCTTTATTTCACGGTAATGGCCAACGGCAATTCAAAAATGTATCATTCCGACGACTTTATCAAACTGATAGACCAGGCCGGCCTGGAAGTGGAAAAAATCCACGACGGCCTGGGACAAGGACACAGCATAGTAATTTGTAAAAAGAAATAAGTATGACTATCGAGAAAATCAACGAAATCGTGAAGAACTTCCTGGTGGAAGACCTTGAGATTGAAGAAGAAAAGATTGAAGGCAGTGCCCGTCTGAAAGAGGACCTGGGTATTGATTCCCTGGAAGTAGTGGACGTGGTGGTGCTGGTGGAAGACCAGTTTGGCTACAAGATGAAGCCCGAAGACTTCCGCACCCTCATTACCCTGGACGATTTCTGCCACTTCATTCAGGAGCACGTAGCCTAGTGACGGACCCTCGCACTATAGACATCAACGAGATTGTCTTGCAGCAGCCGCCTTTCCGCTTTGTGCACAGGCTGGAGGCGTTTTCAGACAATGAAGCCACGGTTTCCTTCACCCCCGGTGAGGGTAACCTGCTCATGGAAAACGGCTGCCTGTCGGCTGCCGGTATCATAGAGCACATGGCCCAGGCCAATGCGGCCCGTTTGGGCTTTCTGTGCGTCTATGTGCTCAAGGTGCCCGTAAACATCGGTTACATTGGCCAGGTGAAGGATTTGAACATCTTCCGTCTGCCCAAGGAAGGGGAGACGCTCACTACAACGGTTTCCCTGCGCTACGAGGTGCTCAATATTTCCCTTTGCGAAGTAGAGGTGCGCTCCGGCGAGGAACTGCTGGCCAAGGCCACCATCAAAACGGCCACTAAAGAATGATGAGAGTAGGGATTATCGGTACGGGCCTGGTAACGCCTCTGGGCAATACCCCCGCCGGCGTATTAGCGGCCGTGCGGGAAGGAAAGAGCGCCCTGGCGCTGCATCCCGGCTTCCCGGAGCCCTATTTTGCCTCTTTGCTGCCCCGACCGGTTTCCTTCGAGGAAGTGTCGCTGCAAGCGGCCCGCGCCGCCGTGCAAAGCGCCGGAATAGACGCATCGGCCCCTGCCACCGGCTTTGTGCTCTCTTCCATCAAGGGAGACATAGAGCATATAGATAAGGTTGATGTTTCCCTGGCCTACAGCGCCGGGAACATAGCCCGGGCCCTGGGGGTAAGCACCCCGCCCGTGGTGGTATCCAATGCCTGCATCTCCGGCCTGGCTGCCCTGGTGCAGGGAATGAGAATGATCCGTTCCGGGCAGTACAAGCAGGTGATTGTGGTGGGAACAGAATTGCAGTCATCCTTCATTGTAACAGGTTTCCAATCCCTCAAAGCCCTGTCCGTAGAGCCCTGTAAGCCCTTTGATGCCAATCGTATTGGTCTTAACCTGGGAGAAGCATCAGCTGCAATAGTCCTCACTTGTCATTCTGAGCGAAGCGAAGAATCTGTGTGGGAATTGGTAGAAGGAGCAATAAGGAACGATGCGAACCATATTTCCGGACCGTCGCGCACTGGGGAAGGCAGCTACAATGCCCTGCGGGCGGTGCTGCCGTTTGTGGATAAGAAAGACTTGGCTTTTGTGAACGTGCACGGAACGGCCACGGTGTATAATGACGAAATGGAAGCCATCGCGCTTAGCCGTGCCGGGCTGCTGGATGTGCCGGTGAATGCCCTCAAGGGCTATTTTGGACACACCATGGGCGCCGCGGGCATCCTGGAGAGCATCCTTTCCATGGAGGCGCTGGAGGCGGGTGTTGTGCTTCCCACCCGAGGTTTCTCGGAGCTGGGGGTATCGGCCCCCGTGCAAGTGAGCGCGCAGGAGCGTGAGGCCCACGGGAAAGCCTTTATCAAGCTGCTTTCCGGCTTTGGCGGAGTGAACGGAGCGTTGCTCTTTAGAAAAGGAGGTGCCCAGTGAAAGAGGTAAGTATTCCTTGTGGCGTAGATTTGACGCAGCTGTACAGGCAGGAGGTGGGGGACTATCCCAAGTTCTTCAAGATGGATGTGCTGTCCCGCCTGGGTTTCCTGCTCACGGAGCGTCTCGTTGGCTCAGATGAAAACCGTTTCCAGCCCCGCGAAGACCGCGCCGTGCTGGTATTCAGTCGGGAGGGCTGCGTGGCCAACGACCGCAATTACGTGGCCACCATGAAGGATTTCCCTTCTCCTTCTCTCTTTGTGTACACGCTGCCCAATATTGTGGCCGGAGAAATTGCCATCCGGAACAAGTATGCCGGTGAAACATCGGCCTTTGTGCTGGAAAAATATGATGAAAAAGCCATCTTTGAGTTGGTGCGCCAGGCTTTTCAGGACCCGGTGACCCAGTCGGCCGTGGTCATTTGGGCCGATTGTCCCAGTGATACGGAGTGGGACGCCCGAGGATGGCTGGTTAACAGAGAAGAACTATGAGTGAAGAGCGCCAGTGGAGCGGCCGTACACACGGCACGGAGTGGATGCACAAGGGCCTGGTATGGCTTTTCCGGGTGCTTCCGCTGGGCGTTCTCTACTTTTTCATGGCCCTGGTGGTTCCCTTTTACATGCTCTTCAATCACAAGGGATACCTGGCCATTTATCACTACCTTCGCTACAGGCACGGATATGGTCCTCTGAGGGCTTTTTGCGGCTGCTATGCCAACCATTTTCTCTTTGGTACGGCCATCATGGACCGCTTCGCCGCTTATGCCGGCCGCAAGTTCAAGGTAGAAAGCCCTAAGCCGGATTTGTTTGAGGAACTTTCTCAGGAGGAACAGGGTTTTCTGGTGTTTGCCTCCCACATTGGCAATCCGGAACTCTGCGGATATATGCTTCGCAGCAAGCGTAAACGCATGAATGCCATCACTTTCCCTGGAGAAAAGGCATCTATCCGAGCCCGCCGGGAGAAAATGCTGGAAGGCAACAACATCCGTCTTATTCCGGCCGAGGGAATGGAGTGGCTCTTTACCCTCAATGCCGCTCTTTCAGACGGAGAGATTGTGAGCATTCACGCAGACCGTCTGTTCGGCTCTCCCAAATTCCTGAAAGCCACCATTCTGGGGGCAGAAGCCAAGATTCCCCTGGGGCCGTTTAACATAGCGGCCACGCGGGATTTGCCGGTACTGGCCTCCTTTGCCATTAAAACGGGCTATAAGGACTATCGTTTCTATCTGGCCCGGCTGGATACCCCCGAAATGCACGTGATGAACAAGCAGGAGAAGATGAATGCCCTGGCCGCCGCCTATGCCGCCCAGATGACGCAGGTGCTGGAAAAATGGCCCCTGCAGTGGTACAACTTCTTCGAATTCTGGAAGTAGGGCATTTGTTAAAAGAATTTAATTTGTCTACCTTTGTTGAAATATAGTAAGGTAAATATGGAAGACCTCAAACTGGAACTGAAAGAAAAGATTATCGATGCTCTGAACCTGGTGGATTTAACTCCGGCCGACATTCAGGACGACGCCCCCATCTTCATGGAGGGCCTGGGTCTGGACAGCATTGATGCCCTGGAGCTGATGCTCCTGATGGAGAAGAACTACGGCATCCGCCTGGCCAATCCGGCCGAGGGCAAGCAGGTGTTCAAGTCCATCAATACTATGGCCGAATACGTAAACGCCCACAGAACTAAATAGTTTCCTGTGTCGCAGCGTGTGTGCATAAGCGGCTTTGGCGTTGTGTCTGCCATCGGCGTAGGCTGGGGGGAGACGCTGCTTTCCTTGAAGGAAGGCCGCCGGGGACTTGCCTCTGCCCGCTATTTGCCCACCGTTCATAAAGAACTGCCTCTTGGGGAAGTAAAGCGCTCCAATGAGGAAATGAAGGCCCTTCTGGGCATTCCGGAAAGCCAGGTTGTGCCTCGCACTTCGCTGCTGGGTATGCTGGCCGTTCAGGAAGCCCTGGAACAGGCCGGAGACGTGAGTTCCTTCCGTCCTGCCTTTATTTCCGGCACCACGGTGGGTTGCATGGATATCACCGAGCAGCTGCCCCAGGATAAGCGCAACCACGAAGAATGGGACTGCGGAGCCAGTTCCCAGATTATTGCCAATCACTTCGGCTTTTTCTCCGACGTTATCACTCCTTCCACTGCCTGCTCATCGGCCGCCAATGCCCTAATGTTGGGCGCCCGGCTCATCCGTGCAGGCCGATGCGACGTGGTAGTGGCCGGAGGCTCGGAATGCCTTACCCTGCTTCATCTGAATGGCTTCCGTTCCCTGATGATTGTGGACGGAGAGCCCTGCAGGCCCTTTGACGCTACAAGGGCGGGCCTAAACCTGGGAGAAGGCGCGGCCTATGTGGTTTTGGAAAGCGAAGAGCATGCTCTCTCGCGTGGAGCCCAGCCTCAGGCGTATCTGGATGGCTGGGGCAATGCCTGCGACGCCCATCACCAGACGGCCTCTTCTCCGGATGGAGAAGGCGCCTTCCTGGCCATGACGCAGGCCCTTCGGGTAGCCGGTTTACAACCGGCCGATATTGGCTATATCAACGCCCACGGCACCGGGACGCCCAATAACGACGAGAGTGAAAGCCATGCGCTGCAGCGTCTTTTCGGCGCCCAGCTGCCTTCCGTTTCTTCCACTAAGGGTCTTACCGGGCATACTACATCGGCCTCCGGCAGTATTGAGGCTGTATTCTGCATTCTGGCTCTCCAGAACGGCTTTTTGCCCGGGAATGCCGGTTTCACCACGCCCTTTGAAGGCGGGGTGGTTCCTATCCGGGAAGCTGTGCCGGCAACGGGTGTGCAGCATGTCCTTTGCAACGCCTTCGGCTTTGGCGGCAACGATACGTCCCTTTTAATATCCAAGGCGCAATGAGGCAGGTAATCACATTAGCAACTGTACAGCTGTCCGGCCCAGATCCGGACTTCAAGCAGTATATACCGCCCATGCAGGCACGCCGCATGAGCACTGCGCTCAAACGCGTTCTGGTTTGTGCCCGGCAGGCTTTAGATCAAGCCGGCGTTAGCATGCCGGATGCCATTCTCTGCGGCACCCGCCTGGGTTTGATGGACCATACCAACCGTATTCTGGATAGCCTGAAAGAAAACGGTGAGGAGGGGATTAGCCCTACCGATTTTATGCAGTGCACCCACAATACCATGGCTTCTACCATAGCCATCCAATTGGGCTGCCACGGTTACAACTGCACCTATTCCCAAAGCGAGCGTTCCCTGGAAAATGCCCTCCTGGACGCCAAGCTTTTACTGGAAGAGGGCAGTTGCCAAACAGTACTGGTTTGCACTGAGGATTATGCAACCGTGCTTTCAATCAAATAAAACTTATGTTTCGACTTCTATTACTGTCCGTTATTCAATCCATTCTCATGTGCAGTGCCCAGTCCCTGTTTAAGGTGGCTGCCACCCACATGGCCCCGTTCAGCTGGACCTGGGAGTTTTTCCAGGGCAGTGTACTCACCAACTGGTGGCTGGCGGCCGCAGGTGCCTGCGGTATTGCCGGTGTGATTGAATGGATGTACATGCTTAAGACTTATCCCTTCAGCCAGGTTTATCCGCTGTCTTCCATGAGTTTTCTCTTTGGTATGTTTGTTGCCATTATTTTCTTTAAGGAAACCGTGGTTTGGCAGCAGTGGGTGGGGGTATTCCTCATCATGTGCGGTTGCGGACTCATTGCCCGATGAAAATGAAAACTCATCTTCTGGCCGCTCTGGTGGCCCTTCTGGCAGGTGCTTTTTCGGCATTTGCCCAGGAGGACGTATGGGAAAAGGTGAAGGAAGTGAATATGCCCAAGGAGAGCCTTCAGGCCTCCTGGCACAGGCTGTACAGTTCTCCTTTGCTCCAGGAACCTATGGAGAGCGAAGGAACGGTGCTTTTGCAGCAGCCGGACCAGGTGCGCTGGGAAACGCTTAAGCCCATCCAGCGCGTAACCGTTTTGGACGGCAAGGAACCCAAGGGCAAATTCCGCCTTCCTACGGAGCGGGATTTCAAGGTGAAGGTGCTGGAAGGAGACACCTATACGGTCCAGTTGGACCCTGTGCGCAGAGACCTGAAACAGCTGGTAGGTCAAATTTCACTGACTGTTGAGAAGAATACCTATAAGCTTTTGAAAGTTACCATCTTAGGCTTGGATGGAGATTGGACTCAAATTGAGTTTACAAACGTAGTAAAGAAGTAAAATGCTGGAAGGATATTTATACGAAGTAGTGAGCCGGGAAGAAAGCGGCGCCGTGGTGCGTCTGCTTCCCGAAAGCCCCATTTTCAAGGCTCATTTTCCCACTTTCCCCATAACGCCGGGCGTAACGCTGGTGCAGATGGCCCTGGAGCTCATGGGCAAAAAACTGCTCAGCGCCAAGGACATCAAATTCGTGGGCCCCGTGCTCCCTACGGCCGATGGCCCCCAGCTTCGCTACGAATGGACCTACAAAGAGGGCGGAAGGGCCGATGTGAGCCTCTTCCTGACGGACGGAACCCTCTGCGCCAAAATGGTTTTGGGCGTATGAGTGACACCCTCATCATCATTCCCACCTACAACAACGCCGGCACGCTGGAAGACGTGATCCGGCGCTGCTTGGCTCAGGGCCTTCCCGTACTGGTGGTGAACGATGGCAGCACCGACGGTACAAAATCCGTATTGTCGGACCTTGAAAAATCCGTCCTATCGGACCTTGATAATACCGTCATGGCCGGCTTGACCGGCCATCTCTCTGTTCTTCATCATGAGAAGAATCTGGGTAAGGGCCAAGCCCTTAAAACCGGCTTTCTGGAAGCCCGCAGGCAAGGTTCCAAGTATGCCTTAACCATAGACTCCGACGGCCAGCATTTCCCGGAAGATATTCCGGCGCTGCTGGAAGAAAAAGGGGAGCGCACGCTGGTTGTAGGCAGCCGCAGCCAGATGGGGGCCGATGGCGGAGGCTCTTTTGCCAACCGCTTCTCCAATTTCTGGTTCAGGCTTTATACCTGGGTAGATTTACCCGACACGCAAACCGGTTTCCGGCTGTATCCGCTGAATGAATTGCCCTCTCTGAACCTCCTGAGCTCCCGCTATGAGGCAGAGCTCACCTTGCTTGTTTTCAGCGCCTGGAAAGGCTTAAAACTAAAGCCTGTGCCGGTAAGGGTGGCCTATCCGGAAGACCGCGTCTCGCATTTCCGGCCGGGGGCCGATTTCCTGCGCATTTCTCTTCTGAATACGCTTCTGCTCTTTGTGAGCCTATTCTACGGCTGGCCCAGAACTATTCTCAGAAAATTGTTCCGCTGAGGTATTTTTGCTATATTTGTCAAATATAGCAGAGGTATCAGTTGAAACGCATTGTTCTCTTTTTTTACGACTATTTGTCGGCCCGTAAAGGGCTGGCCGTGGCCTTGCTGGTTCTTCTGCTGGTCCTTAGCGGCTGGAGCGCATCCAGGCTGCATTTTGAGGAGGATATATCGGCCTTCCTGCCGGAAGAATCCAGAGAGCAGCTGCAGCAGAGCGGGGGAGACGAGAAGATGGCCCTTTTCTTCAAAGGGGGTAGCGCCGAGGATAGGAAAGAGGCCGAATATGCCTTCATGGACCGCTGGGAAGAGGCCTACCCGGAGATAGAAGTGTACGAAGCTTCCTCCCAGGCTGCTGATGTATTCAATTTCCTCAGCGCCAACTGGCCCTATTTCCTGCTGGAAGAAGACTATGCGCGCATGGATTCCCTGCTGGCCACTCCCGGGTATATATCGGCCCAACTGCAGGAAGACAAAAACGCGCTGTTAAGTGGTAATCCATTTACCCTAAAATACTTAAGAAGTGATCCTCTTGGCTTGTATAACCCTGTTCTTGCTCGTTTGCAGAAGGCTAGGCCGGAAGCACTCCAAGACACAGAAATCCTCCTGTTCGACTCCCCGTTTGGAAGCACCGAAAGCGGAAGAAACGGAGAGCTCCTCACAGTCTTAAAAACCGTCAAGGAAGACCTGGCGCAGGAGTTTCCCACTGTTCAAATCAGTTCTACCGGCGGCCCCGAAGTGGCCGTGGAGAACTCCAAACGCATTAAAACGGATTCTTTCCTGGCCCTTGCCATAGCACTGGTCCTTATTTGCCTGGTGCTTTGGGTTAGTTACAAACGGCTGCAGGACGTGCTGTGGATTCTCCTGTCCATTGCCGCCGGCGCCGTGTTTGCCCTGGGCATCATTGCCTGCTTCAAGGCCAGCGTAAGCATTATTGTGCTGGGCATTGGCTGCACGGTAATAGGCATTGCGGTTAATTACCCGCTCCATTACATAGACCACCTCAAGTATTGCCCGGACAGGCGGCAGGCCCTCTCAGAGCAGGTGAGCCCGCTTCTCACCGGCAATATTACCACGGTGGGCGCTTTTCTGGGGCTGCTGCTTCTGAAATCCGAAGCCCTGCACGACTTCGGTTTCATTGGCGCCATGATGCTCATTGGCACCATTCTCTTCGTGCTGGTGTTCCTGCCGCTGTTTATGCCGGTATACCAGGGGGAGAGAAAGGTGATTCAACTGGATCCCCGCCGCTTCTTCAACCCTTCAGACAACGGCCGCCGCACCATTTTCCTGGCCTTCCTGGCCCTTACGGTGCTGTTCCTTTTCACGGGAAAGAAGCTTCAATTCGACTCCAATCTGCACAACATCAACTATATGACGCGGGAGCAGGCCGATGGCTTCGCCCTCCTGGAATCCCTGTCTCCTTCTCCCGATGCCTTCCCGCTTCCCACCTATGAGCAGCAGAAGGAGCGCATCGGCCTGTGGAAAGCCTTCTGGACAAGGCATGAGGATGTTCCCGATGCCCTTATTGAGGAGGGGCTGAAGGCCGGCTTTACGGCCCATGGCTTCCAGCCTTTCTTCGACGCCCTGGAGCAGGATTGGCAACCGCAGGAGAGGGAATATTTCCAGCCGGTAGACTTTGCCCCGCAGGAGAATGCCGCCGGCGCCCTGGTGAGCGCCCTTTCGGAGGATTTCAATACCATCGGCCTGGTGTGTTCTCTTATTGTGCTCATTTTCCTCTGGCTTAGCTTTGGCTCGCTGGAACTCACGCTCATTGCCTTCCTGCCGCTGGCTGTTAGCTGGATTTGGATACGGGGAATTATGGGCCTCACGGGCCTGCAGTTCAACATTGTCAATATTATTCTGGCTACCTTCATCTTCGGTATGGGAGACGATTACAGCATCTTCATTACCGAAGGGCTGGAGTACGAGTATAAGACCGGCAAGAAGATTCTGCATTCCTACAGCAATGCCGTGGTGCTTAGCGCGCTCATCATGTTCATAGGCATTGGGGTGCTGGCTTTTGCCAAGCATCCGGCGCTGCGCTCGCTGGGTCTGGTTACGGTAATTGGTATGATTACCGTGGTGGCCATGGCATGCTATCTGCCGCCCATTCTGTACCGCTGGATGCACCTTAAAAACGGCAAACGCCGCAAGCAACCGCTCACCATTCTGGGCATGCTGGCCACGGTATACATCGGCTTTCAGATGGTTTTCTGGATGTCGCTGCTGTCTGTTCTGGCCATTTTCTTCCCGGAAGGACCAGCCTTTAACAAGGTGGTCCGCCGTGTGGCGTTCTGGGCCATTCACAGTGTGCCGGGCTGTAAGTACACCGTTAAAAACCCGTACGGAGAGGACTTCTCCAAGCCGGCCGTTTACATCTGTAACCACCAGAGTCATATGGATGTACTGGCGCTTATTGCCCTCCAGCCCAAGCTCATTTTCATGACAAACGACTGGGTGTGGAAGTTCCCGTTCTACGGCGCAGTTATCCGCAAAGCCGGCTATTTCCCGGCGTCCTGGGGCCTTTCCGTGAATAGTGAACATGTGAAGAAAATGGTGGCCGACGGCTACTCAGTGGTCATTTTCCCCGAAGGCACCCGCACCCTGGACGGCAGCATCAGCCGCTTCCACCGCGGAGCCTTCCTGACGGCCCGGGAGCTCAATATGGACATTCTACCGCTCCTTATCAGAGGCTTCCATGAAGCCCTGCCCAAACACGACTTCTTCCTCCGCTTCCACCCTCTCTCCCTGGAGATAGGAAAGCGCATACAAGTACCCCAGGAGGCCGATATGGCCGCATTTACCCGAGAGATGAGGCATTTTTATGTAAATTGGTATGAGAATCCGAAGAATGCATAGTGCCAAACCCTCCGGGGCTACGCCCCTACGTCCCTCCCACTGCCTTGCAGGCAGCGGGCCCCTCCCTCTAATGCGGCCGAGGGTGGCCACAGGTTTTCTGCTATCTATCCTCCTGCTCCTTGCTTCCTATACTGTTCAAGCGCAGGAGAGGATATGGGAGGGAACGAAGTGCCACGACAGGAGCGTGACCCTTACGGAGTATTTGCCGGAAGGGGAGGCCAGTGCGGCTATTATTGTGTGCCCAGGTGGTAGTTATCACTGGCATGATATGGAGACAGAGGGGACGAAAGTGGCACAGTGGCTGGCTTCGGAAGGGTATGCGGCGTATGTATTGAAGTACAGGGCGGCCGGTAAGTTTGAGTTTGCGGCCAAGTATCGTGTTCTTTTTAGGGGACACAGGCATCCGGATATGATTTGTGACATCCAGCGGGCTATCCAGCTGGTGCGTGAACGCTACAGCGGCCCGGTTGGGGCCATTGGCTTCAGCGCCGGCGGGCACCTGGTGATGAGTGCAGGGGAGTACTTCGACACCAATTTCCTCTCGCGCTATGGCATTGAGCCGGAGGTATCTCTGAGGCCGGATTTTGTGGCTCCTATCTATCCTGTAGTTACCCTATCGGCCCCTCCTGTGCACAAACGCTCCCGCCTGGGGCTGCTGGGAGAATGGACGGTATTCAGGCAGGAAATGCGGGATTCTCTCTCGCTGGAGAAGCATGTGAAGGCCAATACGCCGCCGGTGTTCCTGCTGAACTGCGTGGACGATCCTATTGTGGATTACCGCAATTCGGAGCTGCTGGACAGTGCGCTAACGGCTAAGCAGGTTCCGCACCTGTATACGCAATATAAAACCGGAGGACACGGCTTTGGTGCCAACCCTGAAAAGCAAAACGAATATACAAAGAATTGGCAACCCTTGTTTATAGAATGGTTGTATCAAATAGTTAAATAGAGTGAAGGGTCCAGCAATGGAGCGAAGCGACCCAGGGGGTCTGGGGGATTAGGCCCCCAGCTGTAAAGCATTTTTTATACATACGAAGTATGGATATAGAATTTAAGAAACCGGAAGAAATTAAGGTATTTCAGGAAGGACTGCTGCATGAGGCCTTGGTGTACTTGAAAGAGCACTCCAGGTACTATCAGCGCATGTTTGAGAAATATCATATTGATATAGAGAAGATTAAGACTATTGAGGATTTGCAGAAGATTCCGTTCACGGAAAAGAAGGACCTGCAGCTGTTCAATGACGAATTCCTCTGCTGCCCCAAGGAGAAGATTGTGGACTATGTAACCACTTCCGGCACCCTGGGAGATCCCGTTACCTTTGGCTGCACGGACAAAGACCTGCAGCGTCTGGCCTATAACGAGAAAAAAAGCTTCGAATGCGCTGGTCTGAAGCCTGGCAATATTGTGCAGCTCATGACCACCATCGATAAGCGCTTCATGGCCGGTCTGGCCTATTTCCTGGGCATCCGGGAGCTGGGCGCCAGTATTATCCGCGTGGGAAACGGCATTCCGGAGCTGCAGTGGGACACCATCAATCGGCTCAAGCCAGACACCATTATGTGCGTGCCTTCCTTTATTCTGAGGCTTATTCAGTATGCCGAGGAGAACGGAATTGACTATAAGAACTCCTCCATCAAGCGCATCATTGGCATTGGAGAGGGCCTGAGGGACCAGGAATTCAACCTGAATCTGCTGGGCCGTCGCATCAAGGAGAAGTGGGACGTGGAGCTCTTTGCCACCTATTCTTCCACCGAGATGGGCGCTACTTTCTCCGAGTGCCCCTATGGCTGCGGCGGGCATGTGCACCCCGAACTGATTATTGTGGAAATTATCGGCGAAGATAATCTTCCTGTGGCCGATGGGGAAGTGGGAGAGATTGTGATTACCACCCTGGGCGTGGAAGGTATGCCGCTGCTGCGCTTCCGCACGGGAGATATGGCGGCCAAGATTACCGAACAGTGCAAATGTGGCCGATACAGCTACCGCCTTACGCCGCTGGTGGGCCGCAAGAACAATATGATTAAGCTGAAGGGTACCACACTGTACCCGCCGGCAGTGAACGATGTGCTGGACAACACCCCGTATGTAGAGAATTACGTGGTAGTGGTGCAGGACTCCGATGCCGGTACCGACGATGTGGTTGTGAAGCTGGGCCTTAAGTATCAGCCCGATTTTGACGCCATCAAGGACCTTAAAGACCGCTTCCGCTCCCGTATTAGGGTAGCACCCAACATTGAAATCCTGCCCGTGCCCGAGGTGGCGGCCATCAATTTCCCGGCCAAGAGCCGCAAGCCCGTTAAGTTTATTGATAAACGTGCCTCCCATGTTTGA
>DFLI01000088.1:30288-40723 GCA_002373715.1 Bacteroidales bacterium UBA3623
TCCGACAAGTATTTCCCGCTGGTATGTGATTTTCTGTTCCCGGATACGCCCGTGCAGGAAGTGGCGGTGCTGCTGGGCAGTTGCCGCACCGTGGAAGAATTCCAGATGCGGGTGATGTATAAAGTGATTTACGCCATCGCGGACAAAACCACCGACGGCCTTACCGTCTCCGGAATGGAGCGCCTGGATCCTGGTAAAGACTACCTCTTTGTTTCCAATCACCGGGATATCATGATGGACGCAGGCTTCCTGCAGGTGCTGCTGAGCGACGCGGGCCGCAGGACCTCTGAAATCACTTTTGGAGCCAATCTGATGCAGGGTCAGATGGTGATTGACGTGGGGAAGAGCAACAAGATGTTCCGCATAGAAAGGCCCACTACAGTTACTTCGGCGCGAGATTTCCTGCTCAAGAGCCAGTATGTTTCCAAGTATATCCGCTACGCCATTACCGAGAAGAAAGAGAGCGTGTGGATTGCCCAGCGAAACGGCCGCACCAAGGATGGAATAGACCTTACGGACCAGGGCATTATCAAGATGTTCTGCCTGTCCGGTGGGGAAGACCGCGTGCAGGCCCTGGACGAACTGAATATTGCGCCTCTCTCTATTTCCTACGAATGGGAGCCTTGCGACGAACTGAAAGCGCTGGAACTGTATGCCAAGAGCTCCGGGCAGCCCTATATCAAAAAGCCGGGAGAAGACCTGAACAGCATTCTGACGGGCATTACGCAGCCCAAGGGCCGTGTACATCTGGCCGTGTGCGAACCCATTCACAGAGAGGAACTGGAACCGTTCAACGACTACTCCAATCCGGACTTCAACAAGGCCGTGGCAGAACTGATAGATTCCCGCATCCGGCCTGCCTATCGGCTGTATCCCAACAACTACATTGCGGCCGATTTGCTCAATGGCAAGCGCAGCCATTCCTACACCGATGCCGAGAAAGAGACGTTTGTCAAGCATGTTGACGAGATAACAAAAGAATATCCCTCTGAATTGAGAGATATTCTTCTGCATATCTATGCTAATCCGGTAATGTAGAGATGGCCGGTCAAGCCGGCCATGACGATGACATAGCGTCAAGCCGGCCATGACGATGACATAGCGTCATGCCCGACGTGATCGGGCATCTAGCCGCCGATGAATTCCCGTAACAGCGATGTTGCGGGAATTTCTTTATCCGGCACCGGCGTGAAGTAGTGGATGAACTTCAGGAGGCGGTGGGCTTCGGCAAATTCCGGGCAGTTCTGCGGAACGCTGCGGAGGATGGGCTCGGCATGGTTCTTAAGCACGGCAAACTCAATGAGATAGGCACTGTTGAACATAACGTCGGCCGTTTCCTGGAAGGGATAAATCCACTTCTGTTCTGCATTGAGCACGTTCTGCCAGTTGGAGATGGATTCGCGGGCCGTGAAGGCACCGGCGTTGTAGTCTCTTACAATGCGGCGCAGCAGACGGTTGTCGCTGGTTGGAATGCTGTTGTGGTCGTCCAGGAGGGTTCCGGTGAGCGTGTTGATGAAAATCTTGAACTTGGCGCTTTCCGGAATCTGGCTGGTGAGGCCGGGATTGAGGGCGTGAATGCCTTCTACAAGCAGAATGCGGCCGTCTCCCAGCTTGAGCTTCTTACCATTGTATTCCCGCAGACCGGTTACGAAATTGAATTCCGGTACCGACACCTCTTCTCCGGCGATGAGCTTCATGATGTCGCTCTCCATGAGGGCATGGTCTACCGTTTCGAAATTATCGAAATCGTAGGAGCCGTCGGGGAATTTGGGCGTTTCTACGCGGTTCACGAAATAGTCGTCCGTGCTCACGGACATGGGGTGCAGGCCGCAGGCCTTCAGCTGGATGGAAAGACGCTTGCAGAAGGTGGTTTTACCGGAAGAGGAAGGGCCGGTGATAAGAACTACCTGCAAGGGAGTTTCACTGTGGTAGCGGCGGTCTATTTCCTCGGCAATCTGCACTATCTTCTTTTCCTGCAGGGCTTCTGCTATCTGGATGAGCTCGCTGGCACGGCCGCTCAGGAAGGCTTCATTTACGTCTCCCACCGTGTTCAGGCCCATGATGATGTTCCAGCGGAGGGCTTCCTTGAACATCTCGAAAGTCTTGGGCTGGTCCACAAAGGCGGCTATGCGGCTGGGGTCTTCGCGGGATGGCACCTGCAGGAGCACACCGTCATGGTAGGGGATAAGTCCCCATACCTTCAGATAGCCGGTGGAGGGCACCAATTTTCCGTAGTAATAATCGGCCGTATCTCCCAGCGTATAATAATCTGTGTAGGCTTCTCCGCTGGTTTCCAGGAGGCGCACCTTATCCTCAAAGCCTGCCTTCTTGAATTCCTTGATGGCCCTTTCCGTTTGCACGTCGTAGCGGTGGAAGGGGAGGTCCTTCTCTACCAGCTCTTTCATGCGGCCTTCTACCAGGGCAATGTCCTGAGGAGTGATTTCGGTGTCATCGGCCTTTCTGATATGGCAGAAATACCCGTGGGAAATGGGGTGCTCTATGTACAGCTTACTTCCCGGCAAAACATCACAGGCGGCCTTGTACAGCAGGAAATACAGGGAACGGCAGTACACGCGCATGCCGCTGGGCTCCCGGGCGTCTATGAACTCGATGTCCTTGTTCTGGTACACCTTGAACTTGAGACCCTGAGACACATTGTTCACCTTGGCCGATACAATGGGGTAAGGGCCCTGGCACTTGAATTCGGTGAGCATCTGCGCAAGGGAAGTACCTTCGGGAAAGCGCTTGGTTTCCTGGGTATTCTTGCAAAAGACCTGGACCATGACGGATGAATCTTACAGTTTAACTTCTTGCTTCTCAAGATAGGTAACCACGTCACCTACCGTTTCGAATTTGGCCAGTTCCTGGTCTGGAATCACAATGCCGTACTGGTCTTCAATTCTCATCAGAAGCTGGAGGATATCCAGAGAATCGGCCCCCAGGTCTTTCTTGATGAGGGAATTCATGGTAATAGTGGACGGATCTTTGCGAAGCTGCTTCGCCAGGATGGTTTGTACTTTTTCAAACATAAAGTATTGTTTAGATGCCCGGTTAAACCGGGCATGACGTTATTCTTCGTAATGTTCGTATTTGGCTATTTCGGCCTCAATCTTGCCGGAAAGACGGGAGGTTTCCATCTTGTAGGCCTGTTCTATGCACTTTTCTACAGCGGTGGCGTTGGAGGAGCCGTGGCCCTTTACCACCACCTTGGAGGTGCCCAGAAGTACGCTGCCGCCATAGTTCTGGTAGTTCATGAAGTCTTTCATGTCGGCAAACATTTGCTTCATCAGAAGGGCGCCCATCTTGTAGAGCGTGCGGCTGAAAATCTCTTTCTTGAGCTTTTTCAGGAGCTCCAGGGCGGTTCCTTCGGTGGTTTTCACCAGCACGTTGCCGGAGAAGCCATCGGCCACCACCACATTGTAATTGCCGGAGAGGAGGTCCCGGCTTTCCATGTTGCCCACGAAGTTCAGGCCTTCGGTTTCCTGCAACAATTTATAGGCCTCCTGACGGGTTTCGTCGCCCTTCTCGGCCTCTTTTCCCACGTTCAAGAGCGCTACGCGAGGGCTTTTCACCTCGTACACGTTCTCCATATAAAGGGAAGCCATAATAGCAAACTGGCGCAGATGGGCCGATGTTACCTCTACGTTGGCGCCGCTGTCGCAGACGCCCACAAGGCCGCCGTCCATGGTGGGAAGGATGGGGCAGAAGGCCGGGCGGATAACGCCGGGAATGCGGCCCAGGCGCACCAGGGCGCCGGTTACCAGCGCTCCGGTGGAGCCGGTGGATACCATAGCCGCAATGTCCTCTCTGTCCCGCAGCAGGATAATGCCTTTCATCATGGAAGAATTGCGCTTGAGGCGCACCACATCCGTGGGTTTCTCGTCGCAGCCAATGACCTCCGGGGCATGTACAATCTCCAGCCGGGCGCTGTCATAGGCCTTGCCTTCCAGCTCCTTCTTGAGGATTTCCTCGTCTCCGCAGAGCATCACATATAGCTCGGGATTCTTTGCCATGGCGGCCAGGGCGCCTTCTACGGGTGCCTGAGGGCAGTGGTCTCCGCCGAAACAGTCAATTAATATTTTAATCATACTCTATGCGCTCAGAATGACAGTTTTTTAACGTAAGCTCTGAAGCGTTTGCATTCTTCACTCTTGAAACGGCGCCACTGGTTCAGGATGGCGTAATTGTTTTCCAGGTTCAGGTTGGTATCGGCCCACTTGACGCGAGCGTTGTCTCTGAGCATCTTCATGATGGACAGGCTCAGAGCGCCGGAAATGCCTCGGTTCAAGTATTCCGGGTCCACTCCCACCAGACACAGATCCAGGATATTGGGGTTCTTGATGTAGTACAGAAGCTTCATGAGGGTGAGCGGCGTGTATTTGCCGCGGGTGCCCACAAGAGCCGGAGCCAGACCGGGGAAGGAGAGGCCGAAGCACACTATCTTCTCGTTTTCATCCAGGATCACAGCCGTAAACTTGGGGTTGATGACCATGGCAAAGTTCTCCAGGATGAGCCTGCGCATGCCCTCTGTAAAGGGGACGGTACCGTAAAGGCCCTCGTAGGAGGTGTCCAGGAGGTCAAAGATGCCTTGG
This sequence comes from Bacteroidales bacterium UBA3623, assembly GCA_002373715.1. Lineage (GTDB taxonomy): Bacteria > Bacteroidota > Bacteroidia > Bacteroidales > UBA932 > Cryptobacteroides. Next base: position 34,881 of record DFLI01000088.1, read on the forward strand.
GCATATTTCTTCAGCAGCTGCGGACCGCTCTTGGCCGTGCCGTAATGCAGTTTGTAACGCTTGAAAATGAAGGCTACCACCTGCTCCAGTTCATCCATGGCTTCCTGACTTTCAGGACCGTACAGACGGCTGGCGGTCCAGTCAATTTCCTTGGCATAACCCAAGGCTACTACATGCTCCTTGTAATAGGAAAAGTTGTAGTTCTGCTCAAAGGTAGAGGGCTCCTCAAAGCCATCCACCAGCATGCCTTCGCGCTCCAGGTCTGAGAAATTGAGCGGGCCCACCATGGTGTCCATGCCCTTGGAACGGGCCCAGTTTTCGGCTGCGGCAAAGAGGGCCTTGGATACTTCCAAATCCTCTATGGCGTCGAAACGGCAGAATCGGCAACGCTTTTCCTTATTCTTGGCGTTGGCGTCCTTCTGGATGATGGCCTGGATGCGGCCGGCTATTTTGCCGTCCTTATAGGCCACAAAGCACGTCCATTCGCAGCTGTCATTGTACACGAAGTCTTTCCCGAACATCTTCTTCTCGTCGGAATACAGCGGCGGAACGAAGTACGGGTTGCCTTTGTACAAATCCAGCGCAAAGTTCAGGAACTGCCTTTGCTGCTGTTTGGTCTTGACTTCTTGGACTTCAATCATATTATCTGTTCTTGGCGTGGAAGCATACTCCTACGCCGTTAGGACCGCAGTGGCTGCCGGCGGTGGGGTTCACGTCCACATATACTATGTTCTGCTTGCCGAAGCGCTCCTCAATCTGACGGCCAACTTCCCGGGCAATCTCGGGAGCGTCGGTGTGGCCGATGCAAATGCGGTGCTTCTCAATGTCTTCTCCCAGCTCGGCCACCTTGTCTACCAGGGCCTTGATGGCGTTGGGTCGGCCTTTCACAGTGCCGATAGACTCCATCTTGCCGGCCTGGCTCATGTGGATGAGCGGGCGCACGCCGATGAGGGTTCCCATGGTGGCAGCCAGGCCGCTTACACGTCCGCTGCGGCGGAAGAACTTGAGGTCATCGGCAAAGAAGTACATGGCGAATTTATCTACTTCCACCTTGGCCCAATCCAGGATTTCGTCAAGCGTTTTGCCGGCCTTCACCATGTCTCCCACCTCACGCACGATGGCGTAGCTGATGGTGGTGATGCCCTTGGTGTCAATTTCTTCGAAGCGGGCAGCCGGGAACTGTTTCTTCAGGTCGGCAATAGCCTGATCCATGGCGTCGAAGGTGTTGGTCATGGCACGGGAGAAGTGTACGTACAGAATCTCGTTTCCGGCAGCAAAATCCCGGATGAAGTAATTCTTGTACTGATCCTTGGAAATGGCACTGGTGGTGGGGAGTACGCCGCCGCGAAGAGTGTCATAGAAGGCGTGGGCGTCAAACTCCTTGAAGTCTACGTAAGGGTAGGTGGTTTTCGCATCAATGCTGTAGGGCATGGAGATGAGCGTGTAACCGTATTCGGCCGCCACGGCGGGTGTAATATCGGTATCGGTGTCGGTGTAGATTTTTAGCATAGTACTAGGATATAATCATATACTGCTTGTCCGCCGTCGATGAGGATAACCTCGGAGAGGGGACTGTTTTTCTGGAGTTCCTGCTGAAGGGCTTCCGCTTCGGTTGCGGGTGCATCGGCCCCTTGCAGGAGGATGATAATGTCGGAATCTTTGGCCGATAATTTCTGCGCCAGGGCCATGAGGGCGTCTTTTCGCTGGGGGCAGCAGCAGAGGACGTCCTTGCCGCTGAAGCCAATGTATTCTCCCGTGCGGGCATCGGCCGTGTCACGGATGGCCTTGGAAACAGAACCGGTGGTAACGGAGGCTGCCGCGGCTTCCAGGCTCTGGGTGAGCTCTTCCAGCGGGAGCTCGGCATCCAGGTTGGCCATGGCAAAATAGCCTTCTCCCAGCGTGTGGGTGGGAATGACCACCACCTTGGCGTCTTTATAGAGTTCTGCTGCCTGGCGGGCGGTGAGGATGATGTTGCTGTTGTTGGGGAAGACCAGGATGGTATCGGCCCCCGCGGCGTCAAATGCTTCCAGGAAGCGGTCTACCGAGGGATTCATGGTTTGGCCGCCTTCTATCACTGCATCGGCCCCCATGTCTTTGAAGGACCGGGTGAGCCCGGCGCCGGTGGCTACCGTTACTATGCCCAGGGCCTTGCGGGCGCGCTTGAAACGCTCGTCCATGTGGTTCTCGTGGTGCTGGAGGGTCATGTTCTCCACCTTGATGGTGAGGAATTCACCCCATTCGCGGCATTTGCTCAGGACGGCACCGGGGTCCTTGGTGTGCACGTGCACTTTAATGATGGAACCGTCGCGGAAGAAAACCAGGGAATCTCCCTGCTGCTCCAGCCAGTTTTTGATAACGGTTTCGTCAAAGCTGTCTAAATCCACTTTGGCGCGCTGCAGACGCAGGAGGAATTCGGTGCAGTATCCAAACTCCAGCACGCTGTCTTCCGTGAAGGCGCTGAAGTCCACTTTGGCGGCCTGAGGAGCCAGGGCTTCGGTTTCAAAGGCCATTTCACCGTGAAGAGCAGCCCGCATGCCCTCTGCAATGCAAAGGAGACCTGCGCCGCCGCTATCCACCACACCGGCCTTTTTCAATACATCCAGGAGCTCCGGAGTATGCTGCAGGCTCAGGTCCATGCCGGCAATCCAGAGGTCCATGAATTCTTCTATGCTGGAGGAGCCTTCCGCGGCGGCAACGCCCTCACGAAGCACGGTGAGGATGGTGCCCTCTACGGGCTGCGAGACGGCGTGATAGGCTTCATCTACAGCCTTTTTCATGGCGGCGTTGAAGGCTTTGATATCGGCCTCTTTCAGGCCCTGGAAGCCTTTTCCCATGCCGGCGAAGATGCGGGAGAGGATAACGCCGGAGTTGCCGCGGGCACCCAGGAGCATGGCCTGGGATACGGAATCTGCCAATTCAGACAGAGTAGAACCCGTAGCGTGCGTGCCCGCCTCAATGGTCATGTACATGTTGTCCCCGGTGTCTCCGTCCGGAATAGGGAACACATTGAGGTTATTGATTTCCTGGCGGTTCTGGGCCAGGCGGGCCGCCCCTCCGCGGATTAGGTTCAGGTATAGTTCTGCGTTTAAATTCATCTTTAGTTTTCAGGTATGCGGAATCCGCGGCGGAAGAAAGGAATCTTTACCAGCTTGCGGAAAATCCAAGGCTGTAAGGAATAGGTAATAAGGATGGTGGAAGCCATTCCGATGAGCGTAATAAGGCCGATGGAATGGATGGCCGGATGGCGTGCGAAAATGAGCGAGAAGGTCACGATTCCCAGCACCAGGGCACTGTAGAAGATGGCCACCTTGTGGTACTCGAGCATCTTCGTATCTCCTTTTCGGGCTTCGGTGAGAAGGCCCTCCATCACAAATATGCTGTAATCTACACCAATACCGTAAATAAAGGTGGAGATAACAATGTTAATCAGGTTGAATTCCAGGCCGAAGATAGCCATGTAACCCTGCATTACGTACCAGCTGATGAACATGGGGAAGAAGGCCAGCAGAGCAATCCAGATATTATGGAAGCTGAGCAGGAGCACTATGAGCACAAACAGACTGGAAATCCAGAGGGTGGTGTTAAAGTCGTCGTGCACAATTTCCACCATATCCCGGCAGTAGAAGAAGGGTTCCAGCACCAGCACGTGGTCGTAGGAGGTGAGGGTCTTCCACACCTTCGTCTGGTCCTGGAGGTCGTAGGAGACGTCTGTATAAACCATGTATCGGCCACTTTGCTGCTGCTCCACGTAATTGGAAAGCAGGCCTTCCGGCACGATGCCCGATTCTACTATGTCACCGGGCTCATAATTGGCGCTGATTATTCCAATGAAGGGATCGTAGAACTTCCTGGGGAGGCCGTACGTGCGTTCGGCATCGGCCAGGAGTTTGCGGATGTAGCGTACGCGGCCGGGCGTCCAGAAGGAATACCATTTCTGGATGCGCTCTTCCTGGTCCTGACGGGAGTGGAGAAGGAGTTTGGTGACGGGCACGTAGCTCTTCACCAGACCATCGGCCTTCAGCGAATCAAGGGCGCGCACCAGGCCTTTGTTATGCTCCAGGGCCTCGTCCAGGTTGTCGTCGTCCCAGGCGGCGAAGTACTGGTGGGCATAGCCATCGGCACTCTTTCTGTTGTAAAGCTCCTGACTTTCACGAAGCTCGGCGTTGTCGTAGTCCAGGTTCATCAGATCTGAATCGAACTTCACCTTGGGGCTGAAGCAAATGCCCACGACGATAAGTACAATGAGCGTTCCGATAAGCCAATTATTGCGGTCCCAGGGCAGGTTGTTGATCTTTTCCACCAGCGGGAAACCGTGGGTACGCTTGAAGGAAATCTGCTCCGGTTTCAGGAAATGCGGAAGGAAGATAAGGGCAAACAGCGTGTTGCCAATGAGGGAGAAGGTAGCAAAGAGGCCGAAGTCTCTCAGGAGGTCGCTCTCTGTGAAGAGCAGGCCCATGAAAGCGCCGATGGTGGTGAGGCAGCCCAGGAAAACGGGCGTAGACTCTTCCCGGAGCATCTGCTCTGCATCTCCCACGTAATAAAAGTGGATGAGCACGTGCAGGCAGTAGCTGATGGCTACACCCAGCACAATAGCGCTGATACCCAAGGCCATGAGCGACATATAACCCTTAATCCAATACATGCAGGCCATGGAGAACAAGGCGCCGTACAGAACCGGTACCACCTGCTGCCACAGGAATGCCAGCTTGTGGAAGCTGAGCAGCATGATGATGAGGATAAGAAGAAGCGACAGGCCGATGGACCATGCCAGGTCCCGCTTGATGGTGCCGGCGTTGGATACGCTGCCCTGCGGATTACCGTGCACCAGGATGCGCATATCCGGATGCTCGGCCTCCAGCTCGTGCTTCAACTTGTCCATCATGTTCACCAGCTTGGTGCAGGCGCCGGAGTTGGTGGAAGTGAAAGAAGGGGAGAGGAGGGCCAGGGCCACGGTTTTATCCGGGCAGAAGAGGTGACCGTCCACAATGGTAATGCCTCCGGCCGATGTTTCTCCGCCCAGGATATCTCCCAGCATGGAACGCAGATTGAGCGGATCCATGGACACGAACTGGGATTCCTCGCCGGTTTCGTCTTCCATCACTATCTGATAGTTACGGGCCATCTGCTCCTCAAAAGCTTCCGGTTCCAGTGTCTTCTCTATCTGGGCATACCAGGCTGTATCCATGAAGGAGGGGAGGTGGCTCAGACCAAAGTCCATGGCCTCCAGCGCCGTGTCAATGTCCAGCGACACCAGCACACCCTTCAGGTAATGCGTGGCACTGTCCCGCTGCTGCAGGATAGCGCAGTATTCATCGGCCAGCGCAGCCAGCTCATCCGTGCTTACCGGATTGAGCGTATCCCTGGACGTAACCTGTACAAAGATTTTGTCAATGAGGCCGATATCACTGAACGCCAGCTCATTGGAGGTAGAAGAGCGGGGAAGGAGCTTGATGATGTCTTCCTCGTACTCCAGTTTGGAGCCAAACCAGCCAAAAACGGCCGTAGTAGCAATCAGGATGGTGTAGAGCGCCCATTTCTGCTTCTGGAAGAAATGGTATATCGGCAGAAAGATTCTGTGCATATTTTCGGTTCTAGGTTTTAAACCTTCAAATATACGCATTTTTCTTTGAAAAATGAATTTTGGCTGTTGCTCAGGCCTCTTTCCTCGGCCTTTCCGTGACGTTCAGCGCCTTTCTGTACCAACGTCCCACTCGCTGGACCGTTGGACCACTTTTGGCCGGGTTTCCGTGCCTAACGTCCCATGGACTGGACCGTAGGACCGGTTTTGCCAGGGTTTTGCTGCCCAACGTCCCACTCGCTGGACCGTTGGGCCACTTTTGGCC